>NZ_CP043808.1:2176538-2487472 GCF_008386315.1 Serinicoccus marinus DSM 15273 | reverse complement strand
ACAAAGGGCTGCGATCCCGTGAGGGGGAGCGAATCCCAGAAAGCCGGTCTCAGTTCGGATTGGGGTCTGCAACTCGACCCCATGAAGTCGGAGTCGCTAGTAATCGCAGATCAGCAACGCTGCGGTGAATACGTTCCCGGGCCTTGTACACACCGCCCGTCAAGTCACGAAAGTCGGTAACACCCGAAGCCGGTGGCCTAACCCCCTTTGTGGGGAGGGAGCTGTCGAAGGTGGGACTGGTGATTGGGACTAAGTCGTAACAAGGTAGCCGTACCGGAAGGTGCGGCTGGATCACCTCCTTTCTAAGGAGCATCGTTCACACCCGCCGGCGCGTTTGTGGTGGTGGGTGTGGGTGGCCTCGTGGTGCACCCGAGTGTGGTGCCCGGGGTTGCTCGTGGGTGGAACATCAAGGAACTGTCGCTGCACTGTTGGTGCTGCTGTGTCTGGTCGAGTACGACCACGCCCTGTTTGTCTGGATCCCTGCTGTGGTGGGGGTCTGGGTGGGGTGTGGTGGTGGGGAAAGGTTGGGGCGGTGGTGTCGGGGTGTGGTGCAAGCACGCTGTTGGGTCCTGAAGGATCGGACCCCGTGACCCCCGATCACCCGTGTGGTGGTGGGGGGTGGGGTTGGGTTTTTCGGTGGCTGGGGCCCTGGTGCCGTGGGTCATACCCGTTCATGGTCATCACGTTGTGTGTGGTGGGTGTGGGTGTGTGGTGATCGTGTCGGTGTGGGTGGCTGGTTGTTGGTTGAGAACTGTACAGTGGACGCGAGCATCTGTATCTTTGTTGCTTTTTGTTAAGTTTTTAAGAGCGCACGGTGGATGCCTTGGCACGAGGAACCGAAGAAGGACGTAGGAATCTGCGATAAGCCTCGGGGAGTCGATAACCAGACTGTGATCCGAGGGTGTCCGAATGGGGAAACCCGGCCAGCTTCATCGCTGGTCACCCGCACCTGAATGTATAGGGTGTGTGGAGGGAACGTGGGGAAGTGAAACATCTCAGTACCCACAGGAAGAGAAAACAACATGTGATTCCGTGAGTAGTGGCGAGCGAAAGCGGATGAGGCTAAACCGTAGTTGTGTGAGACCTGGTAGGGGTTGCAGCTGCGGGGTTGTGGGAGTTGTGTTGACCGGGACTACCATCCTGGTGCGTAGTGAGAAATCGTGTGGTGTAGGTGAAGGGTCTGGAAAGGCCTGGCGTAGACGGTGAGACCCCGGTAGCCGAAACACCCTCGACTGCGTGCATGACCACCCGAGTAGTACGGGGCCCGAGAAATCCCGTACGAATCTGGCAGGACCACCTGCTAAGCCTAAATATTACCTCGTGACCGATAGCGGACAAGTACCGTGAGGGAAAGGTGAAAAGTACCCCGGGAGGGGAGTGAAATAGTTCCTGAAACCGTGCGCTTACAATCCGTCGGGGCCTGCACCTTGTGTGTGGGTGACGGCGTGCCTTTTGAAGAATGAGCCTGCGAGTTAGTGCTCAGTGGCGAGGTTAACCCGTGTGGGGGAGCCGTAGCGAAAGCGAGTCCGAAGAGGGCGTTTAGTCGCTGGGTCTAGACCCGAAGCGGAGTGATCTACCCATGGCCAGGGTGAAGCGCGGGTAAGACCGCGTGGAGGCCCGAACCCACTTAGGTTGAAAACTGAGGGGATGAGCTGTGGGTAGGGGTGAAAGGCCAATCAAACTCCGTGATAGCTGGTTCTCCCCGAAATGCATTTAGGTGCAGCGTCATGTGTTTCTTGCCGGAGGTAGAGCTACTGGATGGCTGATGGGCCTAACCGGGTTACTGACGTCAGCCAAACTCCGAATGCCGGTAAGTGAGAGCATGGCAGTGAGACTGCGGGGGATAAGCTTCGTAGTCGAGAGGGAAACAGCCCAGATCACCAGCTAAGGTCCCTAAGCGTGTGCTAAGTGGGAAAGGATGTGGAGTTGCGAAGACAACCAGGAGGTTGGCTTAGAAGCAGCCACCCTTGAAAGAGTGCGTAATAGCTCACTGGTCAAGTGATTCCGCGCCGACAATGTAGCGGGGCTCAAGCACACCACCGAAGCTGTGGCACCAACACTTTGCTCAGCGCCACCCCTTTGTGGGTGGTGTTCAGGCGTGTTGGTGGGTAGGGGAGCGTCGTGCCGGGAGTGAAGCATCCGAGTGATCGAGGTGTGGATCCGGCACGAGTGAGAATGCAGGCATGAGTAGCGAAAGAAGAGTGAGAAACTCTTCCGCCGAATCACCAAGGGTTCCAGGGTCAAGCTAATCTGCCCTGGGTAAGTCGGGACCTAAGGCGAGGCCGACAGGCGTAGTCGATGGACATCCGGTTGATATTCCGGAACCGGCGAAGAACCGCCCAGTACTGAATCCGGGGATGCTGAGCGCCTGAAGCCACCCATAACCTGGCACCTTCGGGTGTTGGGGCGGGTGGTGGAACGCGCGACCCAATCTGGTAGTAGGTAAGCGATGGAAGGACGCAGGAAGGTAGCCTCCGCGTGGCGATGGTTGTCCACGTCGAAGAGCGCAGGGCCGGGGAGTGGTAAATCCGCCCCATGAGTGCCCGAGGCTTGATCGTGACCGCGTATGCGGGAAGTAGGGTGATCCTATGCTGTCAAGAAAAGTTCCTAGCGAGGTTCGAGCCGCCCGTACCCCAAACCGACTCAGGTGGTGAGGTAGAGAATACCGAGGCGATCGAGTGAATCGTGGTTAAGGAATTCGGCAAAATGCCCCCGTAACTTCGGGAGAAGGGGGGCCCGAGGCGTGAAACCCTTTGCGGGTTAGCGTTGAGGGCCGCAGAGACCAGGGAGAAGCGACTGTTTACTAAAAACACAGGTCCGTGCGAAGTCGCAAGACGATGTATACGGACTGACGCCTGCCCGGTGCTGGAACGTTAAGGGGACGGGTCAACCCATTCGGGTGAAGCTCTGAACTTAAGCGCCAGTAAACGGCGGTGGTAACTATAACCATCCTAAGGTAGCGAAATTCCTTGTCGGGTAAGTTCCGACCTGCACGAATGGCGTAACGACTTCTCCACTGTCTCAACCGCGAACTCGGCGAAATTGCACTACGAGTAAAGATGCTCGTTACGCGCAGCAGGACGGAAAGACCCCGGGACCTTTACTATAGCTTGGTATTGGTGTTCGGTACGGCTTGTGTAGGATAGGTGGGAGACTGTGAGACAGCCACGCCAGTGGTTGTGGAGTCATCGTTGAAATACCACTCTGGTCGTTCTGGATTCCTAACCTCGGTCCGTGATCCGGATCAGGGACAGTGCCTGGTGGGTAGTTTAACTGGGGCGGTTGCCTCCTAAAAAGTAACGGAGGCGCCCAAAGGTTCCCTCAGCCTGGTTGGTAATCAGGTGTCGAGTGTAAGTGCACAAGGGAGCTTGACTGTGAGACAGACATGTCGAGCAGAGACGAAAGTCGGGACTAGTGACCCGACGGTGGCTCGTGGAAGCGCCGTCGCTCAACGGATAAAAGGTACCCCGGGGATAACAGGCTGATCCTGCCCAAGAGCTCATATCGACGGCATGGTTTGGCACCTCGATGTCGGCTCGTCGCATCCTGGGGCTGGAGTCGGTCCCAAGGGTTGGGCTGTTCGCCCATTAAAGCGGTACGCGAGCTGGGTTTAGAACGTCGTGAGACAGTTCGGTCCCTATCCGCTGCGCGCGCAGGAAACTTGAGAAGAGCTGTCCCTAGTACGAGAGGACCGGGATGGACGAACCACTGGTGTGTCAGTTGTTCCGCCAGGAGCACCGCTGATTGGCTACGTTCGGACGTGATAACCGCTGAAAGCATCTAAGCGGGAAGCACACTTCAAGATGAGGTTTCCAACACCCTTTGGGTGGAGAGGCTCCCAGCTAGACTACTGGGTTGATAGGCCGGACGTGGAAGCACAGCAATGTGCGTAGCTGACCGGTACTAATAAGCCGACAACTTAACAAACATCACAGCAACACAAGACAACATTTGCTCGCGTCCACTGCACGGTTCCCGACCCGCAACCACCCAGCACGTGGTTGACCCGAGGTCGACATTGTTACGGCGGTCATAGCGTCAGGGAAACGCCCGGTCACATTCCGAACCCGGAAGCTAAGCCTGACAGCGCCGATGGTACTGCACTGGAAACAGTGTGGGAGAGTAGGACACCGCCGGACCACCACTCAACGAAAGGGCCCACCCCCCCAAGGTGGGCCCTTTCGCATATCTACGGTCGTGGGCCTGCCCGCGGTCGTGCCTGAGCCCGGGGGAGGTCTCGATGCCACAGCCTGACCAGCTGCTGCCCGGTGCGGTGCGCCGGCTGCTGCCGAGCGCGGTCCGAGCCCGTCGCGCCGAGGCGGGCCGGGTGGCTGCCGAGCGCGCCGAGCGTGAGACGGAGGAGCGGGAGCGCCGTGACCGGCAGGAGCGCCGACGCAGGCGGGTCGCCGAGCGGCGTGACGCGGCGCGCGCTGCCGACCCGCAGATCAGGATCATCGATGCCGACGGCCTCCAGGGGCCGGGGCGGGAGGTCGTGGCCTTCACCGCCCGAGGGCCGGCGATCGCAACCTGGGACTGGTCGCGGACGTCCTGGAGTCGGCCGGGATCGACTACTTCGTGGTCCGAGGCCGCTCGCGGCTGAGGCGGGTCGTGGGGGTCCACGAGTCGCACCGGGCCGCGGTCCTCGAGGCGATGCGCGAACGTCACGCCATGAGCGCGCTGCACGCGCTGCGACCCGCGCGGGAGGGGCGGCCCCAGGTGCGCAGCGCCTACGCGGACGGTGCCCTGGACGCCCGGATCAAGCGGGCGCCTGTCATCCGCTTCGCCGAACCGCTGGTCTCGCCGACCGGCCGCCTGCTGGCCGGGCTGGAGTACGGCTGTGACGTGGAGTTCTGGCAGGAGGGGGCGCGGCTGACGGAGGCGGCGGACGGACCGGAGCGGGTGGCCCGGTTGCGGTGCCAGACACCTCCGGAGGTGAGGGACGTCTCGTTGGTCGCACCCCGCCCCAACCTGGTCGCAGACGTCCTGCCACCCTCGGCGCAGCAGCGCACGACCGTGTCGATCGGGGGTCGGTCCCGCCCGACCTACGAGCCGTTCGCCTGGACGCTGGCCGACGAGGTCACCTTTCCCGTCGACGTCGTCTACACCTGGGTCGACGGGGACGACCCCGAGCACGCCCGGCGACGCGCCCGGTTCAGCGGCCAGGCGCCTGCAGGCCTCGCCGCGAACGCCTCGCGGTACATCAGCCACGACGAGCTGCGCTACTCCCTGCGCTCCCTGCACATGTATGCCCCCTTCGTGCGTCACGTCTACGTCGTCACCGACGCCCAGGTCCCGGGGTGGCTGGACCGTGAGGCACGGGGGATCACCGTCGTGGACCACCAGGACATCTTCGACGACGACGCGCTCCCGACCTTCAACTCGCACGCCATCGGCACCCGGCTGCACCACATCGCCGGACTCTCCGACCGGTACCTCTACCTCAACGACGACGTCTTCCTCGCGCGGCCCGTCACGGCGGAGACCTTCTTCCACGGCAACGGGATCGCCCGGGTGGCGTTCTCGCCGTTCCAGCTCGGGGTGGGTGACCTCATCCCGGGGGAGGTCGCCCCCAACTCGGCCGGCAAGAACGTCCGGGCGCTCCTGGCCGAGTCCTTCGGGCGGGGGATCACGCACAAGTTCAAGCACGCACCGCACCCCCAGATCCGGGAGGTGATGCTGGAGCTGGAGCAGGCCTACCCCGAGGCCGTCGGTGCCACGACCAGGTCCCGCTTCCGCTCGCCCGCGGACGTCGGCTTCGCGGCGACGCTGCACCACCACTACGCCCTGCTCACCGGCCGGGCGGTCCCGGCCGACATCGCGATGCGCTACGTCGACGTCGGGGCGCCGGACGCGGCGGAGCGGCTGGCCCGGCTCGAGGCCGGACCACCGGTGGACACCTTCTGCCTCAACGACCTGGACACCCCGGAGGAGGCCCGGGCGGCGGTGCAGGAGATGATGCGCGACTTCCTGGACTCCCGCTTCCCCTTTCCCTCGCCGTTCGAGCGCACGCCGGTGCCGGCCTGAGCGGTTCGTGCAAGATCTTGCGAAGAAGTGTTGTGTTTCTCGCAGCCAGGTCCTAGGTTGAGTGCCAGGTCCACATCCCTGCCCTCCTGGAGATCGCAATGACGCGTCGACTTCTCGCTGCTGTGCTCGGGTCCACCCTGCTCGCCACCACGGCGGCCGCCGTGCTCCCGGCCGCCACCCTGGCCGCACCCGAGGCCGACGAGGCCCGCACCGTCACCCTGGTGGGTGACCTGCAGAGCGAGCTGGGGTGCGACGAGGACTGGGCGCCGGCGTGCGAGAGCACGCGGCTGGCTCCGGTCGAGGGCAGCGGTACCCACTACCGCAGCACCTTCGAGGTGCCCGCGGGCCGCTGGGAGTACAAGGTCGCGCTGGACGGCGGGTGGGACGAGGCATACCCCGAGCAGAACCTCTCGTTCGAGGTCCAGGGGCCCGCCACGCTCGAGTTCTCCTTCGACGACGAGACGGATGCGATGGGCCTCGTGCCCGTGCTCCCGGAAGGTGAGGAGGACCAGGACGCCGCCCTCGCGGCGGACAGCCTGCGCGCCCCGGTGACCCGCGAGCAGTTCTACTTCGTCATGGCCGACCGCTTCGCCAACGGGGACACCAGCAACGACACGGCCCAGATCGCGGGCGACCGGCTGGAGCACGGCTTCGACCCGACCGACAAGGGTTTCTTCCACGGCGGCGACCTCGCCGGGATCCAGGACCGGCTGGACTACATCGAGGGCCTGGGGACGACCGCCATCTGGCTCACTCCCAGCTTCAAGAACCGACCGGTCCAGGGGTCGGGGGCCGACGCGAGCGCGGGCTACCACGGCTACTGGGTCACCGACTTCACCCAGATCGACCCCCACCTCGGGACGAACGAGGAGATGGAGGCGCTCATCGACGAGGCGCACGACCGGGGGATGAAGGTCTACTTCGACATCATCACCAACCACACCGCGGACGTCATCGACTACGCCGAGGGTGAGTACGGCTACGTCGACAAGGAGACCGAGCCCTACCGCGACGCGGCCGGCAACGCCTTCGACGACCGCGACTACGTCAACAAGCCGTTCCCGCTCCTGGACCCCGAGACCTCCTTCCCCTACACCCCCGTCTTCCGCACCGAGGAGGACGCGGAGGTGAAGGTGCGCCGGGCTGGCTCAACGACCGCACGCTCTACCACAACCGCGGCGACTCCACCTTCGCCGGCGAGTCCAGCCTGTACGGCGACTTCGTCGGCCTGGACGACCTCTTCACCGAGAACCCCGAGGTGGTCGACGGCATGGTCGACATCTACTCCACCTGGGCCGACCTGGGCATCGACGGTTTCCGGATCGACACCGTCAAGCACGTCAACCTGGAGTTCTGGCAGGAGTTCAGCCCGCGGTGCTGGAGGCGGCGCGTGAGGGCAACGAGGACTTCTTCATGTTCGGCGAGGTCTACGACTCCAACCCGGAGTACCTCTCCACCTTCCCCACCGAGGGTGAGCTCCAGGCCGTCATCGACTTCGGCTTCCAGGCGCGCTCGGTCGCCTTCGCGCGGGTGCCGCCACCACCGATCTGCGGACGTTCTACGCGCAGGACGACTACTACACCGACACCGACTCCAACGCCTACCAGCTGCCGACCTTCACGGGCAACCACGACATGGGCCGGGCGGCGATGATGCTGGCCGGGGACCACTCCGGGGAGGACCTGCAGCGGCGGGTCGAGCTGACCAACGCGCTGATGTTCCTCACCCGCGGGCAGCCGGTCGTCTACTACGGCGACGAGCAGGGCTTCATCGGAGCCGGCGGCGACAAGGACGCGCGGCAGGACATGTTCGCGACCCAGGTGCAGCAGTATGCCGACGAGCCGGTCATCGGCGCTCCCTCCGGTGCGCGGGACCGCTACGACACCGGGCACCCGTTGTACCGGCAGATCGCGGCGCTCAGCGACCTCGTCGAGGCCAACCCCGCGCTCGCCGACGGGGCGCAGATCCACCGCTACGCGAGCAACGAGGCCGGGATCTACGCCTTCTCCCGGATCGACGCCGAGGAGCAGGTCGAGTACCTCGTCGTGGCCAACAACTCCGACGAGCCCCAGCAGGCCTCCCTGTCGACCTACGGCTCCCGCACGATGTTCCGCGCCATCTACGGCGAGCGGGGCCGGTTCATCACCGGGTCCGAAGGCCGTCTCACCCTCGACGTGGACCCGCTGTCCGTCGAGGTCTACCGGGCCGAGAAAGACCTGCGCGGGCGTCGTGAGGCACCGTCGGTCGCGATGACCAGCCCGGCGGCCGGCGGGGTCGTGGGCGGCGCGCCGAGATCGGTGCCGCGGTGCCGGAGAACGTCTTCGCGCAGGTGACCTTCGCCTACCGCCCCGTCGGTGTGCAGGAGTGGTCGGTGCTCGGCACCGACGACAACGCGCCCTACCGTGTCTTCCACGACGTCACCGGTCTGCCGGACGGCACCCTGCTGGAGTACCGGGCGATCCTGCAGGACCACTCCGGCAACGTCTCGGCCTCCTCCAGCTACGGCATCGTCGGCGAGGCCGGCAGCGGCGGGGGCGGCGGTGGTGGGGTGGACCCCATCGGCCCGGTCGAGCAGCCGGACGCGGTCAGCGTGCCCGGTAGCCACAACGCCGCCATGGGCTGCTCGGGCGACTGGCAGCCGGACTGCGACCAGGCGCAGCTCACGCTGGACGCGAAGGACACCGTCTGGAAGGGGACCTACGACGCCGGCACGATCCCGGCCGGCGACTACGAGTACAAGGCTGCGATCGACCGCTCCTGGGACGAGAGCTACGGCGCCGGCGGAGCACCCGGAGGTGCCAACATCGGCTACACCGCCGATGGCGGGCCGGTGAGCTTCTACTACGAGCACGCCCGCCACTACGTGACCTCCGACGCGGAGGGCCCGATCATCACCGCTCCCGGCTCCATGCAGAGCGAGCTGGGCTGCCCCGGCGACTGGGACCCCTCCTGCATGGCCCCCTGGCTCATCGACCCGGACGGCGACGGCACGTATACCTATGCCACCACCGCGATCCCGGCCGGCACCTACGAGCTCAAGGTGGCGCACGGCCTGTCCTGGGACGAGAACTACGGCGAGGGCGGCGAGCGGGACGGCGCCAACATCGGCTTCTCCGTGCCTTCCGACGGGGTGCGGACGACCTTCAGCTACGACCTGGAGACGCACGTGCTGAGCGTGACGACGTCCGAGGCGGGCGTGGCGCCGGACCTCGGCTCGCAGCGCGCCTACTGGGTGCGCGAGGACCTGGTGGCGTGGCCCGCAGAGGGGGTCGAGGACGCCGTGCTGCGCGACTGGCGGCTCCACTGGTCCGTCGACGGCGGGCTGGGGATCGATGCCGAGGCCGTCACCGGAGGTGACTCCTCGCCGCTGACCCTCGACCCGGACGGGCTTCCTGAGGAGGTGCTCGAGGACTTCCCGCACCTCGAGGGCTACCTCGCCCTGCGGCTGGACCGGCGCAGCGCCCGGGCCGCCGGGGACATCCTCACCGGACAGGTGGCCGTCGCGATGTACGACGACCTCGGCCGGCTGGCCGACGCGACCGGGGTCCAGGTCCCGGGCGTCCTCGACGACCTGTATGCCGAGCGGGCCGCCGACACCGCGCTCGGCGTGAGCTGGCGCGGCCCGAACCCGACCCTGCGGCTGTGGGCCCCGACCGCCCAGGACGTGCGGCTGCTGACCTGGCCCGAGGGCGGCCAGGGTGACCCCCAGGAGTCGTCCCTGCGCCGGCTCAAGGACGGCAGCTGGGAGATCAAGGGGAAGAGGTCCTGGACGGGTCGCGAGTACCTCTTCGAGGTCGACGTCTTCGTGCCGGAGACCGGGGCGGTGGAGACCAACCGGGTCACCGACCCGTACTCGGTCGCCCTCACCCTCGACAGCGAGCGCTCGGTGCTGGTCGACCTGGACGACCGGCAGTGGCAGCCGCGGGTCTGGCAGCGGGCGGAGGCGCCGGCGCTCGAGGACGAGGTCGACCAGACGATCTACGAGCTGCACGTGCGCGACTTCTCGATGGCCGACCCGGACGTGCCGGCCGAGCTGCGCGGCTCCTACCTGGCCTTTGCCGAGGACGGCTACGGCCGCCGCCACCTGGAGGCGCTCGCCGAGGCGGGGATGAACACCGTGCACCTGCTCCCGACCTTCGACATCGCCTCGATCCCGGAGACGACCGCCGACGCGGACGCGGTGCCGCAGCCGGACTGCGACCTCGACTCGCTCCCGCCGGACAGCGCCGAGCAGCAGGAGTGCGTCATGGCGCAGGCCGACGCGGACGCCTTTAACTGAGGCTACGACCCGTGGCACTTCATGGCGCCCGAGGGCTCCTACGCCTCGACGACGCAGGCGGCCCAGGGCGGTGCCCGGGTGGCCGAGTTCCGGACGATGGTCGGCGGGCTGCACGAGTCCGGTCTCCGCGTCGTCCTGGACCAGGTGTTCAACCACACCGCCCAGTCGGGCCAGGGGAGCAAGAGCGTCCTCGACAAGGTCGTGCCCGGCTACTACCACCGGCTCAACGCCGTCGGTGACGTGGAGACCTCGACCTGCTGCGAGAACATCGCGACCGAGCAAGCCATGGCCGAGAAGCTCATGGTGGACGCGGTGGTCGTCTGGGCGCGGGACTACAAGGTCGACGGCTTCCGCTTCGACCTCATGGGTCACCACAGCCGGGACAACATGCAGGCGGTGCGTGCCGCGCTGGACGAGCTCACCGTCCGCCGCGACGGCGTCGACGGCTCGCAGGTCACGCTCTACGGCGAGGGGTGGAACTTCGGCGAGGTGGCCGACAACGCCCGGTTCTACCAGGCCACGCAGGGCCAGCTCGACGGCACCTCGATCGGCACCTTCAACGACCGGCTGCGCGACGGCGTCCGCGGTGGCGGACCCTTCGACGAGGACCCGGGTGCGGAGAAGGGCTTCGCGACGGGTGGCACCAGCGGCAACGACACCGACCTGGTGCAGGTCGGCCTCGCCGGCAACCTGCGGGGCTTCGAGCTGCGCAGCCAGGAGACCGGTGAGGTGGTGACCGGCGAGCAGGTCGACTACAACGGCTCGCCCGCCGGCTACGCGGAGGACCCGGATGAGGTCGTCAACTACGTGGACGCCCACGACAACGAGACGATCTTCGACGCCCTCACCTTCAAGCTGCCGCAGGACCTGCCGATGGCGGACCGGGTGCGGATGAACACCCTCGCCCTGTCCACCACGACGCTGTCGCAGTCGATCAGCTTCTGGCACGGTGGCGCCGACCTGCTGCGCAGCAAGAGCCTGGACCGCAACTCCTACAACAGCGGCGACTGGTTCAACCTGCTGGACTTCACCATGACCGAGAACGGCTTCGGCCGGGGCCTGCCGCCGGCGGCGGACAACGAGGACAAGTGGGGCCTCATGCAGCCCCTCCTGGCCGACCCGGCGCTGGCGCCCGAGCCGGCCGACATCGAGCAGGCCTCCGCGATGGCCGCCGACCTGCTGCGGCTGCGCTCCTCCACCGAGCTCTTCCGGCTCGGCGACGCCGAGCTCATCGAGGCCAAGCTCACCTTCCCGGTCTCCGGGACGGAGCAGGGTGACGAGCAGGTCGTCGTCATGCGGGTGGACGACACGGTCGGCGCGGACGTCGACCCGGAGCTGGACGGCCTGGTCGTCGTCTTCAACGCCGGCGCCGAGCCGGTCGACCAGGTGGTGCCCGGTCTCGAGGGTGCCGATCTGGAGCTCTCGCCGGTGCAGGCGGACGGCGCCGACCCCGTGGTCCAGGAGGCCACGTGGGACGCGGCCACCGGCACCGCCCAGGTGCCGGCCCGGACCGTGGCGGTCTTCGTCCAGCCCTGACGCGGCAGGCAGGATGGGCCGCGTGGACCATCTCGATCTGCTGCGCGCCCGCGCGCACTGGCTGACCCGTGACCTCCTCGCCGTCCCCGCCACCGCGGCGCCGCAGGGCACCGCGGTGGCGGAGCTGAGCTGGGAGCTGGCGCTGGCGCCGGAGGGAGGGCTCGACCCGCAGGCGCCGCCGGGGTCGGCGCGGCTCGTCCTCGGTGCCGGGGCGCTGCCGGACCCGGCGGCGCGCCGGTGGCCGCACCTCGCGGCATACCACGCGCTGCACCTCGCGGACGAGGACGTCGGCCGCGTCGAGGAGATCCTGACCGGTCAGGTCGCGCTGCTCGGTCGCGACGGGGGTGGCGCGCTGCGGGTCGCCACCTCGCTGCAGGTGCCCGGGGTGCTGGACGACCTGTATGCCTCGTCCGCCGCGAGCCGGGAGCTCGGGGTGAGCTGGCAGGGGCCGCCCGGTGAGCCGTTCCCCCGGGTGCCGACCGTCAGGGTCTGGGCGCCCACCGCGCGGGGCGTCCACCTGCTGCTGTGGGAGGGGCGGCCCGAGCCGGGGCGGGAGCGTGCCTGGTCGCCGGCCGGCGAGCCGATGCGGGTGCCGATGGACCGGGAGCCGGACGGCACCTGGACCGTCACGGGCACGACGGCGTGGGCCGAGCGCTGCTACGTCCTCGAGCTCGACCACGTCCTGCCCCGCACCGGCGAGCGCCGGCAGGTCCGCAGCACCGACCCGTGGTCGGTCGGGCTGTCGCTGGACTCGAGGCACTCGGTGCTGGTCGACCTCGAGGACCCGTCGCACGCCCCGCGGCGGTGGACCGACGCGCCGACGCCCGCGCCGGTCCGCGCGGTCGACCAGGCGATCTACGAGCTGCACGTCCGCGACTTCTCCCGGGACGACCCGCAGGTGTCGCCGGCCGAGCGCGGGTCATACCTGGCCTTCGCCGCCGACGGGCTCGGGCGGCGGCACCTGCGGCGGCTGGCGCAGGCCGGTCTGACCTCGGTGCACCTGCTGCCGACCTACGACCTCACCTCGGTGCCGGAGGACCCGGCGCAGCGGGCGCACGAGCCGGTGCAGGCGCTCGCGGCGCTGCCGCCGGACAGCCCCGAGCAGCAGCGCCGGGTGCGCGCGCACGCGCTGCGCGACGCCTTCAACTGGGGCTACGACCCCTGGCACTTCCTCGCGCCCGAGGGGTCCTACACCACCAATCCCGGGCAGGCGCACGGCGGAGCCCGGACCGCGCAGTTCCGCACGATGGTGGCCGGGCTGCACGAGCTGGGCCTGCGCGTGGTGCTGGACCAGGTCTACAACCACACCACCGACTCCGGGCTGCACCGCGCCTCGGTGCTGGACCGCGTCGTCCCCGGCTACTACCACCGGCTCGACGAGGAGGGTCACGTCGAGACCTCGACCTGCTGCCAGAACCTCGCGACCGAGCACGCCATGGCCGGCAAGCTCATGGTCGACGGCTGCGTCCTCTGGGTGCGGCACTACCGGGTGGACGGCTTCCGCTTCGACCTCATGGGGCACCACTCCCGGGACAACCTGGAGGCGGTGCGCGACGCGCTGGACGCCCTGACGGTGGCGGAGCACGGGGTCGACGGCAGCGCCGTGCACCTCTACGGCGAGGGCTGGGACTTCGGCGAGGTCGCGCACGGCGCACGCTTCCGCCAGGCGAGCCAGGGGGAGCTGGACGGCACCGGGATCGGCACCTTCAACGACCGGCTGCGGGACGCCGTCCGGGGCGGCAGCGTGCACGACGCCGACCCGCGGTCCGGCCTCGGCTTCGCGACCGGGGGAGCGGACCCCCGGCATACCGATCTGCTGCAGGTGGGGCTGGCCGGTGGGTTGCGGGGCATCGTGCTGCGCAGCCAGGAGACGGGAGAGGTGGTGCGCGGCGAGCAGGTGCCCTACGGCGGCTCGCCGGCAGGGTATGCCGCCTCGCCGGAGGAGTGCGTCAACTACGTCGACGCGCACGACAACGAGACGCTGTGGGACACCCTCCTGCTCAAGCTGCCGCCGGGGACGAGCATGGCCGAGCGGGTGCGGCGCAACACGCTGGCGCTCGCGACGGTGACCCTGTCGCAGGGCCTCAGCTTCTGGCACGCCGGGGCCGAGCTGCTGCGGAGCAAGAGCCTGGACCGCAACAGCTATGCCTCGGGCGACTGGTTCAACCACTACGACCCGGGCCTGCGCGACAACGGCTTCGCGCGCGGGCTGCCCCCCGAGCCGGACAACGGTCCCCGCTGGGACGTCATGCGGCCGCTGCTGGCGGACCCGTCGCTGGTGCCGAGCAGGGAGGACATGCAGGGCGCGCGAGACCGGGCGCTGGACCTGCTGCGGCTGCGGGAGCGTCACCCGCTGCTGCGGCTGGGCTCGGCGGCGGCGGTGGAGCATGCCGTGTCCTTCCCCGTCTCGGGCAGCGGCCAGGGCGCCGCCGACCGGGTGGTGATGCTCGTCGACGGACGCCGGTGCGCGGGGTCCTGGCGTGGCGAGGACGGCCTGCTGGTCGTCCTCAACGCCGCGGTCGGCACCGTCGAGATCGAGATCAGCGAGCTGGCCGGGCAGCACTGGGAGCTCTCGTCCGTCCTGCGGGACGGTGCCGACGAGGTGGTCAAGGCCACGCGGTGGCGCGCCGGGCAGGGTCAGGTGGTGGTGCCGGGGCTCACCGCCACGGTCCTCGTGCGTCCCGCACGTCGCTAGCGGGTGGGGAGCTCACCCGGCCCACCCGTCGAGCGGGGGTCCACCGGCAGCGCGCAGGTGTAGACGACGACCCGCTTGGCGACCGGGTTGCCCTGGCCCACGCGGCGGTAGCGGTCGAGCACCTCGAGCAGCTCGGCCCGCATGGCCGTGAGCTGCTCGGTCGTCACCTGCACCGTGTGGTCCTCCAGCCCGCAGGTCCGCTGCCAGATCGGGTCCCAGTCCTGCTGGGCGACCAGCCAGTGGCGGGCCCGGTCGCCGAAGTGGGCGAGGTAGTCCAGGGCGAGCCAGTCGGCGGCCTGGGCGTCGTCCTCGTCCAACGGCTCGGGCTCCGCGTCCGTCGCGCCCGGTCCGGGGTCCTCGACCGCCTGCCACACCCGTCGGCGTCCCGTGCCCGTGCCCGTGTCCTCCACGAGCCCGACCTCGGCCAGCCGGCGCAGGTGGTAGGACGTCGCACCCGTGTGGGTGCCCAGCGCGGCCGCCAGCTCGGTGCCGGTCGCACGGCCGTGCACCCGCAGCTCGGCCAGGAGCCTGCTGCGCAGCGGGTGCGCCAAGGTGCGCAGCGCCGACGACTGCGCCATCTCAGGTCCCCTGCTCGAAGCTCTCCCGCGTGTTCTCCGCCCGCGCCGTGTCCGGGTTGGAGGCGAGGAAGGCGTTGACCCAGCGTGCGGCCGGGTCGGCGTCGATGAGGACAGCCTTGACCAGCAGCGTCGCCGGGAGGGCGAGCAGCGCACCGACCGGGCCCAGCACCCAGGCCCACACGACCAGCGAGATGAAGGTGATCGTCGGCGTCACGCCCACGGCGTCGCCGGTGAACTTGGGCTGGATGAGGGACTGGACCACGAAGTTGAGCACGCTGTAGACGACGACCACCAGCAAGGCGTTGACCGGCCCGTTGGCCAGCAGCGCGACGACGGCCGGGGGCACCAGCCCGATGACGAAGCCGATGTTGGGGATGTAGTTGGTGAGGAAGGACAGCACGCCCCAGGCCAGGGCCAGCGGAACGCCGAGCCAGACCAGCGCGATGACATCGAGCAGCGCCACGACGAGCCCGAAGATCGTCGTGACGACCCAGTAGCGCCGGACGCGCGGGCGAAGCTCACCAGGGCGTGCGCCACGTCGGGGTGCTGGTCCTTGACGAGCGAGAGCCGCCGGCCGGCGCTCATCGTGTCGATCATGAGGAAGAAGATGACGATGGCGGTGGTCGTCAGCAGACCCAGGATGCCGGTGAGGTTGCTCAGCACCCCGCCGAGCGCCCCGATGATGCGGCTCGGGTCCAGCGCCGACTCGAGCTGCTCGGTCAGGGTGTCCTGCTGCAGCCCGTAGCCCTCGAGGAAGGTGACCGCCTGGGTGTAGAGCTCGGTGTAGCGCTGGCGGTACTCGCGCGAGCTCAGCTCCTCGACCATCGCCGCGGCAGACCAGCCCAGGGCGGTGAAGAAGCCGATGAGGAAGGCGAAGATCGCCGCGCCGGTGGTCACCGCGGCCAGCGGTCCGGGGACCTTCAGCCCGACCAGCCAGCGCTGCAGCGGGGCGGCGGCGAGGACCAGGTTGAGGGCGAGGAAGACGGGGGCGACGTAGTCCCGGAGCTGGTGCAGGCCGAGGAGCACGGCGAAGGCCAGCGCGACGCCCAGGAGCACGACCACCGCCCGGGGCCACGGGGTCGGGGCCGCCGGGGTGGCCGCGGGGGCGGGGGACTCGACGCCGCGGCGCTCGGGCTCGCGACGACGCAGTGGGGGCAGGATGGGCACGGGCGTGCTCCTCTCGACGACGACGAGGCTACTCGAGCGCCGCTGAGTATGCACAATCTCTGTGCACAAAGGTGCTGTATGACGCGGTCGTGGGCCGGGCATACCCACTCTGACCTGCGACGATGATCGGTTTGGGTGGGGTCCCGCGCGTCGGTAGACTGGAACAGTTGCCCAGAACCCGACTCCGCAAAGAAGGTAGGCGAATGCGCACCTACTCCCCGAAGGCCGGTGACGTCACCCGTGCCTGGCACGTGATCGACGCCACCGACGTCGTGCTCGGCCGGCTCGCGTCACAGACCGCGACGCTGCTGCGCGGCAAGCACAAGACGATCTTCGCCCCGCACGTCGACACCGGTGACTTCGTCATCATCGTCAACGCCGACAAGGTGGCCCTCACCGGCTCCAAGCTGGAGCAGAAGAAGGCCTACCGCCACTCCGGCTACCCGGGCGGCCTCAAGGCGCAGAGCTATGAGCAGATGCTCGACAAGCACCCGACCCGGGCCGTGGAGAAGGCCGTGCGCGGCATGCTCCCGAAGAACTCGCTCGGTCGGCAGATGCTCTCCAAGCTGAAGGTCTACGCGGGCGACAACCACCCGCACGCCGCCCAGAAGCCCGTCCCGTTCGAGATCTCCCAGGTCGCCCAGTAAGGAAGCCGAAGGACCCATGACTGTCAACGACATCGACACCACCGACGGCGACTTCGACGAGAACGCCGTCTCCGAGTACACCACCGAGTCGGCCCCCGGCGCGGAGGGCACGACCGCCGAGCGCCCGAGCGCCTCGGCCCCCGGCGCCGGCACCGGCCGCCGCAAGCAGGCCGTGGCCCGCGTGCGGATCGTCCCGGGCAGCGGCCAGTGGCGCATCAACGGCCGCACCCTCGCGGAGTACTTCCCCAACAAGGTGCACCAGCAGATCGCCGCGGAGGCGCTGACCCTGCTGGAGCTCGACGGCGCCTACGACGTCCTCGTGCGCGTGCACGGCGGTGGCCCCTCCGGCCAGGCCGGCGCTGTGCGTCTCGGCGTGGCCCGATCGCTCAACGGCGTGGACTCCGAGCTCAACCGGCCGGCGCTCAAGCGCGCCGGGCTGCTCACGCGCGACGCGCGCGTCCCCGAGCGCAAGAAGGCCGGTCTGAAGAAGGCGCGCAAGGCGCCGCAGTACAGCAAGCGCTGAGCCTGCCGGGCCGGTCGACCGACCGTCCCGTCGGCCCGCACGGCCCGCCCGGAGCACGGCTCCCGGCGGGCCGTCGGCGTCCCTGGGGGCGCCGGTGCGGCATACTGCCGTGTCGGCCCGCACGGGACGACGACGAGGACGAGGACGAGGACAAGGACGACGTATGGGACGGCTCTTCGGCACCGACGGGGTGCGCGGTCTGGCCAACAAGGACATCACCGCCGAGCTGGCGCTGGACCTCTCGGTCGCGGTCGCGCACGAGCTGGGCGGGCAGAGCGTCTACGGCGGCAACCGGGCCACGGCGGTCGTGGGCCGCGACCCACGGGCCTCGGGGGAGTTCCTGTCGGCCGCGGTCATGGCCGGTCTCGCCTCGGCGGGCGTCGACGTGCTGGACGCCGGGGTCCTGCCGACCCCGGCCATCGCCTTCCTGACCCAACGTATGAACGCCGAGATGGGCGCCATGCTCTCGGCGTCGCACAACGCCATGCCGGACAACGGTCTGAAGTTCTTCGCCCGCGGCGGGCACAAGCTCGCGGACGAGATCGAGGACCGCATCTCCGAGCGGATGGGTGGCGACTGGCAGCGCCCCACGGGGGCCGGGGTGGGACGCATCCGGCCCTTCCAGGTCGGGGCCGAGTTCTACATCGAGCACCTGCTCGCCGCGGCGCCGGGACGGTTGGACGGCCTGCGCATCGTGATCGACGCGGCGCACGGGGCCGCCTCGGAGGTGGGTCCGGAGGTCTTCCGTCGGGCCGGGGCGACCGTCGACCTCATCGGCGCCGACCCCAACGGTCTCAACATCAACGACGGAGCCGGGTCCACCCATCTCGACCAGCTGCAGGAGGCGGTCCGCCTGCGCGGCGCCGACATGGGTGTGGCCTTCGACGGGGACGCCGACCGCTGCCTCGCGGTCGACGCCCGCGGCGCGCAGATCGACGGGGACCAGATCATGGCCATCCTCGCGCTCAGCCTGCACGACCGGGGCGAGCTGCGCGACGACACCCTCGTCGCCACGGTCATGAGCAACCTGGGGCTGATCCAGGCCATGGAGCGCGAGGGGATCACGGTCGTCCAGACCGCGGTGGGGGATCGCTACGTGCTCGAGGAGATGCGTGCGAAGGGGTACTCCCTCGGCGGGGAGCAGTCCGGGCACGTCATCATGCTCGAGCACGGCACGACGGGGGACGGCGTGCTCACCGCCCTCGCGCTGGCGCAGCGGGTCGTGTCCTCCGGCCAGGCGCTGCACGACCTGGCCGGCGTCATGACGCGGCTGCCGCAGATCCTGGTCAACGTCAAGGGCGTCGACAAGGACCGGGTCGAGCAGGACGAGGGGGTCACCGCCGCCGTGCGCGACATCGAGACCCAGCTCGGCGAGCAGGGACGGGTGCTCCTGCGCAAGTCCGGCACCGAGCCCGTCGTGCGGGTCATGGTCGAGGCGGACACGCAGGAGCGGGCGGCGGAGTATGCCGACCGGCTGGCTCAGGTCGTGCGCGAGCGGCTCGCGCTGTAGTCCACCAGGCGCTCGATCTGCTCCACACCGGTGACCGGGCCGTCCAGCACGCCGCTCTCGTCGACCAGGACGGCGCACGGCCCCGGGCCGGCGCCGAGGGCGGCCACGAGCCGGCCGTCCGGGTCCCACCACAGGTCCGTCAGGCCCCGGGTGCGCGGCTCGGCGAAGGGCGGACGCGTGTGCACCAGGTGCACACCGAGCCACGGCGCCCGCCCGCGCCAGTCGGGCAGCCGCTGCAGGACGGCGAAGGTGGACCCGCACCAGCAGTCGACCCCCACCACGAGCTGGGGACGCGGCAGCACCAGGGTCAGGAGCGTCGTGGTCTCCAGGTCGGCGGCGACGAGGGGGGAGTGCAGCAGGGTGCTCCGGTCCGGGGAGGCGGGACCAGGGGTCGAGGAGGGCCGGAGGTCGGTGTCAGGGCCGCCGCCCGCCACCGCGGCCGCGGTGAGGGCTGCCAGCGCGACCGCCAGCCCCAGCCACACCCAGTCCGCACCCCGGTAGGACGCCACGAGGCGCCCGGTGCTGGATCCTGCCACGGCGATGCCGACCGCGAGGGCGGCCAGTCCGACGAGCGCGGCGTTGCGCACGACGGTGCGGGCGGAGATGTGGTGGTGGCCCACCCGGCCGAAGCAGGCGCAGACCGGTCGGGGTCGGAAGCCCATGGCCCGGGCCACGACCACGAGGAAGGCGGTGCAGAGCGCGAGCGCCGCGCCGGCGCCGACGGCATACGTCCAGGTCCAGGGGGTGAGCAGCAGCGCCGCGGTGCCCAGCTCCGCCCAGGGCAGGACGCGGGAGACCGCGGCGGGAGCGCACCAGCGGGGCAGCCGCAGCTCGCGCACCATGGCGGCCGTGGCGGCGGGCTGGCGCAGCTTGACCGCCCCGGACCAGCCGAGCAGCGCGGCCAGCGTCAACGGCGCCAGCGACAGGGCGCTCAGCACGGGCTCAGACCAGCTGGGTCAGCCGGCCGGTGTCGACGTCGTAGAGGAACCCACCGACCTCGACCCGCCCCTGGATGAGCGGGTGCGAGGTGACCCGGTGCACGTCCTCGGCGAGGACGGCCTGCTGGTCCGGCACGACGTGGAAACGCTGGAACCACGCGTCGATGCCGGTGAGCTCGGAGATGGTCTCGCGCAGCTCGTTCTCGCTCTTCGTCGTCATGGCGCACCGGGTGTGCGGCACGACGAGGATGCGCTCGACCCCGAGCAGGTGGACCCCCAGGACCAGTGCCTCCAGCGCGGCATCGGTCACGCGACCACCGGGGTTGCGGAAGATCTTGGCGTCGCCGTGGGTCAGGCCGAGCATCTGCAGCGGCTCGATCCGGGAGTCCATGCAGGTGACGATGGCGACACCGGCGTGCGCCACCCCGTCGAAGCCCTGGAGCTCCTCGGCGTGCGTGGAGGCATACTCCTCGTTGGCGCGCAGCAGGTCCTCGAAAGCGGTGCTCGTGCTCATGGTGCGTCAGCCTATCCGGGCGGTGGGTCAGGCCAGGCCCAGGTCGGCGCGAGTGGGGGCTGCCGCCCCGGCGCGCGCCACGGTGAAGCCGGCGCAGGCCACCGCCCGCTCCAGCGCCGGCGCGATGTCCTCCAGGTCAGCGTGCGCGAGCCGGGTGCGGGCCTGCGGGGAGCCGAGCAGCCCTGCGTCGAGCAGGCCGCTCAGCAGCCCGGACATGAACGAGTCGCCGGCGCCGACGGTGTCCACCACCTGCACGGTGAGGGAGGGCAGCTCGAGCGTGGTGTCGTCGCGCGAGAGATGCACGACGGCGCCGTCGCCGCCGCGGGTCACCACCACGAGATCAGGCCCGAGCTGACCCCATTCGTGGACGACCTGCACCACGTCGACGTCCTCGCCGTAGAGCCACTCGACGTCCTCCAGGCTGGCCTTGACCACGTCGCTGCGGCCGAGGCACTCCTCGATCCGCTGCCGTGTGTCCCGCGGGTCTCCCATGATCGAGGGGCGCGCGTTGGGGTCGTAGGACACGGTGGCGCTCTCCCGCGCCCTCTCGATGAGCCGGACCACCTCGGAGCCGCCCGGCTCCAGGGTGGCGGCGATGGAGCCGGTGTGCACGTGGCCGACCCCGGAGAGGTCCTGCGGTCCCACCTCCCAGGCGAGGTCGAACTCGTAGGTCGCGACGGCGTCCGCGTCGAGGTGCGCCGTCGCGGTCGAGGTGTGGTCGGCGCGCAGGGAGCCCTCGGTGAGTCGGACGTCGTGCCGCTCGAGGTGCTCGCGGACCCGGTCCCCGTGCTCGTCCGGCGCGAGGTATGCCGTGAGCCGGCTGTCGTGGTCGAGGGCGGAGATGCCGATCGCGACGTTGGCGGGGGAACCCCCCACGTGCTCGCTGCGCTCGCCGTCGCCGTGCGGCACGACGATGTCGATGAGCGCCTCGCCCACCGTGAGCACGGCGGCCATCAGACGGCGTCCGGGGCGAGCGAGTCGGCGATGGCGGCGACCTTGTCCAGCCGGTGGTGCGAGGTGATCTCGCGGATCGTGCCGGAGCGGGAGCGCATGACCAGCGACTGGGTGACCGCGGTGCCCGAGCCGTAGCGGACACCGTGGAGCAGCTCTCCGGTGGTGATGCCGGTCGCGACGAAGAAGCAGTTGTCCCCGGTGACGAGGTCGTCGGTGGACAGCACCCGGTCGAGGTCGTGGCCGGCGTCGATGGCCTTCTGGCGTTCCTCGTCGTCCTTGGGCCACAGCCGGCCCTGGATCACCCCGCCCATGGCCTTCATGGCGCAGGCGGTGATGATCCCCTCGGGGGTGCCGCCGATGCCGATGAGCATGTCGACCGAGGATCCCTCGCGGGCCGCGGCGATGGCGGCGGCGACGTCCCCGTCGGTGATGAAGCGCAGCCGTGCCCCGGCCTCGCGCACCTCGTGGGTGTAGCGGTCGTGGCGGGGGCGGTCGAGCATGATGACGGTGAGGTCCTCGACATACCTCTTCTTGGCGCGGGCGATGCGGCGCAGGTTCTCCTGCACCGGGAGCCGGATGTCCACCCGGTCCGCCACGTCGGCCCCGACGACGAGCTTGTCCATGTAGAACACCGCCGACGGGTCGTACATCGTCCCGCGCTCGGACACGGCCATGACCGCGATCGAGTTGTCCATGCCCTTGGCGGTAGGTGTGGTGCCGTCGATCGGGTCGACGGCGACGTCGACGGCGGGGCCGTTGCCGTCGCCGACCGACTCGCCGTTGAACAGCATGGGCGCCTCGTCCTTCTCACCCTCGCCGATGACGACGACGCCGTCCATGGCGACCTGGGAGATGACCTTGCGCATCGCCTCGACGGCGGCGTTGTCGGCCAGGATCTTGTCGCCGCGCCCCACCCAGCGGCCGGCCGCCAGCGCCGCGGCCTCGGTGACGCGCACCAGCTCGAGGGCGAGGTTGCGGTCAGGGAGGACCTGGTCGGTCGTCTTCGGTGAGCGGTCGGCCATGGGCCCTCCTTCGTCGGAACGCTGCTGCGCGCCACCCTATCGGGTCCGCCCGGCGCCGACCCCAGCCGTCGGGTGCGACCATGGAGGGGTGAGCGAGCGACCGCACCCCACCCCCGCCGGCCCACCGGCCGCCGCGCCTGCACCGGACCGTCGGCGCCAGCGCTTGGCGTCGTACACCGTGCGCAACATGGTCTACTCCACGGTGCTCGTGCTGGCGCTGGTCCTCGTCTGGTGGTCGCTCACCTACAACCCGACCGAGCAGGAGCCGCGCCGGGTGGAGGTCGCCTCGACCGCCGCCTACGCGGTGGACCAGGCCGACTGGCCGGTCTGGGTGCCCGAGCCGGGGCAGGAGTGGTCGCCGACCGTGGTGTGGTTCGAGCCGCTGGAGGACGTGACGACCTGGCACGTCTCCTACGTCACGCCGGAGGGGGAGTACCTCGCGATCCACCAGGCGGACGGAGTCACCCCGGCCTGGCGCGACGCGGTCCTCTCGGGGGGAGAGCAGGTGGGCCAGACCCTGCTCCCGGGGCCCGACGGTGAGCAGCAGTGGCAGGCGTGGGAGGCCGAGTCCGGCAACGCCCAGAACGCCTGGGTCCTCGACACCGAGGACGCAGGCACCGTGATCGTCCACGGGACTGCGCAGGAGGACGAGGCGCGGGCTCTGCTCGAGACGATCCAGGCGCGCGACTAGGGCGTGTCTCTCAAGGTGCCTTAGCCAGATCGTTATTGCGCGTAGGACGGCGGCGCCGCGGTAGACGATCGCGAGCTTGTCGTAGCGCGTGGCCAGTCCGCGCCATTGCCTGACGGTGTTGAAGGAGCGCTCGACGACGTTGCGGTCGCGGTAGGCCTCGGCGTCGAAGGCTGGTGGTCGGCCGCCGCGGGAGCCGCGCCGTTCGCGGTTGCGGACCTGGTCGGAGGGTTCGGGGATGACGGCCTTGATCCCTCGCGCGCGCAGCAGGGCGCGGGGGGAACGGGCGGAGTAGGCCTTGTCCGCCAGCACCGCCGCGGGCGTGGTGCGCGGGCGACCCGGGCCGCAGCGCGCCACGTTCAAGCGACCGAGGAGTTCGGGAAAGACTGGGGAGTCGTTGGCCTGACCTGGTCCGACGAGCACACCAGGGGTCTTCCGCGTCCGTCGACGAGCTGGTGGATCTTGCTGGACAGTCCTCCACGGGAGCGGCCGATGCCGTGATGGAGCGGCTCGGTGTACAGGTCCGCCCACCCGTCCTGACCAGGCTTCTTGTGATTCGGTTCAGCCCCCCTGACCTGGCCGAGGACCTCGGTGAGCGCGGACGCCGCAGCGTCTTGCGGCACAGTCTCGCTCTCTTCCTCGGCAGGCTTCTCCCGCGGCAGGTTGATGGCGTGCTGGTGCGCCCTGTTGATCGTGGAGTCCACGCTCACCGTCCACTCCACCTGCCCGTCGGCGTCGGCCCGGGTCAGCAGCGCCTGGTGGATCTTGTCCCACGTGCCGTCCTGGCTGAAGCGCCGGTGGCGCTTCCAGACCGTCTGCCACGGCCCGAACGATGCAGGCAGGTCACGCCAGGCCAGGCCGCAGCGGTACCGGTAGATCACACCCTCGACCACCTGCCGGTGGTCGCGCATCGGCCGGCCCGTCCTGGGCCGTTGCGGTGGCAGCAGAGGCTCGATCAACGCCCACTGCTCATCCTCAAGAAGCGCTTCACGATTCACGAGGTCCACACTCGGCGACCCCGACGCTCAGCCTTTGGAGACATGCCCTTGGATCTGCCTGCCAAGCCCGATATGCGGAGTCGAGCACATCGTCGTAGCCACCATCGTGGACCCTGTCCTGGGCGAGGTAAGTGTCGATGACGTCTGTGTCGCCGATGCGCAGTCCCAGGGAGGCGCCCTTCTCCCATTCGTTGCGGAACCTGCGCACATCGGTGAGTTCCGGAGCGGGTTCGCGGGCGGAGACCAGCAGGCCGAATGCGCCGCCCGTCTCGACCGCGCTCAGTTGTGCCCAGTCGCCGACGAGCAGGACTTGCGCGCCGGCCTCGGCGGCGTGCCGGGTGATCGCGTCGAGGGAGAGGGTTCCGGCCATGCTCGCCTCGTCAATGATCACCAGCTGCCGGGCCGTCAGCGACCACGCGCCGTGCCGGTGCTCGTAGAGCCACTTCGCCGTGTTCTCCGTGCTGATCCCGAGATCGCCAGCGAGCACTTCGGCGGCGGCGGCAGACGGGGCCAGGCCGATCACGCTGCCTCGGCCGTGCTGACGTTCCCAGGCGCGGCGCAACGCGCTCATGGCGGTCGTCTTCCCTGCCCCGGCCGGGCCGACAAGCACGTCCAGGACCCGATTTGACACGGCGACCTGCGCGATCGCTTGCTCTTGATCCGCGGTCAGCGCATGCTGGCGGCGGGTTCCTCGCGCAGCGTCCTCGATGAAGCTCAGCAACACGCCGCGCGCGGTGCGGGTCTCGGCAGCGGCGATGAGACGGTCTTCGGCCGCGAGCACCTGTTCGGAGGAGTACACGGTGGACGCCTTCGGACGGAACACACTCGATCCGTCCTCGCGCCGGAACGGGTCTGGAGAAGACGCCAGTTCCGGCGGTGTCAGCCGCAACGAGGAAGCCTCAGCCTGGTCGGTGATCATCCCGATAATCGCGTCACGATCCTCCGACGACGCGAAGCGCCAGCCCATCGTCTGTCGGGCCGCTTCTGCATGGAGGTCGGATGAGTCCACGCCATGCCCGGGACTCGAGCTCGTCCATACTCGGCATGTGGCAATCCTTGCGAGCAGTCTCACTTTGCTTGTTGCGACAAGCACCCATGTTATACTTGACGCGACAAGTGATCGTCTGGATCGGCGGACCTACTCCCGTCACGGGGGGGCCGACGCTTCCACTCGCAGAATGGAACCTGCATGCTCCTCGCACTCTGGATCATCAACGGCCTGCTCGCCCTGGCCTTTCTCGGTGCCGGGGGCATGAAGCTCCTGCGCGGCAAAGACGCCCTGGCCGCGTCCGGTATGAGCTATGTCGAAGACTTCTCCGCCGGCACCGTCAAGCTCATCGGCGCGCTCGAGGTCCTCGGCGCCGTTGGCCTCATCGTCCCCCTGCTCACCGGGATCGTGCCGGTGCTGACGCCGATCGCGGCGATCGGCCTTGCGATCATCATGATCGGCGCCGTCGTGACCCACATTCGTCGCAAGGAGCCCCCGCTGTTCCCCGCCATTCTCGGCGTGCTGGCGGTTGCCAGCGCAGTGCTCGGGTTCATCGCCGTCACCAACTGAATCGCCGTCACCAACTGAGGAGTGTTCTATGTCGGATTCGTTGATCGCCGTCACCGGCGCCACCGGTCACCTCGGAGGCCTTGTGATCGAGAAGCTGCTCGAGTCCCGGTCCGCGGCGAGTCTCGTCGCCTTGGTCCGTGACCAGAAGAAGGCGGAGCACCTGGCGGCGAAGGGCGTGCAGGTGCGCGTCGCCTCGTACGAAGACCGCGCCGCGCTGGAGTCGGCGCTGACCGGCGTGGAGACGTTGCTGCTGGTCTCGGGCAGCGAGGTCGGCCAGCGCGTGCCGCAGCACGTCAATGTCATCGACGCCGCTCGGACCGCGGGAGTGGGTCGCGTGGTCTACACGAGCGCACCCAAGGCGACCACGAGCGAGCTCGTGGTCGCGGCCGAGCACAAGGCCACCGAGGAATACCTGACCGCGTCAGGACTGGACTACACGATCCTCCGCAACGGCTGGTACACCGAGAACTATCTGCCGCAGGTGGCGACTGCCCGCCAGACCGGAGCCGTTGTCGCGGCGGTCGGCGACGGCCGTGTCGCCAGCGCCTCCCGCGCCGATTACGCCGACGGCGCTGCCGCCGTGCTGGTCGGCGCGGGGCACAGTGGCACGGTGTACGAGCTCTCCGGGGACCAGGCGTGGGACTATGACGAACTCGCCGCCACGATCGGCCAGATCATCGGCAAACCCGTCACCTACCAGCGTGTGGACGGACCGACGCTTGTCGAGATGCTCACCGGCACCGGAATGCCCGAGGAGGTCGCGCGGTTGATGGCGGCCCTGGATGCGAACATCGCCGACGGCCTCCTCGCCGGCGCCACCGGCGAGCTCTCCGCGCTCATCGGACGCCCCACCACCAGCCTCAAGGAAGGTCTCCTCGCCGCGCTCGCCTAACCTCGTGATTTCATCGGGGTGGCGGAACCCGGGGCGGTTCACCGGCCGTGTGCCGGTCGGCCCACCGCTTGACCGTGGGCCAGGAACACTGGAACCGGGCCGCTACCTCCGCGATCGGAACGTGCTGATCGATCACCAGACGGGCGACCGTGAGCCGAGCCCGTGGAGTCAGAGCAGCGTTAGCGTGGGACACGAGGGCCTCCTGTGAGCAGAGCGGATACCTAGACAGTTCCACTTCACCGCGGGAGGCCCTCGTGCGCCATCACTCAGATCAGCGCGTCACACTCTCTCGACCAACGTGCCCGGTCAGTACATCTAGTCGTCGGGGTCCTCCGCGGCCGTCCCGTCCGGCGGTCGGCCGTCCTGGGTGGACCGGTCGAGGCTCTCCTGCGCCGCGTCGAGCTTGGTCTGGCAGTGCGCGGCGAGCTCCTCGCCGCGCTCCCAGAGCGTCATGGCCTCCTCGAGCGGCACCTGGCCCGACTCGATCCGCGCGACCAGGGCGACCAGCTCGTCGCGGGCCTGCTCGTAGCTGAGCTCGACCACGGGGGTCGCGGGGGTGGATTCGTCCCTGGACTCGCTCATCGGGCCAGGGTATCCGGCAGCTGCGACGCTCCGGCGAGCCACCGGCCCTGCCCGGCGGTACGGTGCGAGGCACCACGACCGAGGAGCAGGAGCGTGCGATGAGCGACCAACCGCAGACGTCCGAGCCCACCCCGCCCGAGCCGACCCCGTCCGAGCCGAGGCCCTCAGAACCGGCTCCCGACGAGCCACGACCCTCCGAGCCCGGCCCGGCGGAGCCCGCCCCGTCCGAGCCAGGGCCCATGGAGCCCGAGCCTGCGCCCGAGCCCGCGCCGGAGGGGCCGCCCACCGACGCCTGAGCCGGCTGCGGGCGTAGGTTCGACCGGCTGCTCGTCGCGTCAGCGGCCCACCGGCCGGACCGCGAAGTCCCCGTGCGCCACGGTGACCCGCAGCAGCTCGTCGGCGTCGACCTCGTCCCGGTCGCGCACGATGACGCCGTCGCCGTGGCGGACGACGGCATACCCCCGCTGCAGCGTGTGCTGGGGGGAGACCGCCCGCAGGTGCCGCACCAGCTGGTCGCTGCGGTCGCGCTCCAGGTCGAGGCGACCCTCCAGGACCGCACGGCCCCGGCGGTGGGCCTCGGTGACCTCCCGCCGGTGCTGGGCGACGATCGCGGCGCGGTCGGCCATGACCGGGCGCGCCATGAGCTCGCGCAGCCGCTCCCGCTCGCGGGAGACGCGGGTAGCCATCTCACGTCGGGCGCGGGTCCGCACCGTGGTCAGCCCGCGCAGCTCGTCGGCGACGTCGGGGACGACGGCCGCCGCAGCGTGGGTGGGGGTGGACGCACGCAGGTCGGCGACGAAGTCGAGCAGCGGGCTGTCGCTCTCGTGCCCGATCGCCGAGACGACGGGGGTCCGCGCGGCGGACACCGCCCGCACCAGGGTCTCGTTGGAGAAGGGCAGCAGGTCCTCGAAGGAGCCGCCGCCGCGTGCGATGACGACGACCTCCACCTCCGGCATCTCGTCCAGCTCGCGCAGGGCTGCGGTGACCGCGGACACCGTGTCGGTGCCCTGGACCGCCACCTGCCGCACCTCGACCACCGCCGCGGGCCACCGGCGGGCGACACCGGCGAGGACGTCCCGCTCGGCCGCGGTGGCGCGGCCCGTGATGAGCCCGACCCGGCGGGGGAGGAAGGGCAGCGCCCGCTTGCGCCCCGGCTCGAAGAGACCCTCGCTGCGCAGCAGCTGCTTGAGGTGCTCCAGCCGCGCCAGCAGCTCGCCGACGCCGACGTGGCGCATCTGCCGTGCCTCGAGCTGCAGCGTGCCGCGCTTGGCCCAGAAGGTGGGCTTGGCGTGGACCACGACGCGGGCACCGGTCTCCGGGGGTGCGGGCATCGCGTCCAGGGCCCCGGTGGGGAGCGCCACCGACAGGGACATGTCCACATCGGTGTCGCGCAGGGTGAGGAAGGCGGTCGACATCCCCGGGCGCCGGTTGAGCTGGACGATCTGGCCCTCGACCCACAGCGGCGACATCTTGTCGACGTAGTCGCTGATCTTCATGGACAGCGTGCGCACCGGCCACGGCGAGGAGGCCGTGGTCTCCCGGGCGGTCGGGGGCAACGAGGGCGTCGGCACGACGCCAGGGTATGCCGCGTGCCCGCGCCGACCGTGGATGTCCGCCCGGGGCGCGACGTCCCCGGTCGGAGCGGGCATACCTCGGTGGAGCCGACCGTGGATCTCCTGCCGGGGCGCGACATCCCCGGTCGACCTGGGTCCTGCGGCGGGGCACACTCCTGCCTATGCCGGAGGACGCAACGGCGCGGCGGCCCGCGATGGTGCTGCTGCACGGCACCCGGATGAGCCGGGCGCAGTGGGAGCCCTACCGGGCGCTGCTGCCCGAGATCGACCTGGTGACCGTGGACCTGCCGGGTCATGGTGCGCGCGTCGCCGAGCCCTTCACCCGCGAGTCGGCGCTGGCGACCATCGGGGCGGCCGTCGCCGAGGCCGGCGGCGGAGCCGTGGGTCGGGGTCGTCCGCCGGTGCTGGCAGGTCACTCGCTCGGGGGATACCTCGCGATGATGTGGGCCGCGCGGCACCCCGACGCGCTGGGCGGTCTCGTCCTCGTCGGGGCGAGTGCCGACCCGCGGGGACCGCTGACCGTGGTCTACCGGGGGTTCGCCCGGGCGCTGCCCGTCCTTGGCGCGGACCGCACCGCTGGCGCGGCCAACGCGCTGATGCGCCTCCTCGGGGCGCGGGGCGAGCACGCCGACGCGCTCCCGGACGGCGCGGCCTACGCGGCGTTGCCGGCGGCGTGGGACCTGGTCATGCGTGAGGCCCGCCCGGAGCTGCTGCGGGCGGTGAGGTGCCCGGTGACCATCGTCAACGGTCAGCTCGACCAGATGCGCATCCACGCGGGCCGCTTCGCGCGCGCGGCCGGCGGAGCCCGTGTGGTCACGGTCCCGGCCGCCACCCATCTCATGCCGTCGACCCACGCGGAGGCGGTCGCGTCCACGCTGCGGGAGGCCGTCGTCGGCGTTCACGGACCGTCCAGCCTCAGCACCTAGACTTGTCCCGTGACTTCTGCAACACCCTCGACCCGACCGACCGAGACCATGGACGTGCCGGAGGCGGCTGCTGACCGGACGGGCAGGCGCGTGCTGCTGGCGGCGCCCCGCGGCTACTGCGCCGGGGTGGACCGGGCCGTCGTGACGGTGGAGAAGGCGCTGGAGCTCTACGGCCCGCCGGTCTACGTGCGCAAGGAGATCGTGCACAACAAGCACGTCGTCCGGACCCTGGAGAAGCGCGGCGCGATCTTCGTGGAGGAGACCGACGAGGTGCCCGAGGGCGCCCGCGTCATCTTCTCCGCGCACGGCGTCAGCCCGACGGTGCACGAGGAGGCCCGCCAGCTCTCGCTCAAGACGATCGACGCGACCTGCCCGCTGGTCACCAAGGTGCACCGTGAGGCGGTCCGCTTCGCGGACGACGACTACGACATCCTGCTCGTCGGGCACGAGGGGCACGAGGAGGTGGAGGGCACCGCGGGGGAGGCACCGGACCACATCACCCTGGTCGAGAGCCCCGAGGACGTCGACCACGTGGAGGTCCGCGACCCGGAGAAGGTCGTGTGGCTCTCCCAGACCACCCTCAGCGTCGACGAGACGATGGAGACGGTCCGCCGCCTGCGCGAGAAGTTCCCGAAGCTGCAGGACCCGCCCAGCGACGACATCTGCTACGCGACCCAGAACCGGCAGGTCGCCGTCAAGCAGATGGCCTCCGACTGCGACCTCATGATCGTCGTCGGCTCGCAGAACTCGTCGAACTCCAAGCGGCTGGTCGAGGTCGCGCTGGAGTACGGCTCGCGCGACGGGCACCTGGTCGACTACGCCGACGAGATCGACGAGGCCTGGCTGGAGGGCGTGACCACGGTTGGCGTCACCAGCGGGGCCAGCGTCCCCGAGGTCCTCGTCCGCGACGTGCTGGACTGGCTGGCGGCTCGCGGATATGCCGATGTGTCGGCGGTGACGGCGGCCGAGGAGTCGCTGCTCTTCGCCCTGCCCAACGAGCTGCGCCGCGACCTCAAGGCCGCCGGTCAGCAGACCTCCAAGGTGCGGCACGACCCGAGCTCGATCCCGAGCGGCAGCGGTCACGGACCGTTGCGCTGAGGTCACGATCCGATAACGGTCCCGCCGGGGCGCTCGCGGTCCGCTTGGGGCTGCGTCGCAGGTCACCGGGTGTGTGATAGCAGGTCGACCCGTCATCGTCAACCCTCGGCCGTTCGGGTTCGGAGACCCTTTCACGACCTGCCATGGTGGGAGGGCTGACGGGCCGCGCCGCCCCTCGAGCCCGCCCGGGAGCCTTGACGGTCCCCGGGCCGAGGCCGGGTGAGCCGCAGGCCGGTCCCGTCCGGCACCCGAGGGGGCGTGCTCCTGCCGCCCCCGCGACCGCAGGAGTTCTGCAGCAATGGCAACCACGTCCTTCCGTGCCGGCCTGGTGGCGCTCGCCGCCGCCTCGTCCCTCGTCCTCGCCGCCTGCGGCGACGACGGCTCCACCGACAGCGGGGCCGGGGGAGGCTCCGAGTCCGGCGCCGGCTCCACCGGTGACGCCTCCGAGGCACAGCTGATCAACGACGGCGAGCTCGTCGTCGCGATGAGCGGCGAGTTCCAGCCGTTCAGCTACTTCGAGGGCAACACCCTCACCGGTTTCGACCACGACATCGGCCAGGCCATCGCCGACGAGCTGGGCCTGGAGATGGTGCCCCAGACCGGGGCCTTCGACACCCTCATCGGCGGACTGGGGGCGAACCGCTACGACGTGCTCATCGCCTCGATGACGCCGACCGAGGAGCGGGCCACCCAGGTCGAGTTCAGCGACGGCTACTACAGCTCGGGTGCCCAGGCCTTCGTCGCCAGCGGCACGGAGTGCACCTCGCTCGACCAGATGGACCAGCCCTCCATCGGGGTCGCGGCCGGTACGACATACCAGGACTGGCTCAACGACAACGGCGGCGACTGGGTCGGCGAGGTCCGCACCTTCTCCTCCGACATCACGGCGCTGCGGGACGTCGGGACCGGTCGCCTCGATGCGGCGATGACCGACCGGCTCGTCGGGCTCTACCAGATCAACGAGGCCGGGCTCGACCTCGTCCCCTGCGGCGACCCGCTCTACACCGAGGAGCCGGCGTTCGCGGTGAAGAAGGGCAACACCGCGCTGGTCGAGGAGCTGAACACGGCGCTGGCCACCATCGTCGAGAACGGCACCTACGGCGAGATCAGCACCGAGTACTTCGGCCAGGACATCTCCGGCTCCGGTGGCGCCACCGACGACGGTGCCGGCAGCACCGACGACGCCGCGACGACCACGGACTGAGGGACGCCGGCCCGTGGGCTTCTTCGACCTGTTCGTGGAGTATGCGCCGCTGTTCACCGAGGCCGCCTGGGTCACCCTGCGAATCAGCGCCGCAGCCATCGCCATGGCGATGGTCCTCGGTGCGCTGATCGCGGCCCTCGCGATGAGCAAGGTGCGGGTGCTGAGGTGGCTCGCGACCGCATACATCGGGTTGGTGCGCGGCACACCGCTGATCACCCAGATCTTCATCATCTACTTCGGCCTGACCATGATCGTCACGCTCCCGGCCTTCTGGGCCGGGGCGCTGGCGCTGGCGTTCCACAACTCGGCCTACATCGCCGAGATCATCCGTTCGGGCTTCCAGGCGGTGCCGAAGGGGCTGACCGAGGCGTCCCGCTCGCTCGGGATGTCGAAGATGAAGACGCTCAAGCGGGTCCAGGCGCCGCTGGCGCTGCGGACGACGCTGCCGGTGCTGGGCAACCAGTACATCATCGCGGTGAAGGACTCCTCGCTGGTCTCCTTCATCGGCATGACCGAGCTGTTCCAGACCTCGCGGAACGTGGCGGCGAGCACCTACCAGGAGATGGAGGCCTACATCGCGGTCGCCGTCTTCTACCTGGCCATCGTGCTGGCGCTGACGGCGGCGGTCAACGCCCTGGAGCACCGGCTGAGCAAGCACAGGAGGCCTGCGACATCATGAGCGACGACACACCCCTGGTCCGGATGCGCGGCATCGTCAAGCGGTTCGGGACCACGACCGTCCTCGACGGGATCGACCTGGACGTCACCAGCGGCGAGGTGGTGACGCTGATCGGCCCCTCGGGCGCCGGCAAGTCCACCCTGCTGCGGTGCATCAACGGGCTGGAGCGGATCACCGAGGGCAGCATCGAGGTGGATGGCGAGGAGCTCGCCTACACGGAGAAGCGGTTGAACCACATCCGGTCACGGATCGGCATGGTCTTCCAGGCCTTCAACCTCTTCCCCCACATGACGGTGGGGGAGAACATCGCGGTGGCCCAGCGCGAGGTGCTCGGCCGCAGCGGTGAGCAGGCCCGGGAGAAGGCTCGCAGCCTGCTCGAACGGGTCGGGCTGGAGCACAAGACCGACGCCTACCCGGACAACCTGTCTGGCGGGCAGCAGCAGCGTGTCGCCATCGCGCGGGCCCTGGCCATGGACCCCGCCGTCATGCTCTTCGACGAGCCGACCTCCGCGCTGGACCCCGAGCTCGTGGGTGAGGTGCTCAGCGTCATGCGTGACCTCGCCTCGGAGGGGATGACCATGGTGGTGGTGACGCACGAGATGCGCTTCGCCCGCCAGGCCGCGGACCGGGTTGTCCTGCTGGCCGACGGCGGCATCGCGGAGCAGGGCCCGCCGACCCAGGTGCTGCAGCAGCCGACGAGCGAGCGCGGACGCGCCTTCCTGCAGGAGCTCGAGGAGGCGTGAGCCGCGGCCGGGGGTCGGCCCGGTCGCCGGATCAGCCCACCTCCCGGCGCCGCGTGCCCCGTGCCGCGGCCGCGTCCTGCTCCTCCGACCTGCTCGGCGTGCCCTGCTCCAGCTCCACGGCCAGCCAGTCCTCGGCGACGGGTCGGGGGGCGGACTCGAGGACCGGCAACGGCTCCGGGCCCGCCTCGGCGAGCCCGAGCTCGCTCATCCGCCGCGAGGTGACCATGACCCGGGACTCCAGCGTGCCCACGAGCTGGTTGTAGGTCTCGACCGAGCGCCGGAGCGCGGACCCCATGGCCCGGGTGTGCCGCCCCACCGTGCCGAGCCGCTGGTGCAGCTCGCTGCCCAGGGCGAGCAGCTCTCGGGCGTTGCCGGCCAGGGCGTCCTGCTGCCAGGCCAGGGCGGTCGCCCGCAGCACCGCCAAGAGCGTCGCCGGAGAGGCCAGCACGACCTTGCGGGACTGCGCGTGGTCGTAGAGGTCCGGGGCGGCCCGCAGGGCGGCGGCGAGCACCGCGTCGCTGGGCACGAAGCACACGACCAGCTCCGGTGAGGTGGCGAAGGCCGACCAGTAGTCCTTCGCGGCCAGCCCGTCGACGTGCGTGCGCAGCGCCGCCGCGTGCTCGCCCAGCAGCGCGTCGACCTCGTCACCGGACCGCTCCGGGGCCTGTGCGCGCAGGAAGGCGGACAACGGGGCCTTGCTGTCCACCACGATGACCTTGTCTCCGGGCAGCCGGACCACGGCGTCGGGCCGGACCCGGGCATCGTGCCGGCTGATCGCGCTCACCTGCTCGTCGAAGTCGCAGCGCGCGAGCATGCCGGCATGCTCCATCACCCGGCGCAGCTGCACCTCGCCCCAGGTGCCCCGGGTCCCGGACGCGGACAAGGCGCCCGAGAGGGCGGCGGTCTGCTCCCGCAGTGCCCTCGTCTGGGTGGCGACCTGGTCCAGGTGCTCGCCGACCTGGCCGAAGTGCTCCACCCGGTCGCGCTCCAGCGTCCGCACCTGCTGCTCGACCCGGTCCAGGGCCGCCCGCAGCGGTGCGAGCTCGGCCGCGGTGCGGGAGTCCTGGTCCTCGCGGGAGGACACGCCGTCCAGCTCCAGCCGCAGCTCGGCGGCCTCCGCGTGCGCCTGGTCCCGAGAGGCGCGGGCCAGCGCCACCTCGGTCTGCGCCCTCGCCGAGCGCGCTGCCGCGCCGCTGCGGGCCAGCAGCCAGCCCAGCACCAGTCCGACGGCCAGGGCCAGCAGCAGCGGCAGCACCGCGCCGGTCGTGAGTTCCTCGCTCATGGGCCTCACCCTGGCACCGGGCACCGACATACCCTGGGGTGCCGCCGGTCACGACGGGTGTCCGGTCGTGCCAGAGGCCGACATGAGGGGTGTCCGGTCGGGTATGGGGGGCGGACAGAAGGGGTGTCCGGTCGGGCGGTGGAGGGGAAGGGGTGTGCGGAGGTGGTGCGCGGTCACGATCCGGTCACGACCGGGGGACACGAGTCGCGGCGACGTTGACACCCTGCACGGCCAGATCTACCTTCGGATGCGAAACATGAATCACCTTTCATGTTCGACCGCACGAAGGAGTGTCCCCGTGACCGCACGGCCCGTCCGCCTGCTCACCGTCCTGACCGCCACCACGGCGCTGACCCTCTCGGCCTGCGCGCCGTCGAGCACGGACGGGGGTGGCGACGACAGCGGGGCGAGCGGCGAGGGCTCCGAGGGCGGCGGCACCGCCCAGGTCGGCATCATCTACTCCGAGACCGGCCCCTTGGCGGCCTACGGCGAGCAGTACCGCCAGGGACTGGAGGCCGGCATCGACTACGCCACGGACGGCACCGGCGAGGTCGACGGCACCACGATCGAGGTGGAGTACCGCGACGACGCCGGCAACCCCGACACCGCCGTCGCCGCGGCCAAGGACCTCATCGGTCAGGACTACCAGATCCTCGGCGGCACGGTCGTCTCCGGCATCGCGACCGCCATGGCCGAGCAGGCCGCGCAGAACGAGATCCTCTACATCTCCGGTCCGGCCGCGACCGACGCGATCACCGGCGTCAACGAGTTCACCTTCCGCTCCGGCCGGCAGTCTTTCCAGGACGTCGCGACCGCCGGCGCGATGCTCGAGGACAGCTCCGGCAAGGTGGTCGTCCTGGCCCAGGACAACGCCTTCGGCCAGGGCAACCTCGCCGCCGTCGAGGCAGTGCTGGGCGCCGAGGGAGCCGAGGTCGCCAGCGTGCTGGTGCCCGAGGACGCCACCGAGTTCACCGGCTTCGCCCGCCAGGTGGTCGACGAGGAGCCCGACCTGATCTTCGTCGCCTGGGCGGGTGCCACCGCCGGCAACATGTGGCAGTCCCTCACCCAGCAGGACGTCTTCGACGCCGCCCCGGTCGTCACCGGGCTCGCCGACTCGGCGACCTTCGCCGCCTACGGCGACGCCGGCGAGCAGATCTCCTTCCTCTCGCACTACTTCCCCGAGGCGACCGACAACGAGGTCAACCAGGCCCTCGTGGACTCGGTCACCGAGGCCGGAGGGACGCCGGACCTGTTCACCGTCGACGGCTTCGTGGCCGGCCAGATGATCGTGCAGGCCGTCGCCGAGGGCGGGGACGACGTCACCGCCATGATCGACGCGCTCGAGGGCTGGGAGTTCGAGGGCCCCAAGGGCACGACGACCGTCCGTGAGGGCGACCACGCCCTCGTGCAGGACATGTTCACCGCCAGCCTGGTGCAGGACGGCGACGCCTGGGTCCCCGAGGTCATCGACACGGTCGCCGCCGACGAGGTCGCGCCGCCGGAGGCCTCGGGCGAGTGACCGAGCAGGACAGCCCGGTCCAGGGCCGGGCCGCGGGGGCGGCGAGCTCCGCCCCCGCGCCCGCCCTGGAGGTCCGGGATCTCTCGCTGCGCATCGGCGGGGCACAGATCCTGGAGGACATCAGCATCACCGTGCCGCGGGGCCAGATCGTCGGCGTCATCGGCCCGAACGGTGCCGGCAAGACCACGCTGTTCAACCTCGTCTCAGGGGTGCACGCGCCCACCTCGGGGCAGGTGCTGCTCGGTGGACGGGACCTCACCCGCTCCAGCATCACGCAACGGGCCAACGCCGGGCTCGGACGCACCTTCCAGACGTCCTCGCTCTTCCCCGGGCTCACCGTGCACGAGAACGCCCGGCTGGCCGCCCAGGTCACCGAGGGCCGAGCCATCTCGCTCTTCTCCTTCCCGCGGCGCGGCGACGCGGCGTCGCGCCGCGCGAGCGAGCTGCTCGAGGAGGTCGGGCTGGCCCACCGCGCGGAGCACCGCGCCGGGGACCTGCCGCACGGCGACAAGCGCAAGCTCGAGATCGCCATGCTGCTCGCGACCGACCCTGAGGTCGTGCTCCTGGACGAGCCGATGGCGGGCGTGGCCTCCGGCGACGTCCCGGGTCTCACCGAGGTCATCCGCGGCCTGCACCGCGACCACGGGTGCACCGTGCTCATGGTGGAGCACCACATGGAGGTCCTGCTCGGCCTCGTCGAACGGGTGGCCGTGCTCCACTTCGGCCACCTGCTCGCGATGGACACCCCGGAGGCGGTCATGGCCGACCCGACGGTCCAGAGCGCTTACCTGGGGGAGACGGTATGACGCCCGCCCAGCCCACCGGCGACCTCACCGACGCACCGGCCCGGAGCGAGGACGTCGACCCGGTCCTGCACGTGCGCGGGCTGTCCGCCCACGTCGCCGGCCAGCAGGTCGTGGAGCACGTCGACCTCGACGTCGCCCCGGTCGGGGTCACCGCCCTCCTCGGGCGCAACGGCGTGGGGAAGACCTCGACGATCAAGGCCGTCCTCGGCCTCATCGGCCGGGCGGGCGAGGTCGAGCTCGCCGGCACCGACCTCGTGCCCCTGCCCACCCACCAGATCGTGCGGCTCGGGATCGGCTACGTGCCGGAGGACCGCGAGGTCTTCGCCGGCCTCACCGTGACCGACAACCTGCGGCTGGCCGAGCGCCGCGGCGGCGAGCACCGCTACGACCTCGTCTACGACCTCTTCCCCGAGCTGAAGCAGCGCGGCGCCCAGGCCGCCGGGACGCTCTCCGGCGGGCAGCAGCAGATGGTCTCCCTCGCACGGGCCCTGCTCAACGACAACCAGGTGCTCCTCGTGGACGAGCCGACCAAGGGGCTCGCCCCCAAGCTGGTGCAGGAGGTGAGCCAGGTGCTCGCCCGGGCGGCGCAGGTCGCCCCCATCCTCCTGGTCGAGCAGAACCTCCAGGTCGTCCGCGAGCTCGCCCACCACGCGGTCGTCCTCACCGACGGCCGCAGCGTCCACCACGGCCCCGCGCAGGAGTTCCTCGCCGACGACGCCCTCACCCAGCGGCTGCTGGGGGTCCACGGCGAGGGCGGGTCCGATCCCGCCGAGGAGCACGCCCAGGACCGGGACGAAGCCGGCGCCAGGCATACCCGAGAGGAGCACAGCGAGTGAGCACCGTCGTCCTGCTCCTGTTCACCGGGGTCGGGCTGGGGGCGATCTACTTCCTGGTCGCCTCGGGTCTGTCCCTCATCTACGGCCTCATGCACGTCCTCAACTTCGCGCACGGCGTCTTCCTGTCGCTGGGTGCCTTCCTCGGGCTCGAGGTGGCCACCCGGCTGGGCGCCACGACCTAGACCGGCTTCGCGGTCTCGCTGCTCGTCGGTGCCCTCGCGGGCGCGGTCTTCGCGGCGCTGACCGAACGGGTGCTGGTGCAACGGCTCTACGAGCGGCACATCGAGCAGGTGCTCGTGACCGTCGGTCTCGGCCTGGCCGCCGTCGCGCTCTTCGACGGGATCTGGGGCACCGACCCCCGGTTCATCTCCGGACCGGCCTGGCTGGGCCGGACCACCCACATCCTCGGCGCCAACGTGCCCAACGACCGCTTCGTCGCCATCGGGGTCGCCGCCCTGGTGCTGCTGGGCATGGTGCTCTTCCTGCAGCGCACCCGCTACGGCATGATCATCCGCGCCGGGGTGGAGAACCGCGCCATGGTCACCGCGCTGGGCATCGACGTGCGGACCGCCTTCACCCTGGTCTTCACCATCGGCGGGATCGCGGCCGGGCTGGGTGGCGTCCTCGCGAGCCACTACTTCGGCTACGTCTCGCCGCTGCTCGGTCAGACGCTGCTCATCTTCGCCTTCATCGTCACGGTCATCGGAGGGCTCGGCTCGCTCACCGGGGCGGCGATCGCCTCCGTGCTCGTGGCGCTGCTGCAGCAGTTCGCCAACTACTACCTCTGGGGCACCGGCGACCTCGCCGTCGTCGTGCTCCTCGCCGTGGTCCTGCTGACCCGGCCCTCCGGCCTGATGGGGAGGCGCGCATGACGACCCCGACGACGCAGCCGTCCCGCCGCTCGTGGCTCGGCAGGCTCGTGCCGCTGGCGCTGGTCGTGCTGCTGGCCTGCCTGCCGCTGCTCAACCTGCACCTGCCCGGGGTGCTGCCGGGACCGACCTACACCCCCGGATCGCTGCACCTGATGGCGCTCGCCATGGTCATGGCCGCGCTGGCGCTGTCCTACCACCTGCTCCTCGGGGTGGCCGGGCTGCTGTCCTTCGGGCACGCGCTCTACTTCGGCTTCGGCGCCTACGTGCTCGGCATCGTCATGTCCGAGCTCGACCTGGGGCTGGTGCCCTCGGCGCTCGTCGTGCTCGTGGCCGGCGTGGTCTTCTCCACCCTGCTCGGGGCGATCAGCCTGCGGGTCACCGGCATACCCTTCGCGATGGTCACCCTCGCCTTCGCCCAGGCCGGCTCGGTGCTGGTCCGCCGCGACCCGGGCCGGGTCACCGGTGGTGAGGAGGGGCTGCGGCTGCCGACCGAGCACGTGCCGGACGCGCTCATCGGGGTCGCCAACACCCGCAACCTCTACTGGCTGGCGCTCGCGGCCCTCGTGCTGGCCTTCCTGCTCACCACGTGGGTGCAGCGCAGCCGGGCCGGTCACGTCGCCGAGGCGGTAAGGGAGAACGAGCTGCGTGTCCGCGTCCTCGGGATGCGCCCCTTCGTCGTCAAGCTCGCCATCTTCGTCGCGGCCTCGGTCATCGCCATCGGGATGGGCATGGTCCACCTGCTGCTCAACTCCGGCGCCGTGCCCACCATCGTCAGCGCCGAGTTCACCATCTCGCTGCTGCTCATGGTCGTCATCGGCGGCGTCGGCTCGCGCTGGGGCGCGGTCACCGGAGCCGTGCTCTACGTCCTGCTCAACCAGCGGCTCACCGTCCTGGCGCAGGCCGAGTGGGTGCACGACCTGCCCGCGGTGCTGCGGATCCCGCTGTCGGAGCCGATGTTCATCCTCGGCACGCTCTTCGTGCTGGTCGTCATGTTCCTGCCCGGCGGCATCGCGGGCACCGTGACCCGGCTGCGGGGCCGCCGCCCGTCGCGTGGCGGCGCGGAGCCGGGTGCTGACAGGGTGGAGCAGATGGACGACGACGCGCGCGAGCCGCAGCACGAGGGTGCGGGGGCGGCCCGCCCATGAGCACCGGGACCGGTGGCCCACAGACCGACGGGCTGCACACGCTCGGTCGCTGGCCGGCCGACCGTGCCCGCATCGCCCCGGACCACCCGGCAGTGGTCGACCGCGGGGTCGCGCTGCGCTACGGCGAGCTGGAGGCCCGGGTCGACCGGTCGGCCCAGGCGCTCCTCGGTGCCGGCGTCGGCAGGGGTATGCGCGTGGCCACCCTGGTCGGCAACAGCGCCGACCAGGTGGTCCTCTTCTTCGCCTGCGCCCGGGTCGGCGCGGCCCTGTGCCCGCTCTCGTGGCGGCTCACGCCGCCGGAGCTGGTCCGCCAGGTGCAGCTGCTGGACCCGGCCCTGCTCGTCACCGAGGAGGAGACCGGCGCCCTGGCCCGGGAGGTGGCCGCGCGCCTCACCTGCCCGGTGCCCACGGCATACCTCACGGAGATCGAGCGGCCGGGAGCCCTGGCCGCGGCGACCGGCCGTCCTGCCGTCGGGCCCGAGCCGGTCGACGACGAGGACGCGCTGCTCGTCGTCTTCACCTCCGGCAGCGTCAGCGCCCCGAAGGCCGCGGTGCTCTCGCACCGCACCTGCTGGTGGACCAACCTGTCGCTCTCGCGCACGCTCGAGCTCACCGAGCGCGACGTCGTGCTCTCGGTGCTGCCGCAGTTCCACGCCGGCGGGTGGAACATCCAGCCGCTGCTCGCGTGGTGGACGGGGGCCACCGTGGTGCTGGAGCGCACCTTCGACCCGGCCCGGGTGCTGAGCCTGGTGGGCGAGCGCCGGGTGAGCACGATGATGGGCGTGCCGACGCAGTACCTCCTGCTCGCCGAGCACCCCGGCTTCGCGACGGCCGACCTGACGAGCCTGCGCAGCGCCGTGGTCGGCGGGGCGCCGATGCCGCCGCCGCTGCTGCGGACCTTCCACGCCCGCGGGGTGGCGCTGACCCAGGGCTACGGGCTCACCGAGGCCGGGCCCAACGTGCTCTGCCTGCCCCCGCACGAGGCCGCCGACCGGGCGGGCTGGGCCGGCGTGCCCTATCCGCACGTCGAGGTGGCGCTGGCCGACCCGGCCACCGGGGAGCGCGTCGAGGGAGCGGGGACCGGCGAGCTGTTGGTCCGCGGCCCGGGGCTGTTCACCGGCTACCTGCACGATGAGGAGGCCACGGCGCAGGTGCTGCACGACGGCTGGCTCTGGACCGGCGACGTCGCGGACCGTGACGAGGACGGCTACCTGCGGATCGTGGACCGGCTGCGCAACATCTACATCAGCGGTGGCGAGAACGTCGCGCCCGCCGAGGTCGAGGCGGTGCTGCGGCGGCACCCGGCTGTCGCGCAGGCCGCGGTGGCCGGCGTGCCGCACGAGCGGTGGGGCGAGGTCGGGGTCGCGCTCGTGGTGCTCCGGCCCGGGGTGGCCACCGACGAGCACGACATCCTGGAGCACTGCCGGGGGATGCTCGCCGGCTTCAAGGTGCCCGAGCGGGTCCTGGCCGTCCCCGGCATACCCCAGGTCGGGATCGGCAAGACCGACCAGCCCGCCGTGCGCGCCCTGGCGCTGCAGCTGCTCGAGCGGCAGGGGCAGCGATGAGCGTGGAGGGCCCGGTCGCCCGGCCCGCGCCGCGCACCGCCCGCGGTGCGCGCACCCGGGCGCGGCTCCTGCAGGCGGCGGAGGACGTCTTCGCCACCGTCGGCTACCCGGACGCCTCGATCGTGCGGATCACGGAGCTCGCCGGGGTCGCGCTCGGCACCTTCTACGTGCACTTCACCGGCAAGAAGGAAATCTTCGACGAGGTCGTGCTCCACCTGTCGCGCCGGGTGCGGCAGGCGATGAGCGAGGCGTCCTCGGCGGCGCCGGACCGGCTCACCGCCGAGCGCGACGGCTTCCGCGCGTTCTTCGCCTTCACCGCCGAGCACCCCGCGCTCTACCGCATCATCCGGCAGGCCGAGTTCGTCTCGCCCGAGGTCATGCGCACGCACTACGACGACATCTGCTCGGGGTATGCCGCGGGCCTGGAGGACGCGATCGGACGCGGTCAGATCCGCGCCGTCGACCCCGTCGTCGCCGCCTGGGCGCTCATGGGCGCCGGCGAGCTCATCGGGATGCGTTGGGTGCTCTGGGAGCAGGGCGGGCAGATCCCCGAGCCGGTCTTCGAGCAGCTCATGCTGCTCATCGAGGGTGCGCTGGCACCCACCACGACGGACGAAGGAGAGGGCACATGACACGCAGGGCGATCGTCACCGGAGGGGCCAGCGGCATCGGCGCCGCCGTCGCGCGCCGGCTCGCCGCCGACGGGATGAGCGTGGTCGTCGCCGACCGCGACGCCGACGCCGCGCAGGCGCTGGCCGGCGACCTCGGGGGAGAGGCGTGGACCGTCGACCTGTCGGACACCGCGGCGCTGGAGGACGCCACCGTCGACTGCGACGTCCTGGTCAACAACGCGGGGGTGCAGCGGGTGGCGCCGGTGCACGAGTTCGTGCCGGACGACTTCCGGTTGATCCACCGGCTCATGCTCGAGGCGCCGTTCCTGCTGGCGCGCGCCGCGCTGCCGCACATGTATGCCCGGGGTTGGGGCCGGATCGTCAACGTCTCCTCGGCTCACGGGCTGCGGGCTTCGGCCTTCAAGTCGCCTACGTCCTCGGCCAAGCACGGGCTTGAGGGGTTCTCCAAGGTCGTCGCGCTCGAGGGCGCCGACCACGGCGTGACGAGCAACTGCGTCAACCCCGGCTACGTCCGCACCCCGCTGGTGGAGAAGCAGATCGCCGACCAGGCCAGGACCCACGGGATCGGGGAGGACGAGGTGGTCGAGAAGATCATGCTCACCCGCGCCGCGGTGAAGCGGCTCATCGAGCCGGACGAGGTGGCCGCGCTGGTGTCCTTCCTCGCCTCCGACGACGCCGGCATGGTGACCGGCACGTCCTACGCGATGGACGGCGGGTGGACTGCCCAGTGAGCCCCACGGAACCGCCCCTGCCGTCCTCGGTCGAGACCGTCCTAGGGGAGCGCTACCGCAGCGTCGAGGTCCCGGTCGACGGCGGCGACCTGCACGTCGGGGTCTGGGAGCCCGAGGCGGGCGAGGACGCCGACGCCCCGACCGTCGTGCTCGTCCACGGGATCACCGCCTCGCACGTCTCCTTCGCCGCGCTGGCGCAGGCGCTGCCCGGCGTCCGGCTGGTCGCTCCCGACCTGCGCGGCCGTGGCCGCTCCCGCGACCTGCCGGCGCCCTACGGCATGCCGCGCCACGCCGACGACGTCGCCGCCGCGCTGGCCCACCTCGGGGTGCGCGAGGCGGTCGCGGTCGGTCACTCCATGGGCGCCTTCGTCTCACTCGTGCTCGCCGACCGGCACCCCGACCTCGTCCGCTCCCTCCTCCTCGTCGACGGGGGTATGCCCCTGCTCCCGCCCCCGGGCGTCGCGCCGGAGGACATGGCGGCCGCGGTGCTCGGCCCGGCCGCGGACCGGCTGCAGATGACCTTCTCCAGCCGTGAGGCATACCATGAGTTCTGGCGCGAGCACCCTGCCCTGGGCCCGGGGTGGGACGAATTCACCACCGCCTATGTCGACTACGACCTCGTGGGGGAGGAGCCCGCGCTCACGCCCGCCACGCGCCCGGAGGCGCTCGCCGAGGACATCCGCGAGCTCGTCGACGGCGCCTCGGTGGAGCAGGCGCTCGACGGCCTGGCTCACGCCGCGACCTGGGTGGTCGCCCCCAGGGGCTTGCTGGACGAGGTGCCCCCGCTCTACCCTGACGCCGCCCGGGAGCACTGGACCTCCCGGCTGCCCCGGCTGCGCATGGTCCCGGTCGAGGGGGTCAACCACTACACGGTCATGCTCGGCGGGCGCGGCGTGCGGCAGCTGCTGCCGCTCCTGGAGGAGGAGATCGCGTGATCGGACTGATCGGGATCCTGCTGTCCCTGGCCCTGCTCATCGTCCTGGCCTACCGCGGCCTCAACGTCATCGTCCTGGCCCCGACCATGGCGAGCATCGCGGTGATCTTCGCGGGCGCGCCGATCCTGGCGACCTATACCCAGGTCTTCATGCCGGCCATGGGCAACGTCGTCGTGAGCTTCTTCCCGCTGTTCCTGCTCGGCGCCCTCTTCGGCAAGGTCATGTCGGACTCCGGCGTCGCGCTGCGGATCGCGGAATGGGTGGTGCGGCCCCCTGATCCTGATCGCGGGACCCGTGTGCTACGCGTGCTACGTTTCTGGGCATGGGCACGACAGTGAGCCACCGCGACCTCCGCAACCACAGCGGGGAGGTGCTGCACGCCGTCGCTGCCGGCGAGACATACACGGTGACCAGCCGAGGCAAGCCAGTTGCGCAGCTGGTGCCGATGACGCAGGCCACCCCCGACCTGCCGCTCTCTCGCCCGGCGGTGGCTCGGGGTGGTTTCTCGGGGCTGAGGCGGCACAGCATCAACTCCCCTTCCGCCGCCACGCTCGATGACCTGCGGGGAGAGCGTTGACGCGCTACTACCTGGACACCTCGGCCGCGGTGAAGCTCATGGTGGAGGAGCCGGAGAGTGCCTCCATGGCGTCCTGGGCGGACGGCGATGACGTCACCCTGGTGTCGACGCACCTGCTCGAGACCGAGCTGCGCCGATTCGCGAACCGGCACGATCTCCCGCAGGCGGACGTGTCAGCCATCCTGGGGCGGGTCGATCTCTACGACCTCCCACCGAGTCTCTTCCGCGAGGCCGGACTGATGCCGGGCGTTGACCTGCGGTCGCTGGACGCACTCCATCTGGCAGCCTCCATCCGGCTCGACGTGGACGCGGTGGTCACGTACGACCGCCACCTCGCGGGCGCTGTGGAGACGATGGGCCTGCGGGTCCACGCGCCACGAGCCTGAGCGTCGTCGGGCTCGTGCGCCGCACCCCTGGCGGTATACCCCTCAGCTCACCTGGCGTGCGCTGAACTGCATCCGCGGCTCGGCGAAGGCGTCCTGTGCCTGGACCAGCCGCAGCTCGCGCTCGCCGGAGTCGAGGGTGGCCTGCAGCAGGTCGAAGACGCTGGAGGCGGTGCGCTCCAGGGCCGTCGCGGCCGAGCCGGTCTCGCGGTAGTGCGCGGTGAACAGGGCGCTGGTGACGTCGCCGGAGCCGTTGGCCTTGATCGGCAGCCGCGGGGTGGCGACGATCCAGGCCCCGGCGTCGTCGACCACGAGCATCTCGATGGTCTCGCCGCCGTCCGGCTGGGCCTGCCGGTCCGGCCGCAGCACGCTGGTGACGAGCACGGTGCGCGGGCCGAGGTCGCGGGCGGCGTCGGCGGAGGCCAGCGTCGACTCCAGGGTGTCCGGCTCGGTATGCGTCATGTAGCCCAGCTCGAACTGGTTGGGCGTGATGATGTCGGCGTGCGGCAGGACCTTCTCCCGGATGAGCGGCGGGATGGACTCGGCGACGAAACAGCCGGAGGTGGCGTTGCCCATGACCGGGTCGCAGGTGTAGGTCGCCTCGGCGTTGGCGGCCTTGACCCGTCCGACCGCATCGACGACGACGTCGACGATCTCCTCGCCGCCGAGGTAGCCCGACAGCACGCCGTCGACCGTGGGCAGGACGCCGCGGTCCTCGATGCCAGAGACGACCGCGCGGACGTCGTCGGCCGGGATGAGCGGGCCACCCCACTCGCCGTAGCCGGTGTGGTTGGAGAAGTTCACCGTCAGCACCGGCCAGACCTCGTGCCCGATGCGCTGCAGCGGGAAGACGGCGGCCGAGTTGCCGACGTGCCCGTAGGCGACGTGGCTCTGGATCGAGAGGAAGCGCATACCTCGATCTTCGCATCCCCGCGGACCACTAGACTGCTGACCCCGTGGCACTCACCATCGGAATCGTCGGCCTGCCCAACGTGGGCAAGTCCACGCTCTTCAACGCGCTGACCAAGAACACCGTGCTCGCGGCGAACTACCCGTTCGCGACGATCGAGCCCAACATCGGCGTGGTGCCGCTCAAGGATGGGCGGCTGGACCGTCTCGCGGAGATCCACTCCAGCGCCAAGGTGCTGCCCGCGACGGTCAGCTTCGTCGACATCGCGGGCATCGTCCGCGGCGCGAGCGAGGGGGAGGGCCTGGGCAACAAGTTCCTCGCCAACATCCGCGAGGCGGACGCGATCTGCCAGGTCGTGCGCGCCTTCCGAGACGACGACGTCGTGCACGTCGACGGCAAGGTCAGCCCGCGGGACGACATCGAGACGATCAACACCGAGCTCATCCTCGCCGACCTGCAGACACTGGAGAACGCGATCCCGCGGCTGGAGAAGGAGGTCAAGGGCAAGCGGACCGACAAGGAGGTCCTCGACACCGCGCTCGCCGCGCAGCGGGTGCTTGAGGCGGGCGACACCCTCTATGCCCGTGGCGAGGCCGCGGGGGTCGATGTCGCCATCGCGCGGCAGCTCGGTCTGCTGACCACCAAGCCGTTCCTCTACGTCTTCAACCTCGACGAGGACGGGCTCACCGACGACGCGCTCCACGCCGAGCTGGCCGAGCTGGTCGCGCCGGCCGAGGCGATCTACCTCAACGCCAAGCTCGAGGCCGACCTGGCCGAATTGGACGACGAAGAGGCCGCCGAGCTGCTGGAGTCGGTGGGCGTCGAGGAGCCGGGGCTGGACCAGCTGGCCCGAGTCGGTTTCGACACCCTCGGGCTGCAGACCTACCTCACCGCAGGCCCCAAGGAGTCGCGGGCGTGGACGATCCGCAAGGGCTCGACCGCTCCGCAGGCCGCCGGCGTCATCCACACCGACTTCGAGCGCGGCTTCATCAAGGCGGAGATCGTCAGCTTCGAGGCGCTCGACGAGCTGGGCTCGATGGCGAAGGCCAAGGAGGCCGGCAAGGTGCGCATGGAGGGAAAGGACTACGTCATGGCCGACGGGGACGTCGTGGAATTTCGTTTCGCCGTATAACCTCTGGCGTCGATTGAGTGGTCTGACCTGCCGATGCGATGACCAAAATAGGTCAGCAGTCACTGTACAGTTCAGTGCATGCTGACCATTGCTTCACGCCTCGACGTCATGCACCGGCTCGGCCGAGCCATGGCGGACCCGACGCGATCCCGGATCCTGATGACCCTGCTCGACGGCCCGAGCTATCCGGCGGTGCTGTCGCGCGAGCTGGAGCTGACCCGGTCGAACGTGTCGAACCACCTGACCTGTCTGCGCGACTGTGGCATCGTGGCCGCCGAGCCCGAGGGACGGCAGACGCGCTACGAGATCGCCGACCCGCACCTTGCTGCGGCGCTCACGGCGCTCGTGGATGTGACGCTGGCCGTCGACGAGCACGCGCCATGCGTTGATGACCAGTGCCCGGTGCCGGGCTGCTGCGGGACGGGGGCAGGCGCATGAGCGCGGCGTGCGGCTGCGACGAGCCCGAGACCACGGTCGGCGAAGCAGTTGAGGAGGTGCAGGAGCGACCCTGGTGGCGGGACCGCGGGATCATGGTCCCGGTCCTCTCCGGCGTCGCTTTCCTGACCGGTCTCGTCCTGGAGTGGTCCGGGCTCGAGATTCTGGCGCTGGTGCTGTTCTGGCTCGGTCTGCTGCTGGGAGCGTCGACGTTCACCCCGGGCGCGATCCGCAAACTGTTCAAGCGCAAGCTCGGCATCAGCCTGCTGATGACGATCAGCGCCATTGGCGCGGTGATCCTCGGCTACGTCGAGGAGGCCGCGGCCCTGGCGTTCCTGTACTCGATCGCTGAGGCGCTGGAGGACAAGGCGATGGACCGCGCCCGCGGCGGGCTCCGGGCGCTGCTCAAGCTCGTCCCTGAGACAGCGACCATCCGCCGCGACGGCGCGTCGGTCGAGGTCGCCGCGAAAGACCTCCAGGTGGGCCAGCTGATGCTGGTGCGGCCGGGCGAACGGATCGCGACCGACGGCGTCGTGGTCACGGGTCGTTCGAGTTTGGATACGTCTGCGATCACTGGAGAGTCGATCCCGGTCGAGGTCGAGCTGGGAGATGCAGTCTCGGCCGGTGCAATCAACTCCGCCGGCGCGCTGGAAGTCGAGACGACCGCGGCGGGCACCGACAACTCGCTGACCACGATCGTGGAGCTCGTTGAGCAGGCGCAGGCCGAGAAGGGAGACCGCGCCCGCCTCGCCGACCGCATCGCCCGACCCCTCGTCCCTGGTGTGCTCGTCCTCGCCGTCCTGGTGGCGCTGATCGGTTCGCTGTTCGGCGACCCCGAGCTGTGGGTCACTCGCGCCCTGGTCGTCCTCGTGGCGGCGTCGCCGTGCGCGCTGGCGATCTCCGTGCCGCTGACCGTGGTCGCCGCGATCGGCTCGGCGAGCAAGTTCGGCGTGATCATCAAGTCCGGTGCCGCGTTCGAGCGCTTCGGCGTGATCCGCCACGTCGCCGTCGACAAGACCGGCACCCTCACCCGAAACGAGCCCGTCGTCAACGCCGTTCTCACCGCCGACGGGACCACCGAGGCGCAGGCGCTGGCGTGGGCGGCCGCGCTGGAGCAACACAGCACCCACCCGCTCGCGGCCGCGATCACCGCCGCCGCGCCGGGGGCCTCAGTAGCCGAGGACGTGACCGAGCAGGCCGGGCACGGCATCGAGGGCAAGCTCGACGGCGCGCGGATCACGGTCGGCAGCCCCCGCTGGCTGGACGCCGGGACGCTCGGCGACCGGGTCGCAGGGCTGGAGGAGCAGGGCATGACGGTCGTCATCGTGCACCGCGACGGCGAGCCGGTCGCTGCGATCGGCGTCCGCGACGAGCTGCGCCTGGAGGTCCCGGAGGTCGTCCGCACGCTCGCCGCGCAGTGCATCGGGGTCACGATGCTCACCGGCGACAACGCCCGCACCGCCCGCGCTCTCGCGGCGCAGGCCGGGATCGAGGACGTGCGCGCCGAGCTGCGCCCCGAGGACAAGGCCGCTGCGATCGCTGAGCTCGGCCAGCATGGTTCGGTGGCGATGATCGGCGACGGCATCAACGACGCCCCCGCCCTCGCCGCCGCGGACATCGGGATCGCGATGGGCGCGACCGGGTCGGATGCCGCGATCGAGTCGGCCGATGTCGCGTTCACCGGGCACGACCTGCGGCTGCTGCCGCGCGCGTTCGACCATGCCCGGCGCGGACGGCACATCATCAACCAGAACATCATCCTGTCGCTGCTGATCATCATCGCCCTGCTCCCGCTCGCCCTCTTCGGCGTCCTGGGACTCGCTGCCGTGGTGCTCGTGCACGAGATCGCGGAGGTCATCGTGATCCTCAATGGCTTGCGCGCGGCCCGGACCCGGAAGGAGCAGATCGTATGAAGGTCGAACTGCTGCACATCGTCGACTGCCCGAACACGGCCATCGCCGAAGCAAACGCGCGCGCCGCGCTGGATGCCGCCGAGCTCGCGGAAGTGCCCATCGAGCTGGTAACGATCCACACCGAGACCGAAGCGGCGAACACCCGATTCGGAGGCTCGCCCACGATCCTCGTCGACGGCGTCGACCTGTTTCCGACGCAACCGGTTCGCTCGCTCGCGTGCCGGGTCTACGCGACTGAGCGCGGGTACGCCGGTGCACCGACTCCGTCTCAGATCGAGGAGGCGTTGCACGAGACCTATCGTTGACGTCGAACGCAAGCTGTCGGTCCCGGACGCGGGGCCGAGCGCTTCACTGCACACCTCAAGAGGGTGGTATGTACCGGAAATCGGTGGAGTGGAGATTCGCGCTGTAGGGATTGGTCGCCGCGCGGAGCATCGTAGTGAGCGCGGGTTAGTCGGCTGACGCGCCTCGGGCAAGCAATAGCCGGAAGTGCTTCAGGAACTGCTTCTTGTAGTGGCAGGATCGAGCCATGGATGTCCTCGCGCTGGTGATCTCGGCCCTGTCGCTGCTGATCGCCGGCGTCGGCACTTACCAAGCGAACAAGCGCGCGAACGAGGCACTCGCCGAGTCGCGCAAGGCGGCCGAGGACGCACGCTGGTTCGCGGTGCAGGAAGCCGTGCAGCGCCTAATCGGGTTCGATCCGACGGCCGAGCCGGTGGGGGAGCGGCTCGCCAACCTGCGCATCACGTCGATCGCGCTCGTCGACCAGCTCGACGGCTGGGATGGTATCGACTCGTGGCTGGAGGCCGAGCGCACGCTGGGCGCGACCATCGGCCCTGAGTTGGGTCACCGGTCCGTGATTATCGGGCCGGCGAGTCTATGACCTGGCACGATGTGGTGGCTTAGTGCGTCGTTGAGGCACTAATCGGGGTCCTAGGATCGTGGGATGGCGTGGATCCGGCGGGTGCGGACGGCCTCGGGGGCGACCGCGGTACAGATTGCGGAGTCCGTGGACGGGCGGCGGCGGATCGTGCGCCACGTGGGATCAGCGCACGACGGGGCCGAGCTCGGGTTGCTGATGGCTCAGGCACGCCAACTGCTCGAGGGCGACGCTCAGGGCGAGCTGGACCTGGGACTGTCGATACCGGTGCCCCGAGCAGCGATGGTGCCGGCACCGTCCGCGGCGACGCTGTTCGACGACCCGGCCGGGCCGGTGGGCCGGCGCGCGGTGGTGGCCGCACCGCAGGTGCTGCGCACCTCCTCGGCGGTGCTGTACGACGCCCTGGCCGGGGTGTACACCGACTTGGGGTTCGACGCCCTGGGTGATGAGGTGTTCCGCGACCTGGTCATCGCCCGGTTGGTCGAGCCGACCAGCCTGCTGGACGCCGACCGGGTGCTGGCTGACCTGGGCCGGGTCTCCGCGAGTCTGTCGACCCGCAGTCGCACGCTGAGGCGCTGCCAGGACGGGGCCTACCGGGACCAGATCGCCAAGCTGTGCTTCCAGCACGCCCGGGCCAGCGAAGATGTGTCGCTGTGTCTGTACGACGTGACCACGCTGCACTTCGAAGCAGCCGACGAGGACGCGCTGCGCAAGGTCGGGTACTCCAAGGAACGACGAGTCGACCCCCAGATCATCGTCGGCCTGCTGGTTGACCGGGGTGGGTTCCCACTAGAGATCGGGTGCTGGGAGGGCAACAAGGCCGAGACCCACACGATCGTGCCGATCATCGAGGCCTTCGCCGCCCGGCACCAGATCAACGACCTGGTCGTGGTCGCGGACGCCGGGATGCTGTCCGCGGCCAATCTGAAGGCCCTGGACGAGGCCGGGCACACCTTCATCGTCGGGTCCAAGAACGCCAAGGCCCCGATCGACCTGGCCTCGCACTTCCGCTGGCACGGGGACGCGTTCACCGACGGCCAGGTCATCGACACCCTCACCCCCAAGGCTGGCAAGAACAAGGGGAACGACCCCGCCCTGCGCGCCGAGCCGGTGTGGGACCCGGAGCAGTACCCGACCTCGTGGCGGGCGGTGTGGTCCTACTCGGCCAGACGGTTCGCACGGGACAACAAGACCCTCACCGCCCAGGAGAACCGCGCCAAGGCAGCGATCGAGGGCAACAAACCCGCCCGCACGCCCCGGTTCGTCAAGACCCGCACCGACGGTCTGGTCCTGGACGACGCAGCGCTGGCACGGGCCCGACGACTCGCCGGGCTGAAGGGCCTGGTCACCAACATCCCGACCACAGTGCTGCCCGCGTCCGAGGTGATCAGCTCCTACGCCGACCTGTGGCACGTGGAGCAGTCGTTCCGGATGTCCAAGAGCGACCTGCGGGCCCGGCCCCTGTTCGCCCGACGTCGCGACTCCATCGAGGCCCACCTGACCATCGTGTTCACCGCCCTGGCCATCGCCCGCACCGTCCAGGCCCGCACCGGGCTCTCGCTACGCCGAGTCCTGCGCCAGCTGCGCCCATTGCGCTCGGCCACCATCGAAGCCAACGGCGCCATCCGCACCCTGCCACCAGCACTCGGCCCCGACGAGCACGCCCTCCTGAACGACCTCGGGCAGACCGATCCAAGGCACTAAGCCATTTGACCTAACTCAGGTCGGCCGCCAGGTGATGGAGGCCGCCAAGCCCGGCGACACCGTTGAGCGGCGGGTGGCGAACCTCGACCCGCTGATGAGTTGGGCGCACGCGCTGAGCAGCAACCTGCGCCATTTACGATCAGTCGGCCACGACGCGGCTGCACTTGCCAAGCTCCAGGTCAACGCGGAAGAGTTGGTTAGGGAAATTCATGCGCGTCACGGCTGGGATTTGCCGCCGCGGACCAACCTCCGGATCCAGCCGTTGGACTAGATGTGGTGTAACGACTCGGCCTTACGGGTTGCTCAGCACTGTGAACGACGTCGCCGTGTACTTGGGCTTAACTTCGCCGGCAGGGCCGGTTTCTTCCGTGACTGACACATCGACTGAAACTGACATGCCGGTGCGCAGCGTTGCAGTGTTCGCCGCAGGGATCTTCTTCGCGTCGATCTTGACGATCTCGCCGTCCTCGATCTCCAGCTGCCAAGCGCTGATCTCGCTGACAGTCCGCAAGATGCCGCGGATGGTGGTCGGCTCGAGCTCGAGTTCCCGAGAAGCGATGAGCTCTCCAATGTGAGCGAGTTCAGCCGTGGAGAGGCGCGTGCGCAGGCGCGCCTGGCGAGGCTGGGACCAAGTGAGATCAGGCTCGAACCCTGATTTCACCAGACCTGTCGAGAAGTCGCGCAACGTCGTGGCGACGCGCGGTCCGTACTCGCGGATGCGCGCCAAGAAGTCACTGGTGTCGGCATCTGGGCCGAGACGACGTCCGTCCTCGAGCAGTCCCAGTGCTCGCTTCATGGCGGTGTCGATCAACTGGGGCTCTGCATTGTCGTCTCCGAACAGCCCGACTTGGCCATGGGGTGAGATCTCGTCCGCTGGCGAAGTCGTCGGCACGATCTGCAGGATGAGGCTTCCCGGCAGTGGTGAACCATTGAGGTTCAGTCGGGTCTTCGAGACGACGTCGGCGGGCGGTTGCCCACGCAACGACTTGTGCCCCTTCACCGCGAGGCCTGTCGCAAGCACCAGGCGCTGAAAATTGCGAAGCGTGTCAGCAATCCCGTCGATCGCTCCCGAGTGGATCGTGATTCCTGGCCCAGTCAGGCGCAGAGACCCTGAAGAAGCGTCGCGCCGCAGCAAGCCGTGCTCAGCGCGCAGAGTCTCGATGCTCATGCGCGCAAGATCATCTGCGTCCTGCCACTCAGCTTCGCCTTGGACGTTGGCCTTGAACTGCTCCCAGTCAAACGCCATGGAAACCGTCCAGAGTCACTTCGAAGTAGCCGCGCTGCGGTAGGGCATCCGGCCGTTGCGGAGGATCTTCCTTCGCGCCGTTGCGCTTGCGCATCCAGAAGTCATCCCAGTAGCCACGATTCAACGCATATGACTGGTGCTCGACTGAGTGGGCGCGGTCCGCCTCGGGGAACACGTGCCATAGGCAGTATCGAGTATCAACGCGCAGGCCCGTCGCTGGTCGGACCTGGTTCATCCCGAACATCTGCAGGATGTACCGATCCTTGGGGTCGGTCACCTGGTCAACGAGCACGTCTTCGCCCCAGTAGACGAGGTCGATGTCGTCAGGATCGATCTTGTCGGTAAGGAAGCTGCCACCCACCCATACGCACACCACGGGGACGACAGAGCGGATGCCGTCGGTAGCGGACTCGAAGTGCTGCCAGATCTCGGCGCGGGTCGCCGACTTCGCGAACCGGGGATCGTCAACGTAGTGGGATTTGATCTCTTCCAACGACGCGCCGAATCGGCCCAGCGGAAGCAGGCCCGTCTGCTCGTCAAGTGCAGGCAGCACCAAGTCACCTCCCTGTGGGTCGCAGTCACCTGTCATTATGTCCTATCAGGGGCTGCCGACAGAGGCGGACGCGAGATCGGGTCGCGTGCCCCCGCTGCCCCACCTTCTGCGTCTCCGGAAGGGGCGAGGTGGGGGCCGAGGCGATGCCAGCCAGACACGCAACCACAGGTTGGTATGTGCCGGAATGCGGTGGAGTTCCGGTTTAACGTCTAGCGTTAATGACGGTCTGCGTTATATGTTGGCCGCGTGATCAGATCGTTCGGCAGCAAGGAGACCGAACGGCTGTGGCGTCGTGAACGCGTGCGGTCCCTTGATCCGAGGATCCATCGGGTCGCGTTGCGCAAGCTTCGTCAGGTGGGATCCGCGGAGGTGTTCGACGACCTCCGCGTCCCACCCGGTAGTCGGCTCGAACCGCTGAAGGGTGATCGAGTTGGCCAACACAGCATCAGGATCAGCGACCAGTGGCGGATCTGCTTCGTGTGGACGGCCGCCGGACCGGAGGAGGTGGAGATCGTTGACTACCACTGACAAGATCGCGCCGATCCATCCAGGGGAGGTCCTCATGGAGGACTTCATCGAGGGATTCGGCATCACCCAGAACAAGCTCGCCGTGTCGATCGGCGTCCCACCCCGGCGGATCAACGAGATCGTGCACGGCAAGCGGGGGGTCACAGCGGACACTGCGCTGCGCCTTGCAAAGTACTTCGGCACCTCGGCTGAGTTCTGGATCAACCTGCAGAGCCACTACGAGCTCGATCGCGCGGAGGACCTCGTGGGGGATCAGATCGCGTCGATCACCCCGTTGCCGATCGCATGACCGTGACCCACGTGCGTGCATGCTGCGCGAGCAGTCTCCTGTCCTTCGAAGATTGGTCACTGCATGGCGCTGCCTGACACGTTGCCGCGTTTGCGCCGCGGACCGGTCGTGCTCAGGGCCTTCGAGGAGCGAGATGCGGGTCTCGTCGTCTCGGCTGCCTCTGATGACCTGATCCCCTGGATCACCACGGTGCCCACCAGTGGGTCCCGACGCGACGCGGTGGAGTACATCGCGAGGCAGCACTCACGCCTTAAGTCAGGTGCCGGCTATTCCTTCGCCATCGCAGACTCGGAGACCGATGCGGCCGTCGGCCAGATCGGACTCTGGCTGCGCGACATCGACGAGGCTCGCGCAACCACGGGCTACTGGATCGGCCCCGGTCATCGACGGCGCGGCTATCTCACAGCTGCTCTGCAAGCGTTGACGGACTGGGCGTTGACGTTGGATGAGGTCGAGCGACTTCAATTGTTCGTCGAGCCCTGGAACGAGGGGTCGTGGCGAGCTGCCGAACGATGTGGATATCAGCGAGAAGGGTTCTTGCGATCGTGGCAGCAGGTGGGTCAGCAGCGGAAGGACATGTTCGTCTACAGCATCCTGTCCGGCGCGCCTGTGCCGACGGATTCGTGATCTCGCTGGTCTGATCACCGTGATGGTTCTACGTGCCGGAACGCGGTGGAGTTTAGATTTTCAATCTGACATCTGGCGGCGAGATGGGAATGAGCTTTGCAGGGGAGAACGATGGCCAACGACCCACTGAACCTCGACGGGACCGGCGAATGGGCTGGTTTGTGGTGGTTGCCGGACAACCCTGACGACCAGGTCCCGGGCGTCCTCCGCTACGACGCTGATGGGGGCCTCTCGCTCTCGCTTATCGGCGCGTTCGAGGACCGGATCATGTCGAACCCTGCGCCTGGGGTGACGGCGTACCACGAGGGCACCAGGACGTGGGACCTGATCCACGGGGTCGCCGAGCAGCGAGAGATCACCCTCCTCGGCTCAGTCCCGATAAGCAGCAAGAGAACATTCGGCGCGCGCGTGGCGAGCCCTGACACGCAAACCGTGACCGCAGCGGTCGCAATCATCGGCGCGCATGTCAGCGGCGAGGACGACCAGACGTTCTCCGGGGTCGAGATCTCGGTCGAGGATCTGGGGCTCTGGGCGGCATCGTCCGTGTTCGAAGGATTCCTCGGCGCTGCCGACGGGAAAATCGACGGGACCGGGCGCATCTCGGTGAAGCCGGTCAAGGCTCAGTCGGTAGTGGTCGACGGCACCGAGTATCGCCTCGCGCATACACACACGCTTCCGTACTTCGACCAGCGCAAGGGCGGAAGCGTCGGACGCATGAGGGATACCGTCTCCATCCAAGTCTTCCCAGCCGAACCATTCGCGCTGAACGAGGCGCTGAAAGCGGCGAGCCTGGTGCAGGACCTGATCGCCTTGGCGACGCACCGCGCGGCAGGCGTGATCTGGCTTAGGCTCGAGGTGGCCGGGACCGAGTCGCTCCTGCCGAACGGTCAGCCCCTGCCGCGCCGGCGAGCCGACGTGCTCTACTCGCCCACCGCGCTCGGCAAGCACGACGCGAAGGTCGTCGACCACCACCGCGTGTTCTTCACCTGCGCCTCGCTCCCGTTCGAGGAGGTCCTGCCCCGCTGGTGCGAGGCCCATGGCCGCCTGCAGGCAGCGACCAACATGGTCCTGGGCCTGCGCTACGCGCCGGCTCGCTTCGTCGAGAACAATCTGCTGACGGCCGTGGGCGCTGCTGAGGTTCTGCACCGCAATCTCCGCATCGACGAGAAGCCCTTCCCCAAGGCGGAGTTCGCGGCGATGCGTGAGGCGATGCTGGCCCAGGTCCCCGAAGATCATCAGGACAGGTTTAAAGGGGCCATCCGCAATGATCCGACGCTCCGGGACCGTCTCCATGCCCTCGCCGCGCGACCCGATCAGGAAGCGATCGCACTGCTGGTGCCGGACGTCGCTCGCTGGGCGAAGAGGACGACGCGGGCCCGCAATGACCTCGCGCACGAGGGAAATACACCGAACCATTCCTTCGATGAGCTGATCGCCGTCGTCGAAGTGACGACCGCGGTCGTGCTCCTCAACGTCCTGCACGAGCTTGGCTTGCCGGCGGAACGGCAACGAGAGATCGTGCAGGAGCACCCACAGCTGAGGGCGACTTCGCGGACCTCGGGCGAGTGGCTGGTCACCTCGGCCTCCGGCTCCTGAGCGACCTGTTCCTCGGAGGTCACCACTGGTCGGTAGATGTGCGTCTGTGCCGAAACTGGTGGAAGCCAAGGGTCGAAATGAACCCTTGGATTCCCTGCGGTGAGCCATACTCAGGGTCGCGCGGTCGCTCACGGGATGCATTGGTGACGTGCATGCTGCCGTCCGCATCACGATGCATCGTCATGTAGACGACGTCGTCTACGGCATAGATCCTGAGCACGCGGACAAGTTCTGAGACTTCGATGTAGGTCAACGACCTCCTGCTGCTCCAGTCGGATGCGACGAAGATCCCCTCGAGCCTGTGTGGCGGCTCTTCGCTGCCGTTGAACGAGAACACAACGCTGTGGATGACGCGGTTGCAGAACTCACGGACCGAGATCCGCTCGTGGGTGCCCTGCTCGAGGTCGAACATCTCCCAGAACTCGTGGCGGCTCCAAAAGTCGGGCTGCTGTCCGACGAGAGGATGCGAGAGCACCTGCACGTATTCGGCCGAGGCATCATCGCTAATCTTCCCAGGGGTGTCCAAGAGCTTCCGCATGGCGAAGCTCGCGACCATGACGTCGCGCTCCACAAGGAAGCCCGTACGGTCCGTCCATCGCTTCTGACCCGCACGCCTCTCGACGTCAACAGCGATCCGACCGAGGGCCTCCTTCCAAGGGACGGAGTCGCCGATCACTGCCGCACTCGTTCTGCAGTTTCCGTTGTGGCGTCAGGCGTTTGCACGAATCCATCTTGGCGGGATCTGCGGGCAACTCGTAGAGGTTGCAGCAGGATCACGGTTTCAGGTCCTCGGCGGATCCGCAGAAGCCGGTCGGCGTTCCTGAGGAGGCATCTTGCAGCGCGATGCCGTGTCTGGATGCCGTGTCTGGGGGACAGATCAGTCGGGAAGTGCTGCTTGCGGGCCATGAGGCGAGTCTCTCGCATGCCTCCGCCAGGGAGCGGCCGAGGGGCGGCTGCCGTGGCACGGAACTGCCGGCGGTGCTCGGCAGTCGCTGGCATCATTGGGAACATGGCACCGCTTCCGTCTCACTTCCGCACTTTCGGTACTACGACGGTCACCATCGTCCACAACCCCGGTACCGAAGACGAGCAGCGATTTGATGTGGAGGCGCACATCCAGGCCAAGACCGGGTTCTTCGCTGTAGACACTCCGATCTACGAGGGCGATGTCGTGGAGTTCCCAGACCCACGGGGCGGCACGACCCGGAAGGTCGCGGCGACCGTCGACGTCAACAACCCCACGGGAGCATCGTTCCGCGGCATGGAGCACATCCACGTGACATGGGGCGCTGCGCCGCCGAGCCGCATAGCACCCGTGCGGCGACTGTCGATCGAAAACCTTCATGAGGAGGTCATCAGCTCCTCGAGCGAACTCTTCGCCGACGGGCACTACGAAGCCGCCGTGAGCGAGGCATTCAAGTCGATCGAAGTCCGCGTGCGGGAGCTCACTGGATCCACGCAGTCCGGTGTCAAGTTGATGGGCGAGGTGTTCGGCGGCTCGGACCCGCGGGTCTACGTGTCCACAGCTTCCGGTCAGAGCGGAAAGGACGAGCAAGAGGGGTTCGCAGCGCTCTTCCGTGGGGCGATGCTCGGAGTGCGGAACCCAAGGGCGCACGACCTCTTCCGGCCCCGGGATCCTCAGCAAGCGTTGGAGTACCTCGGATTCGCCAGTCTTCTTCATCGCCAGCTCGATGGCGCGACGACGAAGTAGCAGGTCTTTCGCGGAGCGTGGCCTGGACGCCCATCTGTTCGTCTGAGGGGCGGGTCGCGTAATGGCTGTACGTACCGGAACTCGGTGGAGTTCCGGTTCAACGTCTAGGGGTATAACGGATCGCGTTATATACCCAGTCGCGTGATCAGATCGTTCGGCAGCAAGGAGAGCGAACGGCTGTGGCGTCGTGAGCGCGTGCGCTCGATCGATCCGAGGATCCATCGTGTGGCATCGCGCAAGCTTCGGCAGGTGGGATCCGCGGAGTCGCTTGCCGACCTCCGCGTCCCCCCTGGGAACCGGCTCGAGCTGCAGAAGGGCGACCGGGCCGGCCAGCACAGCATCAGGATCAACGACCAGTGGCGGGTCTGCTTCGTGTGGACTGACGCCGGACCAGAGGAGGTGAGATCGTTGACTACCACCGACAAGATGGCCCCGATCCATCCTGGTGAGGTTCTCATGGAGGACTTCATCGAGGGTTTCGGCATCACGCAGAACAAGCTTGCGGGGTCGATCGGGGTGCCGCCCCGGCGCATCAACGAGATCGTGCACGGCAAGCGAGGGATCACGGCGGACACGGCGCTGCGCCTGGCGAAGTACTTCGGCACCTCTCGGCTGAGTTCTGGATCAACCTGCAGAGTCACTACGAGCTGGATCGTGCAGAAGACGCCGCGGGGAAGCAGATCGAGGCGATCCGACCGATTCTGTCAGTGAGGACCCTCGCGACCCTGGCTGAGGCTAGGTGTCAGCTCACGGCGGAGCGGCGCTCGCGACGCACGGCGACGAAGGAGCGGATGCCGAGCACGACATACCCCACCAGCAGCACAAAGCTGATGGTGCCGGAGATCACGGCCAGCGGGCGCTCGGCCTCGCCGGCGAGCAGGTCGCCGAGCCCGAGGACGTTGCGCAGCGTGCCCAGTGCGCCGATGAGCGCGACCACCAGGGCGGCGTGGATCCACACCTTGGGGTTGCTGCGCCCCAGCACGCCGCAGACCGCCAGCACCACGCCCAGGATCGCCGGGATGAGGGCGGTCCAACTCGACATGCCGGCGGCGAGCCAGCCGATGACGCCCACGGCGATGAGCAGGACGCCCAGGACCAGGGTGGTGCGCGGCATAGACGAGTTCTGCATGGTGCTCCTTTACGAGTGGGGGTCCTTCCAGGTTAGCCGGGGGAGGGGTGCCGGCTGCCGCCCGCCCGGACAACTGTGAGCCGGTATGTCACTCACGAGCCTCCTCGAGGGGGCTGTCGAGTGACATACCGGCGGGAAGTTGACGAGCCGGCTCCCAGACGGGCCGCCGGGAGAGCCAGCCCGAGGGGCGGTCTGCCGGTGCGCCCGCCTAGCATGGGTGGGTGATGAAGGCGCGCCGTGACGGCTGAGGACACCTCCGGCACGACGACCGCCGATCCCGCTCCCGACCCGGCACGCTGGCGGATCCTCGCCGTGACGCTGGCGGTCGGCTTCATGTCGCTGCTGGACGTCACGATCGTCAACGTCGCGATCCCGTCGATGCGCAGCGGCCTGGACACCTCGGCCGCCACGATCCAGTGGGTCGTCTCCGGGTATGCCCTCAGCTTCGGCCTCGTGCTCGTCACCGGCGGCCGGCTCGGCGACGCCTGGGGCCGGCGGCGGCTCATGCTCATCGGGCTGGCCGGCTTCGTCCTGGCCAGCGCGGCGTGCGGTCTGGCGCCGACCGCGGGCGTCCTCGTCGCCGCGCGGCTCCTCCAGGGCGTCTCGGCGGGGCTGCTGTCGCCGCAGAACACCGGGCTCATCCAGGAGCTCTTCAACGGGCCCGAGCGGGGGAGGGCGTTCGGGCTCTTCGGCCTCGTGGTCTCGGTGGCCTCCGCGGTCGGGCCCGTGCTCGGCGGGGTCATCATCGCGCTGGCCGGGGAGGACGGCGGCTGGCGCTGGATCTTCCTCGTCAACGTGCCGATCGGCGCGGTCCTGCTGGTGGCGATCGCCCGGATGGTGCCCGACACTCGGGTCGAGGGGGAGTCCGCGGACGCCCGCCTGGACCTGGTCGGTGCGGTCCTGCTCGGCCTCGCCGTGCTCTGCCTGCTGCTGCCGGTAGTGGCGCTGGAGTCCGGGGAGACGCGGCTGCTGGTGCTGCTGGCCGGGGTGCCGGCCCTGGGCTGGGCTTTCGTCGCCTGGGAGCGCCGCCTCAGCCGGACCGGTGGTGCTCCGCTCCTCGACATCGCGCTGCTGCGCCGCACGCCGGGCTACGGCAACGGCATCGTCGTCGGCTCGCTCTACTTCACCGGCTTCACCGGGGTCTTCCTCGTGCTTTCGGTCTACCTCCAGGACGGCCTGGGCTACTCCACCCTGGCGACCGGTCTGCTCCTCACACCCTTCGCCGTCGGCTCCGCGGTCTCCTCGCCGTGGGCCGGGCGGGCGGTCTCCCGGGTCGGGCGCCCGCTCGTCATCTACGCCCTGGCCGTCATGATGACCGGCCTGGTGCTCATGGCGCTGCTGGCCGGCTGGGCCCAGGACCGGCCGTGGCTGTGGGCCGCGCTCGCGTTGCCGCTGCTCCTCGCCGGGCTGGGCGGCGGCGCCGTCGTCTCGCCCAACTTCACCCTCACCCTCGCCGACGTGCCGCCGCGCATGGGTGGCGCGGCCGGCGGGGCGCTGCAGACCGGGCAGCGCGTCGGCTCGGCCATCGGCGCCGCCGTGCTCATCACGGCCTACCAGCTGGGTGCGGGCGAGACGTCGGACCCCGGCGGGGGCCTGCGTGCGGCGATCGGGGCGGCCCTGGTGATCCTGCTGCTCGCCCTCGCCGCGGCCCTCTGGGACGGCTGGCGGCGCCGCAGGCGCGGCGACTGAGCGAGGAACGCGCGGGCAGCGGTCGGTCCTCGCCGCGGTGCCCTCAGGCCTGCGTCGGCCCCTCGCCGAACTCCGCCAGGAAGTCCATGAGCAGGGCGGCGCTGCGCTCGCGGGGCAGCGCCTCGATGAGCCCTAGCACCGACGCCAGGTCCAGCTCGCCGCTCTCCCAGGCCGTTCGCGCGAGCAGCGCGGGATCCGGTGGGGCCGCCACCTCCTGCGCAGGTAGGCCCGCGCCGTCCCGACCGCGGACCTCGTCCGCCCCGGCGACGAGCGCGGCGCCCAGCTCCTCCAGCACCCCCGAGGTGACGGGCGTGATCGTCAGGTGCGTCGACCGCGGGATCCTCGAGCCGTCGGTCTGCGTCATCCCGGGCTGCCCCTGCAGCACGAAGCCGCGCCGCGCCACCGCCGCTGCCCACGCGTGCGGGTCCACCCGGTCCGCCTCGGTGACCTCGGTGTCCGCCGCCGCCGCGAGCAACGGGCCGACCGGGTCGCCGAGCACCCGCAGCCCGACGATCCCGTCCACCACCCCGCGCACCGCGGTCGTCGCCTGGACCACGCGCGCCGTGAGATCGGCATACCCCTGCGGCCCGAGGCGGGTGAGGACCGCCCACGCCGCCGCCAACGACATCGCCGAGCGCGACCCCAACGCCGTGGGGTTGACCACCGGGTAGCCGGGCCAGCCGGTGAGCGCGTAGTAGCGCGCCCGGTCCAGTGCGGGGTCGGCGAAGAGGAGCACCGACGCACCCTTGGGGGCGTAGCCGAACTTGTGCAGGTCGGCGGAGATGCTCGTGACCCCGGGGACGGACAGGTCCCACGCCCCAGCGCCTGGCCACCACGGCAGGACGAAGCCGCCGACGCAGGCGTCGACGTGGCACGGGATGCCGCGCTCGGCTGCCGCTGTGGCGACCGCCCCGACCGGGTCGACCACGCCGTGCGGGTATGCCGGTGCGCTCACGACCACCAATGCGGTCGCGTCGTCGAGGCGCGCGACGAGCCGCTCGGCGGGCAGGGTGCCCGTGCCCGGGTCGACCGGGACGGTGACCACGTCGAGCCCGAGGTAGTGGGCGGCCTTGTGGAAGGCGGCGTGGGCCGTGCTCGGCGCGACGACGCGGGGGGTGGCGGTGCTGCCCGGGTGGCGCTCGCGCCAGCGTTCCCGGGCCGCGAGCACGGCGAGCAGGATGCTCTCGGTGCCGCCCGAGGTCACCGCTCCCGCAGTGTCCGGGCCGCCCCCGAGCACCTCGCGCGCGAACCGGAGGACGTCGGCCTGCAGCAGCGCCACCGACGGGAAGGTCGTGGGGTCGAGCGCGTTGACCGCCTGGACACGGGCGGCAGCCGCGCCGGCGAGCGCGTCCAGCTCGGCCAGGCCGCTGTCGTAGACGTAGCTGAGCACCCGACCACCGTGGGTGGGGGCGTCGGCGCTCCGGTAGGCGTCGAGCCGGGCGAGCACGTCGGCGCCGAGGTCACGTCCCGCCTCGTCGTGGTCGGTGAAACGGTGTGTCACGGCAGACCTCTCGTCGAAGGGGCGGTGGTGAGGGCCGGCTCGTCGTAGCGCCGCAGCAGGAGGAGGCTCGACGCGACCAGAGCCGCCGGGACGATCGAGAAGGCGAGCACGATGGCTGTGGTCGCCGCCGTAGGCTGGGCCAGGACCTCCCCAGCCGCGCTGGAGCGGAAGCCGGTGAGGCCGAGCAGCACGAGCACGACCACGGGCCCCAGGGCCAGGCCGGTGGTCTCCCCGGCGGTCCACAGCCCGCTCATGGCGCCGCCGCGCTCGCGGCCGGCTGCGCTGATGACGTCGGGCAGCATCGCGAGCGGGAAGAGCTGCATGCCGGCGTAGGCCACGCCCGCGACGCCGACCGCGAGGTAGACCCACCAGCCCGGCGCCCACAGCATCCCCACCAGGGCCAGCGTCGCCGCGGCGAAGGCGAGCGAGGCGACCCGCAGCGCGCCCGCCTTGCCGCGGCGGGCGGCATACCGCGTCCACAGCGGCATGACCAGCAGCGCGGGGGCGACGAGGGCGGCGAAGAGGAAGGTCAGCGCGGTCTGGTCGCCGAGGGTGTAGGCCGCGACGTACTGCGCCGCGGCGAGCATGACGCCGGTCGCGAGCGCCTGGAGCACGAAGACGGACAGCAGCGTGCGGTATGCCCGCTCCTCCCGCCACGCGGCGAGCCCGGCGCGGTAGCCCGCGAGCGCTGAGGTGGACGAGCCGGCTGCCCGGGTCGAGGAGAGATGCCGCCGGGTACCGGCGACGGTCGCGAGCATGCCGGCGAGCAGCAGCACGGCGATGCCGAGCGCCATGACGAGGTAGCCGCGGTGGCCGCCGCCCGCCGCGTCGCGCAGCGCCGGACCGCCGGCGCCGACGAGCAGGATCGCCAGGGCGAGGAGGGCGATGCGCCAGGCCATGACCCGGGTCCGCTCGGCGTAGTCGCCGGTGAGGTCTGCGGGGAGCGCGATGTAGGGCACCTGGAAGCAGGAGAAGGACGTCGTCGCCAGCACGAAGCAGCCCAGCACCCAGGCGCCCGCGGCGACCGGCCCGAGCCCGGTCGGGACGGCGAACATCCCGACGAAACCCAGCGGGAGGGTCAGCGCGCCCAGGAGCATGAGGCGCGTGCGGCCTGCCCTGGTCGCGGCGTCGCGATCGCTGCGCGCGCCCACCAGCGGGTCGATGAGCACGTCCCAGACCTTCGGCACGACGACCACCACGGTGGCCAGCAGCGCGGGGACGGCGAGGGTGTCGGTGAGGTAGTAGGCGAGCACCAGCCCCGGCAGCGTGCTGAACCCACCCGTGCCTACGCTGCCGGCGGCATACCCCAGCACCGCGGGGCGTGGGAGGCGGCGCTGCATGGCGCGTCAGCCTAGCGGGGGCCGACCACACAGGCCCCAGGCTGGCGTCAGGGTCGGGCCCGGGCGGACGTCACACCGCGGTGACGGGGTCCCGGCGCAGGTCGCCGAGGGAACCGTCCCATCCCGTGCCCTCGAGCATCAGCAGCTCGTCGCGGGTGGGAGCAGGTCCGGCGGGCAAGGGTTCCAGGTCGTCCATGGGTCGTCCTCCCGTCGTCGCGGTACCCGGTGGCGTGGGTTGGCCGTCAGAGGCCGGTCTGGTCCACCCCGTAGGTCGCCTGCTCCTGTGTGTAGCCCTCGAAGACCAGCTGGTCGATGAGGCCCTGCCGCGAGAAGCCACTGAACTCGAGATAGGACTCGGCCGCGGCCTCCTCACCCGCGGCGAGCGCGGCAGCCTCCGCCTCCTCGGCCCGGCTCTCCGCGTCGTCGGCCCGGGTTTCGGCCTCCTCCGCCTGTTGCCGAGCGGGACTCGAGCTCGGACTCGAGCTCGGAGACGCGTGCCTCTGCTTCCGAGGCCCGTTGCTCGGCCTCCGTCACACGCTGGTCCACCGCCGCGTCGGCCTCGGCGGTCGGTGCCGAGGAGTCGGTGCCAGAGTCCTCCCCGTCCGAACAGCCCGTCACGAGGGCGGCAGCTGTCAGGAGCGTGACGATGAAGGGCAGTCGTCTCGGTGCCATGTGTCGTTCTCCTCGTCGAGACCATGGGGTGAGATCGTGCCGGAACGATACGTCACGTCGGCACGGTGGTCTTCGCGAAGCGACGTCCACCTGTCCCTCCCCGAGGACGAGTGACCGCGCGGTGCGCCGAGCGCGTCCCTGGTCAGCCCTCGAGGAAGTCCAGCCGGACCTTCCGCTCGGCGTTGTCGACGTTGAGGTCGACGAGACAGATGCTCTGCCAGGTGCCGAGCGCCAGCCTCCCGCCCTCGACGGGGACGGTGGCGTAGGGCGGGACGACCGCGGGCATGACGTGCGACCGGCCGTGGCCGCGCGCGCCGTGCGCGTGCCGCCACCGGTCGTCGGCCGGCAGCAGGTCGCCCAGGGCCGCGAGCAGGTCGTCGTCGGAGCCCGCGCCGGTCTCGATGATCGCCAGCCCCGCGGTGGCGTGCGGGACGAAGACGTGGAGCAGCCCGTCGCCCCGTCCCGACACGAAGCCCTCGCACTCACGGGTGAGGTCGAGGACGACCTCCTCGCCTCCCGTCCAGACGTTCAACGTGGTGGTCTGCATGCCCCCAGCATCGCGGATCGCATGGCTGCTGTCAGGGGGCAGGGCTACCGTGCTGCCGATGGACACCTTCCAGGACCTGCTCGCCGACGGCTTCTCCCGCGTGGAGGAGGGGGTGGGTGCCGTGCTCGACGGGCTGTCGCCCGAGCAGCTTCGGTGGCGGCCGGACGACGAGGCGAACCCCGTGGGCTGGCTGCTCTGGCACCTGCTCCGGCAGCAGGACGCCCAGCTCGCCCAGCTCTCGGGGAAGGAGCAGGCGTGGGACCAGGGGTGGAGCGAGCGTCTCGACCTGCCCTACCCGCCGGACGCGATGGGCTACGGGCAGGACCCCGCGGAGGTCGGCCGGTTCGAGCTGAGCGACCCGGACCTGCTCGTGGGGTATGCCGGTGCCGTCCACGAGCTCACGCACCGCCTCGTCGCCGGGCTGGACGCGCAGGAGATGGAGCGGGTGCTCGACGACTCCTTCGACCCGCCGGTGACCGTGGGGGTGCGGGTGTTCTCGGTGCTCGAGGACGCGATCAAGCACCTGGGGCAGGCCGAGTACGTCAAGGGGCTGGCGCAGCGAGCCTGACGGTCTCCCGCAGCGCGGGACAGGGGCTCAGGCCGGGGCGCCTCCGGGGTCTGCCGGGGCCATCTCGTCGTCGACGAAGACCGGCCGGGACACCCGCAGGCCGGTGAGCGTGAGCGCCACGCCGCTGAGCGCGAGCAGGGCCAGCACCAGGCGCCAGTCGCCGGTCCAGGCGTGGATGAGCCCGACGAGGAACGGTCCGGAGGCGCCGATGAGGTAGCCCACCGGCTGCACGAAGCCGGAGAGCCGCGCCGTCACCCGCGGGTGGCGGCTGCGGGCGTTGATGAGCGCGATGACGGTGGGGAAGGCCCAGCCGGAGAGCCCCAGCAACCCGGCCCAGAGCCAGGGGAGGGTGGCCGGGGCGAGGAACAGCCCGGTATACCCCAGCACCGCGAGGCCCCCGAAGGCGACCATCCACGGCGCGAGCGTGCGCGACCGGTCGATGACGGTCGGCATGACCAGGCCCCCGACGATGCCCAGGCCCGTGAGCATGGCGGTGAGCAGCCCGGCGACGGTGGCGGACAGCCCCGCGTCGCGGTAGATCTCCGGCAGCCAGCCGAACTGCACGTAGGCGTTCATCGACTGCACGCCGAACATCGCGGTCAGCGCGACCGCCGTGGGGGAGCGGACCAGTCGGCCGGCAGCACCCCCGCCGTCCTCCGGCACCACGGCGCCGCGCTCGCGGCGGGCGACCACGAGCCAGACCAGCAGTGCCGACACGGCGGCCAGCCCCCAGAGCCCCAGCGACGGGCGCCACCCGTCGCTCCCGGCCGCGGCGGCGACGGGGGCAGCCAGGGCCGCGCCGGAGGCTCCGCCGACGGTCAGCCCGGTGCCGTAGACCGTCATGAGCCGCACCCGGTCCGCGGGTTGCCGCTTGATCCACGCAGGGACCAGCACGTTGCCCACGGCCATCCCACCCAGCGCGAGCGCGGAGAGCAGCACGAAGGTCACCGCCCCACCGGTGAGGACGCGCAGCAGCAGCCCGGCGGCGACGACGACCAGCCCGAGCAGGATGGTCCCGGTGAGGCCCAGGCGGCGCGAGAGCGGCACCGCCAGTGCGCCGAGCGCCCCGAAGCAGAGCCCGGGCAGCGCGCTCAGCACCCCGGCGGCCGCCGGGCTGAGGCCGATCCCGGCCTCGAGCTCGGCCAGCACGGGGCCGACCGACGTGGCGCCGGGCCGGAGGTTGACCGCGACGAGACCGACCGCGACCAGCGCGAGCAGCCCCAGGTGAGGCAGGGGTCCGCCGGACCCGTCGCGGCGGACCCCCGGCCCGTCAGTCACGCAAGGCGTCGATCACAGCGTTGAAGGTCGCCGAGGGCCGCATCGCGGCGAAGGCCTTGGCGTCGTCCGGCTGGTAGTAGCCGCCGAGGTCGACCGGGCTGCCCTGCACCGCGACGAGCTCGTCGGCGATCTCGGTCTCCTGCTCGCCCAGCTGGGCCGCGACCGGCGCGAAGCGCTCGGCCAGCTCGGCGTCCTCGGTCTGCTCGGCGAGCGCCTGCGCCCAGTAGAGCGCGAGGTAGAAGTGGCTCCCGCGGTTGTCGATCTGGCCCAGCTTGCGGGCCGGCGACTTCTCCTCGGTCAGCACCCGCCCCGTGGCCGCGTCCAGCGCGTCGCCCAGCACCCGGGCCTTGGCGTTGCCGTCCCGCTCGGCCAGGTGCCGCAGCGACTCGGCCAGCGCCAGGAACTCGCCCAGGCTGTCCCAGCGCAGGTAGTTCTCCTCCTGCAGCTGCTGGACGTGCTTGGGGGCCGAGCCGCCGGCACCGGTCTCGAAGAGCCCGCCGCCGTTCATCAGCGGCACGACGGACAGCATCTTGGCGCTCGTGCCGACCTCGAGGATGGGGAAGAGGTCGGTGAGGTAGTCGCGCAGCACGTTGCCGGTGACCGAGATGGTGTTCTTGCCCTCGCGGATGCGCTGCACCGACAGGGTGGTCGCGTCCACGGGGGAGAGGATGCGCAGGTCCAGGCCGTCGGTGTCCTCCTCGGCCAGGTATGCCTGGACCTTGGCGATGAGGTTGCGGTCGTGCGCCCGCTCCTCGTCCAGCCAGAAGACCGCCGGGTCCCCGGTCGCCCGGGCCCGGCTCACCGCGAGCCGGACCCAGTCGCGGATCGGCTCGTCCTTGGTCTGGCAGGCGCGCCAGATGTCACCGGCGCTCACCTCGTGCCGCAGCAGCACCTCGCCGCTGCCGTCGACCACCTCGACGGCACCGTCGGACGGGATCTCGAAGGTCTTGTCGTGCGAGCCGTACTCCTGCGCCTTCTTGGCCATGAGGCCGACGTTGGGCACCGAGCCCATGGTCGTCGGGTCGTAGGCCCCGTGCTCCTTGCAGTCCTCGATGACCGCCTGGTAGACGCCGGCGTAGGAGGAGTCGGGGATGACGGCGAGGGTGTCGGCCGTCTCGTCGGAGGGCCCCCACAGCTGGCCCCCGTTGCGGATCATCGCCGGCATGGAGGCGTCGATGATGACGTCGCTGGGGACGTGCAGGTTGGTGATGCCCTTGCGGGAGTTGACCATCGACAGGCGGGGCAGCTCGGCCAGCCGGGCCTCGATCTCCTCGCGCACCTCGGCGGCCTGCTCGCCCAGGGCGTCCAGGCCCGACAGGATGCCGCCCAGCCCGTCGTTCGGCGACAGCCCCGCCGCGGCGAGCGCCTCGCCGTGGCGGTCGAAGACGTCGGCGAAGAAGACGCGGACCGCGTGCCCGAAGACGATCGGGTCCGAGACCTTCATCATCGTGGCCTTGAGGTGCAGCGACCACAGCACGTCGTCGGCGGCAGCCTCCTCGACGGTCGCGGCGAGAAACTCCTCGAGCGCGCTGGCCGACATGAAGGTGGCGTCGACGACCTCGCCGGCGAGCACCGGCACCGACTCCTTGAGGACCGTCGTCGTGCCGTCGCCGGCCACGTGCCGGATGCTCAGGGTGTCCTCGGCGTCGAGGACCACCGAGTCCTCGTTGTGGCGGAAGTCGCCGGCCTCCATCGTGGCGACGCGGGTGCGCGAGTCGCTGCTCCAGGCCCCCATGGGGTGCGGGTAGGCGCGGGCATACATCTTGACCGCCTCGGGGGCGCGGCGGTCGGAGTTGCCCTCGCGCAGCACCGGGTTGACGGCCGAGCCCTTGACCCTGTCGTAACGTGCGCGGGCGTCGCGCTCCTCGTCGGTGCTGGGCGACTCGGGGTAGTCGGGCAGGTCGTAACCCTGGGCCTGGAGCTCGGCGACGGCCGCCTTGAGCTGCGGCACCGAGGCGGAGATGTTGGGCAGCTTGATGATGTTGGCGTCCGGGGTGGTGGCCAGCTCGCCCAGCTCGGCGAGGGCGTCGCCCACCTGCTGGTCCGCCGGCAGCCGGTCGGCGAACTGCGCCAGGATGCGACCGGCGAGCGAGATGTCACGCGTCTCCACCTCGATCCCCGCCGCCCCGGCGAAGGCCTCGATGATCGGCTTGAGCGAGTACGTCGCCAACAGCGGGGCCTCGTCGGTGCGGGTGTAGATGATCGTGGACATGCCTCTCCCTGGTCAGGTGCGGTCGGGACGTTCAGGGCCTGAGTCTACGGGCGCGGCGGCGGTAGACTGGAGCCACTCGTCGCAGGACCCGTGGAGGTGAGCGCGGTGGCAGCACGACTCGAGCACCCGGTCGTCGTGGGTGTGGCCGGGACCGGGATGGACGACGCCGCGCTGGAGTGGGCCGCGCGCACCGCGCGGCGCACCGGGGCGGGGCTGGTCGTGGTCCACGCGAGCGAGCCGGAGGCGCTCGCGGCCCGGATGGCCGGTGGGGAGGCGGTGGCGGTGACCTCGGTGCTGGAGGCCGAGGAGGAGTTGGTCGCCGAGCTGGAGCAGCACGTCGCCGGGCTCGCCGAGCGGCTCGGCATCGTCGCCCGCACGGACGTCTCCCGCGGCTCACCGGCCGCGGCCCTGCTCGCGCACCAGGACGACGCCGCGCTCCTCGTCGTCGGCACCGGGGCCCGCAGCGCGGTCGAGGAGTTCCTCCTCGGCAGCACCTCGCTCGGCGTGGCGGCCCACGCCCGTCGCCCGGTGGCCGTCGTCAACGCCGGCGTCGACGTCGACCGGCTCGACCACGGGGTCGTCGGGCTGGGGGTGGACGGGAGCGACGACAGCGCCCGGGCGGCCCGCGCCGCGCTCGCGCTGGCCGAGCTCACGGGATCGTCGGTCACCGCCCTCACCACCTGGTTCCTCGAGGTGGTCGACGGGTATGTCGTCACCGAGCCGGGCAGCCCGGAGTGGCAGGCCGTGGAGCGGCGCCACGCGGAGACCGTCGTGCGGGTGCTGCAACCGGCGGTCGAGGCCTACCCCGACGTGCCGGTCGAGTGGGAGGTCCGTCGCGGCCCGGTCGTGCCGACGCTGCTGGGGGCCGCGCAGGGGTGGGACGCCCTGGTCCTCGGCAGCCGTGGCCGCGGCAGCATCCGTGGACGCCTGCTGGGGTCGGTCAGCCAGCGGCTCATGCGCAGCGCCCCCTGCCCGGTCATCGTGTCCCGCGCGCCGTGACGCTCCGGGCTCACAGCCCGCCGGTCGTCGCCTCCGCGGCCCGCTCGGCGATCGTGGCGCCCGCACCCTCGTAGAGGTTGACGACCACGTCGGCGCCCCGGGCCTCCAGGTCACCCACCTCGTCGTCGTACTGCGCCACGGCAGCGATGACCCCGTCGTAGTCGCTCTCGGTGAGCTGCTGCAGCGCGACCTTGTTGGCGCCGTGGAAGGGCATGGCGAGGACGACGATCTCGACCTGCCGGGTCGACTCCAACCGGCCCCAGAAGTCGCCGTCGGCGGCGTCCGCCTCGACGATGCGCATACCCTGCTCGCGCAGCTTCCCCACCCGGCTGGGGAGGTTCTCGACCCCGAGGACGTCCAGGCCGTAGACCTCGGACAGCTCGGTGTAGGCGCTGCGACCGATGCGTCCCATGCCCATGATGACCGCCCGCGCGTCGCCGAAGGAGATCGGCAGCTCGTGCGGGTGCACGTCGTTCGAGGGGTGCATGGGCATGACCGAACGGGCCCAGCGCAGGATCGTGTCCGACTTCTCGTTGATGAGGGTGGCCGCGACGAAGCTGGTCGCGACCGCGACCGACATCACGACCAGCCACTCCTCGTCCAGCATCGCGCCGGACACCGCCACCGAGGTGACGATCAGCCCGAACTCGGAGTAGTTGCCGAGCAGGAGACCGGCCTTCACCGAGGTGCGGCGTCGCAGCTTCTGCCGGTCGAGGAGGAAGACGTAGAGCCCGATCTGGGCCGGCAGCAGGAGCAGCAGCAGCATCCCCAGGACCGCCGAGGAGGTCGTGGGCACCCCGATGAAGCCGATCGAGACGAAGAAGCCGATGAGGAGCAGGTCCTTGAGCAGGAAGAGCGAGTGCGACAGGTCGCTGGCCGCCTTGTGCCCGGCGAGCAGCATGCCCACGACGAGCGCGCCGAGGTCGCCCTTGAGGCCGACCGCATCGAACGCGGCGTAACCGGGGCCCAGCGCCATCGCCAGCCCGAAGAGCGCCTGCATCTCGCCGTGCGGGATGCGGTCCCACAACCAGCGACCGAGCCAGGTCACCGGCACCAGGGCGAGGACGACCGGGATCGCCCAGATGCTGGGGATCCGGCCACCCGAGATGGTCATGAAGATCACCGCGGCCAGGTCCTGCATGACCAGGATGCCGATCGCGACCCGGCCGTAGAACGACTGCAGCTCGGCGTGCTCCTCCAGCACCTTGACCACGAAGACGGTCGAGGAGAAGGAGAGCGCGAAGCCCACCAGCGCCAGGGTCTGGAGGTCGAGGCCGCGCAGGAGGGGGTAGCCGAGAAGGCCGACCAACCACAGGAAGGTCGTCCCCACGGCGACCGACAGCGCCATATGGCCGACCGTGGTGACCCACACCTCCCGGGACAGCAGGCTGCGGACGTTGAGCTTGAGCCCGATGCCGAAGAGCAGGAGCGTGACGCCGAGGTCGGCGATGAAGTCGAGGTAGGGCAGCTCGTCGACACCCAGCCAGTTGAGGGCGAAGCCGGCGAGCAGGAAGCCGAGGAGCGCCGGCAGCCGCATGGTCGTCGCGAGCAGCCCGGCGACGAAGGTGGCGGCGATGAAGATCGCTGCGTCGCTCATGGCGGTCTCCTGACGGCGCGGGCCCCTCGTCTCGTGACGTCATCTTCCCACGCCGGGCACGGGGTGGTCCTCACCGCCCGGTACGCCGACGTCAGGCCGGCAGCGCCGCGGGGGCGCTCGCGAGCTCGCCGAAGCGACGCAGCAGCCGCTCCCACGCCGGGTGGAGCTCGTCCTGCCGGGAGCGCAGCTCGTGCAGGGCGGCGACCTCCGCTTCGGGCTGCTGTCCCTCGGTCCACCCGAGGACGATGTCGGCGTCGACCTCGGGATGGAACTGCACCCCCCAGGCGCGGGCACCGAGGCGCACCGCCTGGACCGTGCCGTCGGGAGCCCGGGCGAGGACCTCGGCTGACCTGGGGAGCACCGTCGCGATGTCGCCGTTCCAGTGCAGCAGCTCGTCCCGCTCGTCGAGCACGTGGGTGAGCGGGTCGGTCCGCCCGGCCGGGGTGGGCGACCAGGGCAGCAGGCCCCGCGTGCGCCCCTGCGGGTGGGCCGCCACCTCCCCGCCGAGCGCCACCGTCGCGAGCTGGTGCCCCAGGCAGATGCCGAGGAAGGGCATACCGCCGGCGACGACAGAGGTGATCAGGGCCCGGGTCGGCAGCAGCCAGCGGTGCTCGCGGTCGTCGGTCGCGGACATGGAGCCGCCGAGGACGACGAGCGCGACGTGCTCGGTCAGGGTCGCGGGGAGGGCATACCCCTCGTGCGCGGGGAGCACCTCGCAGGTCAACCCCGCACGCTCCAGCCAGGGCAGGAGCAGGCCGGGCGGCGCCTTGTCCTCGTGCTGGACGACGAGCACCCGTGCGCTCGCTGGTCTCATGGGCCTCAGGCTAGACCCGGTGGACGCGGATCAGCCGCCGGTGTCCGGCATGTCGCGGGCCGCGAAGCCGGCGCTGCTGACGTCCTCGTCCTCCTCCGGCCCGGCCCAGTAGGGCTGGTCCTCGCCCTCCTGGGCGGCGTCGACGGTATGCCGTGGCAGCTCTCCGGAGGCGATCTGCTCGGCGTAGTGGCAGGCCACCCGGTGGGTGCCGGGGACTCCCTCGATCTGCACCTCGCGCAGCTGCGGACGCTCGTCGTCGCAGCGGGTCTCCTGGCGCCAGGGGCAACGGGTGTGGAACCGGCAGCCGGCCGGCGGGTTGGCGGGGGAGGGCAGGTCGCCCACGAGCAGGATCTGCTCACGGGTGTCCTCGACCGTGGGGTCGGGGACGGGCACGGCCGAGAGCAGCGCGCGGGTATAGGGGTGCAAGGGGCTGTCGTAGAGGTCCTGCGCGTCCGCCTCCTCGACCAAGGACCCGAGGTACATCACCCCGATCCGGTCGCTGATGTGGCGGACCACCGCCAGGTCGTGCGCGATGACCAGGTAGGTCAGCCCGAACTCCTCCTGCAGGTCACCGAGCAGGTTGATGACCTGGGCCTGCACCGAGACGTCCAGGGCGCTCACCGGCTCGTCGGCGACGATGAGCTGCGGGTCGACCGACAGCGCCCGGGCGATGCCGACCCGCTGGCGCTGGCCCCCGGAGAACTCGTGCGGGTACTTCGAGAGGGCGGCTGCGGGCAGGCCGACAGCGGTCAGCAGCTCGGACAGTCGCTGCCGGGCGGCCTTGCCGTCCTTGGCCATGCCGTGGGCGCGCATCCCCTCCAGGAGCAGCTGCTCCACGGTCTGTCGCGGGTCCAGGCTGCCGAGCGGGTCCTGGAAGACCATCTGCATGTGCCGCCGCTGACCGCGCAGCTTCTCGCCCTTGAGGGTGGACAGGTCGACCCCGTCGAAGTGGACCTCGCCCTCGGTGATGGGCTCGAGCTGCAGCACCGCCCGGCCGAACGTCGACTTGCCGCAGCCGGACTCGCCGACCAGGCCGTAGGTCTCGCCGCGCCGGATCTGGACGTCCATGCCGTCCACCGCGTAGACGTGGCCGACCGTGCGGTCCATGATGACGCCCTTCTTGATCGGGAAGTGCACCTTGAGCCCGCGGACGTCGACGAGCAGGTCCTGCGCGGACTCCGACCTGGCGCCGGTCTCCTCCCGGGTGGCGGTGCTCATGCCGTGCCCTCCTGCGGGTGGTCGGGATGGGCGTCCTCCCGGCCGTGGGTGCGGATGTCGTCCAACGGGTTCTCCTCCAACGGGTGGTGGCACCGCAGCAGCCGGTCCGGCCCGAGCCCGTCCCGGTCCGGCACCAGGTCCGGCGTGGTGCTCCGGCAGGCCTCGACCTCGGAGGAGCAGCGGGGCGCGAAGGCGCACCCGCCCTCCCACGGGATGTTGTCGGCGACCGACCCGGGCACCGGGTTGAGCCGGCGGCCGCGCTCCTCGGTGAGCCGGGGGATGGAGGCCAGGAGGCCACCGGTGTAGGGGTGCCGGGGCCGGGCGAAGAGGTCGTGCCGCTGGGCCCGCTCGACGACCTTGCCGCCGTAGAGGACGTTGACCTGGTCGCACAGGCCGGCCACCACCCCGAGGTCGTGGGTGATCATGATGAGCGCGGTGCCGGACTCGGTCACGAGCTCGCGCAGCAGCGCCAGGATCTGGGCCTGGATGGTCACGTCCAGAGCGGTGGTGGGCTCGTCCGCGATGAGCAGACGCGGCTCGCAGGCCAGCGCCATGGCGATGAGGGCACGCTGCCGCATCCCGCCCGAGAGCTGGTGCGGGTACTCCTTGAGCCGGGGTCGGGTCGGGGATGCCGACCTTGTCCAGCAGCTCGGTGGCCCGGCGGCCGGCAGGCCCGGGCTTCATGCCCTTGTGCGCCTGGAGCACCTCGGCCACCTGCGTCCCGAGCGGCACGACCGGGTTGAGCGAGGACAGCGGGTCCTGGAAGATCATCGCCAGCTCGCTGCCCTCCGCTCGCGCAGCTGCTCCTGGCTCAGAGTCAGCAGGTCCTGTCCGTCGAACCGGACCTCTCCGGTGACGGTGTTGCCGCGTGCGGGCAGCAGCCCCATGATCGCCAGCGAGGTCACCGACTTGCCGCAGCCGGACTCGCCGACGAGGCCGACGGTCTGGCCGGGCCGCACGTCGAAGCTCACGTGGTCGACGGCGGTGAAGGCCCGTCGACCCCTGCCGAAGGTCACCGACAGCTCGTCGACGCTGAGCAGCGGCTCCCCGGAGCCGGGGCCGGGGCCGTTCGTGGTCGTGGTGGTCGCGGTATGCGTCATCGTCGGCCTCCTCAGCGCCGGGACTTCGGGTCGAGGGCCTCCCGCAACGACTCGCCCATGAGGGTGAAGCCGAGCGCGACGACGATGATGCACACCGCCGGGTAGACCGCGACGTGCGGGTAGGAGTTGAAGAAGACCTGTGCCTTGCCCAGCATCTGTCCCCACTCGGGCACCGAGTCGTCCTGGCTGCCGAGGCCGAGGAAGGACAGCGCCGCCGCGTCGATGATCGAGACCGCGAGGACGAGGGTGCCCTGGACGATGACCGGCCCGAGCGAGTTGGGCAGCATGTGCCGGAAGACGATGGCCGCGGGCCGCACCCCGAGCGCCCGCGCCGCCAGCACGTGGTCGCTGTGCCGCTGCGAGATCATCGACCCGCGCAGCAACCGCGCGAAGATCGGCACCTGGATGATCGCGATGGCGGCGATGACCGTCCACTGGCTCGGCCGGGCGAAGAGCGCCGCGATCGAGAAGGCCATGAGCAGCGAGGGGATCGACAGCATCACGTCGACGATGCGCATCACCACGCTGTCCGCCCACCCGCCGATGCCGCCGGCGATCGTGCCGAGGGTCATGCCGCCGAGCAGCCCGCCGAGGGTGGCCATGACGCCGACGATGAGGGTCTGCCGGGCGCCGACGAGGAGCCGGGAGAGGGTGTCGCGCCCGGCGTTGTCGGCCCCCAGCGGGAAGCCCTCCTGGGCCGGGGGGATGGGCGTCGCCGGCGTGACCTGGGAGATGAGCAGCCGGGCCGCGGGGTCGTGCGGCGCGAGCCAGGGGGCGATCGCCGCGATGATGACGAAGACGGTGACGATGGCGAGCCCGACGAGGAAGACCGGGTCGCGCCGCAGCCGGCGCCACGCGCTCTGCCACAGGCTGACACCCTCGCCCGCGGAGAGGGTGCCGGCCTCGGCCAGCGCGTCGATGCGCTCCTTCTTCCGGTCGCCGAGCGCACCGAGCGCGGACCGGTGCGAGGGGCGCTGCGCGGTGTCGTCGTCGCGTGCCGCGGTGGGGGAGGTGTCGTGCGTGTCGGTCACAGGATTCTCCTCGTCAGGTCCGCACGCGCGGGTCGATGATGGCGTAGGTCACGTCGACGATGAGGTTGACGATGATGTAGATCAGGGCGGCCATCATGATGAGCACCTGCAGCACGGGGTAGTCCCCAGCTCGAAGCCCAGGGCGAGGGCCTGACCGATGCCGGTGAAGGCGAAGACCTTCTCGGTGAGGACCGCGCCCGCCAGCAGCGCGCCGATCTGCAGCCCGATGATCGTGACGACCGGGATCAGGGCGTTGCGCATGATGTGCCTGGCGCGGATGGTCTGCCGCCGGAGGCCCTTGGCACGGGCGGTGCGAACGTAGTCCTCGTCCATGACGTCGATGACGGCTGCCCGGGTGATGCGGAAGATGATCGCGAAGGGGATCGAGCTCAGCGCGATGCCGGGCAGGATGAGGTGCTTGAAGGCGTCCCACGCGGCGTCCCACTCCCGGGTCAGCAGACCGTCGAGGACGTAGAAGTTCGTGATGTGCGTGGCGTTGATCGTGACGTCCTGCCGGCCCGAGGGAGGCAGCCAGCCCAGCTGGACGGCGAAGATGTACTTCAGCACGTAGGCCAGGAAGAAGACCGGGACGGCCACGCCGACCAGGGAGAAGATGATGCTGCCGGTGTCGAAGACACCCCCGCGGCGTCGCGCCGCGAGATAGCCCAGCGGTATCGCGAAGGTCAGCGCGAGCGCCATCGCGAAAATGCTCAGCTCGATGGTGGCGGGGAAGCGCTGCGTGAAGACGTCCAGGGCCGGCTGACCTCGGTAGACGCCGTTCGAGATGCCGAAGTCCCCCTGCACCGCGCGCTCCAGGAAGCGCCAGTACTGCACGGGGAGGGGTTGGTCCAGTCCGAGCGCGGCACGCAGGGCCGCGGCCGACTCCGGCGTCCCGCGCTCGCCGAGCAGCGCGCTGACGACGCCGCCCGGGAGCGAGCGCAGCCAGGCGAAGAGCAGCACGCTGAGCACGAAGAGCGCGAGCACCGCCTGCAGCATCCGGCGGACGATGAATCTGAGCACGGTGGCTGCTCCGCTTCTGTGCGTGCCGTCCGGTCGGCGGCAGGGGTCTCAGGGACAGGTGTCGGTGTCGTCCGGCGACGAGACTAGACGCGTGGCGGGCCGTACCCCAAGGGTCCGACCCGCCACGCGTGTCATCGCTGCAGCGCCTGCGTCACTCGCTCAGCGTGATGGTCGAGAAGTCCTCAGCCGTGAGCGGGCTGGGGACCAGGCCCTCGACGTTCGGGCCGACCACGATCGCGGGCGGGCTGTGCGACAGCGGCAGGCCGGGCAGCCAGTCCTCGCTCATGATGTTGGCGTTGAGCTCGGTGTAGAGCTGCTCGCGCGTCGCCTCGTCGGCCTCGGCGTCGGCGGCCTGGAGCTGCTCCTGCAGGTCGGAGTTCCAGTCGTAGGCGCTGGTCCCGAACTGGTTGTCGTCACCGCAGAAGAAGGCGCACAGGAAGTTGTCCGCCGAGTTGAGGTCACCGGTCCAGCCCAGGAAGTAGGCGGGCGCCCGCGAGCTCGTCGTGTCGTCGATGTAGCCACCGTTCCACGGCTTGGTGACCGGCTCGACGGTGATGCCCGCGGCCTCCCAGTCGGTGCGGACCGCGTCGAAGACGCGCTGCGGGTCCGGCATGTAGGGCCGGGTCACCTCCGAGGGGTACCACAGCTCGATCGTGAGGTCGGACGCGCCGGCCTCCTCGAGCAGCTCCTGCGCGCGCTCCACGTCGTACTCGTAGGGGGCGATGTCGCCGTTCCAGCCGCTCACCGTGTCCGGCATGAACTGGGTGGCCACCGAGGCGCCCTCCGGGAGCTGGCTGGCGACCAGCTGCTCGCGATTGATGGCGTGGTAGAGCGCCTGCCGCACCAGCGGGTCCTCGAGCTGCTCGTCGGCGACCGGGTTCAGCGCCAGGTAGAGCACGTTGAACGGGTCACGGATGAGGACCTGCTGACCGGCCTCCTCGAGCGCCTGCCAGTCGACCGGGTTGGGCAGGTCGTAACCGTTGATGGTGCCGGCCTCGAGCTCCTGCCGGCGGGCGTTCTCGTCCGGGATGATGTTGAAGACGAGGGTGGCGACCCCGGCGGTCTCGCCCCAGAAGTCCTCGTTGCGGGCGAGCGTCACGGTGCCACCGGCGTTGTCGTAGGACTCGAAGGTGAAGGGCCCGGTCCCGGTCGGGTGCTCCTGGGCGTACTCCGGGAAGACGAGCGCGTCGCCCTCGGCGGTGATGCCGTTGGCGTCGTACTCCTCCATCGCGGTGGGTGACTGGATGGCGTAGGAGGACTGCGAGAGCACCATCGGGAACTTGCCGGTCACGCGGCTGACGACCACCGTGGCGGTGAGCTCGTCGGTGGCCTCGCACGACTCGTAGAGGCTGTCGTCCCCGAAGCCGAAGTCGTTGCCGTAGTAGTAGGCCGCGGCCGGGAGCTGGCCGGTCTCGTTCTGGTCGGCCCAGCGCTCGAAGTTGGCGCAGACGGCCTCGGCGTTGAAGTCCGTGCCGTCGTGGAAGGTCACGCCCTCCTGCAGCTCGAAGGTCCAGGTGAGGCCGTCCTCGCTCTCCCAGCTGGTGGCCAGCTCGGGCACGCCCTCGGTGCCGCCGGGCTCGATGCCGATGAGGTTCTGGTAGATCTGCCGGGTGACCCGGAAGGTCTCGCCGTCGCTGGCGTAGAACGGGTCGAAGGTCGCCGGGGCGCCCGCCGCGCCGAAGACGAACGTCGCGTCGGAGGTCTCGCCGCCGCCGGCCTCCTCCGACGATCCGGAGCCCTGCTCGTCTCCGCCCGCGTCCGAGCCCGAGTCGCGCTCGGACTCCGCGCACGAGCTCAGGACGAGGGCCAGAGCTGCACTGGTCGCGGCGATCGCGACCCTGCGGTTCTTCATCGTGCCTCCTACGTCAGGTGATGCCCGGGCGTGGGTTTTCCCGGTCTAACCGGTGAGGAGACCACACCGGGGGCCGGTTGCCAAGGGTGCCGGGCGCTTCGTGACGGGACCGTGACCTGCCCTGACGGCAACTGCAGCCTGCCAGGATGGGGGTATGCCCGTCATCGCCGCGATCGCCCTCTGCGACGACCTGGACCGGCCGACGGAGGTGCTCGCCGGTCGCCGCAGCGCCCCGCCGCGGCTGGCCGGCGGGTGGGAGTTCCCCGGCGGCAAGGTGGAGGCGGGCGAGGACCCGGCGGACGCCGCGGTGCGGGAGGCCCACGAGGAGCTGGGCGTGCGGGTGCGGCTCGGGGAGCGGGTCGGTGGGGCGTGGCCGCTGTCCGACCCCTGGCAGATGTGGCTCTGGTGGGCGGTCGCCGAGCCCGGCGGGGCAGCCCCGCTCCCGCTCGAGGACCACGACGAGCTGCGCTGGCTGCGCGCGCACGAGCTGTGGCAGGTCCCCTGGCTCGAGCACGACCTGCCGGTCGTCCGTCACCTCGAGCCGCTGCTGCACCGCTGAGGGGCGCGCGTGTGGTTCTCTGGGCCCCCGGCCGGGTGAGACACTGGCGCCATGCCCCACGGTGACCCCTCCTCCGGCCTGCCCTCCGCGCTGCGCGCAGACATCCGCAACGTCGCCATCGTGGCGCACGTCGACCACGGCAAGACGACGCTGGTCGACGCCATGCTGACCCAGGGCGGGGCCTTCGCCGACCACCGGGGGGACGCCTCCGACGTGGAGCGGGTCATGGACTCCGGCGACCTCGAGCGCGAGAAGGGCATCACGATCCTGGCCAAGAACACGGCCATCCGCTACGCCGGCGCCTCGGCCCCCGAGGGCGGGATGACGATCAACATCATCGACACCCCCGGGCACGCCGACTTCGGCGGCGAGGTCGAGCGCGGGCTGTCGATGGTCGACGGCGTCGTGCTGCTGGTGGACGCCTCGGAGGGCCCCCTGCCCCAGACCCGCTTCGTGCTGCGCAAGGCGCTCGCCGCGCACCTGCCCGTGGTGCTGTGCATCAACAAGGTGGACCGCCCGGACAGTCGGATCAGCGACGTCGTGGACGAGGTCTACGCCCTCTTCATGGACCTGCTCGACGAGCACGACCCGGCCCAGGTCGAGGCCGCCCTGGACTTCCCGGTCGTCTACGCCTCGGCCAAGGCCGGGCGGGCGAGCCTCGAGGCGCCCGTCGACGGCGAGCTGCCCGACAGCCCCGACCTCGAGCCGCTCTTCGCGACCATCCTGGAGACGGTCCCGGCACCGACCTACACGCCGGGCGCGCCGCTGCAGGCGCACGTGACCAACCTCGACTCCAGCCCTTTCCTCGGCCGGCTGGCGCTGTGCCGCGTCCACGAGGGCGAGATCCGCAAGGGTCAGCAGGTCGCCTGGTGCCGCCGCGACGGCTCGGTGACGCCGGTGAAGATCACCGAGCTGCTGCTCACCGAGGCGCTGGAGCGCAAGCCGGCGGAGCAGGCGGGGCCGGGTGACATCATCGCGATCGCCGGCATACCGGACATCACCATCGGCGAGACCCTCGCCGACCCGACCGACCCGGTGCCGCTGCCGCTCATCACGGTCGACGAGCCGGCCATCTCGATGACGATCGGCACCAACACCAGCCCGCTCGCGGGCCGGGTCAAGGGCGGCAAGGTCACCGCGCGCCTCGTCAAGGACCGGCTCGACAAGGAGCTCGTCGGCAATGTCTCGCTGCGGGTGCTGCCCACCGAGCGCCCCGACGCGTGGGAGGTCCAGGGCCGCGGGGAGCTGGCGCTGGCGATCCTCGTCGAGCAGATGCGCCGCGAGGGCTACGAGCTCACCGTCGGCAAGCCGCAGGTCGTGACCCGCGAGGTCGACGGGAAGCTGCAGGAGCCGGTGGAGCGGCTGACGATCGACACCCCGGAGGAGCACCTGGGGACGATCACCCAGCTCATGGCGGCCCGCAAGGGTCGGATGGAGCAGATGACCAACCACGGGACCGGGTGGATCCGGATGGAGTACGTCGTACCCTCCCGCGGACTCATCGGCTTCCGCACCGAGTTCCTCACCGAGACGCGGGGGACGGGCATCGCCCACCACGTCTTCGACGGGTATGCCCCCTGGTTCGGCGACATCCGCACCCGCCAGTCCGGGTCCCTGGTCTCCGACCGGTCCGGTGTGGCGACGTCCTACGCGATGTTCAACCTGCAGGAGCGCGGGACGATGTTCCTGGAGCCGACCACCGAGGTCTACGAGGGCATGATCGTCGGGGAGAACTCGCGCGCCGACGACATGGACGTCAACATCACCAAGGAGCGCAAGCTGACCAACGTGCGGTCCGCCGGGGCCGACGTCCTGGAGCGGCTCGTCCCGCCGCGCGTGCTCTCGCTGGAGCAGTCGCTGGAGTTCTGCCGCGAGGACGAGTGCGTGGAGGTGACGCCGGAGGCCGTGCGGGTGCGCAAGGTCATCCTCGACGCCAACCAGCGGGCGAAGGCCGCCCGGTCCCGGGGCTGAGCCGTGGACGGGCGCCCGGACCTGCGTGCGGGGATGCCGACGGACCGGCCGCTGCGCCTGGTCGCCGTGCACGCCCACCCGGACGACGAGACCCTGACCACCGGGCTCACGCTGGCGCACCACGTGGAGGCCGGCGACGACGTCCACGTCATCACCTGCACCCTCGGGGAGGAGGGTGAGGTCATCACCCCTGCGCTCGCCCACCTGGAGGGCGCCGAAGGTCTGGGCGAGCACCGCCGGGGTGAGCTCGACCGCGCCATGCGGGCCCTCGGCGTGCGGCACCAGTTCCTCGGCGGCGAGCGGCCGCGGTGGCGCGACAGCGGCATGGCGGGCTCGGCCGCCGCGGAGCACCCGCGGGCCTTCGCCGGTGCCGACGTGGAGGTCGCGGCCCGGACCCTCGCGGCGCAGCTCGGCCCGCTGCGGCCGGACGTGGTGCTCACCTACGACCCCTGGGGCGGCTACGGTCACCCGGACCACGTCCAGGCCCACCGTGTCACCGTACGTGCGGTCGAGCTGCTGGGCGCGTCCGAGCCGGCGCCCCGGCTGTTCGTCGTCCTCACGCCCGCGAGCTGGGCGGCCCAGGACCGCCGGTGGCTGGCCGAGCACGTCCCCGAGGGGGTACGCAGCCCGGCCGGGGGCGTCGCCACGGTCCCCGGGCCGGACGAGCCCTACCCACCCTCCGTCGTCGAGGACGCGGCGGTCACGCACGCCGTCGTGGACGCCGGTGCGCTGAGCCGCCAGCGGGAGGCCCTGCGGGAGCACCCGACCCAGGTGACGCTGCACGAGGGGTGGTACACCCTGTCCAACGACGTCGCGGCCCGGCTCCCCGGGCGCGAGGCCTACGCCCGCTGGCCGCAGGCCCGCGACCGGCTCGCCGAGGTGCAGGGGGTGCCGTCGTGACCGCGGCCCAGCCGGATGCGGTCGACCCGGCGGTCTACCGCCTGGCGATGGGTCGCTTCGCCAGCGGGGTGGCGGTGGTCACCGCCCGGCTGCGCGGCCACGACGTGGCGCTCACCGTGGACTCCCTGACAGCGTGTCGCTGGACCCGGTGCTCCTCCTGGTGAGCCTGCACCCCGAGGCGCGGGTGCTCGAGGCGGTCGAGGACGGCTCGCCGCTCGGGGTCAGCGTCCTCTCCTCGCGCCAACGGTGGGTGGCACAGTGGCTGGGGGAGGTCGGGCGTCCGCTGCACGACCAGCTCGGTCGGGTGCCTCACCACCACGGGGCGGCAACCGGCACGGCGCTCGTGGACGACGCGCTGGCGACCTTCGAGTGCCGGACCGTCGACGTGCGGGAGGCGGGGGACCACCACCTGGTGCTGGGCGAGGTGCTCGGGCTCGAGGCGCGCCCCACCGACACCGGGGCGCTGGTGCACTACCGTGGACGGCTGGGAGAGCTGCGGTAGCCGGTGCCGCGCCGGGTCGGCGCGCCCGCACCGCGACCCGGCACCGTGTCCGGGCGACGCATCACGAGGAGACGGAGAGCTGATGGCTGACGCCACCGACCGACCCGGTCTGCGGGAGGAGAGCGAAGGCCGCGGCTGGTGGGCCGTCGTAGGCCGCCTGGCGGCGGCGCTGCTGGTGCTCGCGGTGATCTACGTCGGCGCGGCGTTCTACTTCAAGGACCGACCGGCATCGGGGGTCAGCGTGGCCGGGGTGGACATCGGCTCTCTCACCGAGGCGGAGGCTCGGGCGGAGCTCGAGCGGGAGCTGGGGGACCGCGCCACCGAGCCGCTGCTGCTGGAGGTGGAGGCCGACGGTGCCGAGGGTGAGCCGGGGCAGCCCGTGGAGCTCGACCTGGTGCCGCAGGAGGCGGGTCTGACGCTGGACCTGGACCGGACCCTGCGCGGGGTCACGGGCCTGTCCTTCAACCCGGTCCGCATCTGGGACCACGTGGCCGGTGCCGACCGGGACCTGCCGCTCTACGGCGCCGTGGACCGCGAGGTCCTCGAGGCCGAGCTGGGCCGGTTCGCGGAGGACTACGACAGCACTCCCGTCGAGGGCGAGATCAGCCTGTCCGCCGACGGCGTGCAGGTCACGGACGCCCGCGACGGCCGCACCTTGGACGTCGAGGGCACGGCGGACGAGGTGGGGCAGGCCTGGGAGCGGCAGGTCTGGGACGACGAGAGCGGGGACGAGCGCGAGGTCGCCGCGGTCGCCACCGGTCAGCGCCCCGAGCTCACGGCGCAGGAGATCGACCGGTTCACCGAGGAGGACCTCGACCCGGCCCTGGACGCCCCGGTCGTGGTGCGCGCCAGCAGGGGAGAGGGTGACGACGAGGAGACGGCACGGGCCGAGCTGGCCCGGCGCGACCTGCTGCAGCTGCTGCGGGTCCAGCAGGACGGAGGGGACCTCACCCTCGGTATCGACGAGGAGGCCACGCTCGCCCGCATCCGCCAGGACCTGGGACGCCTGGAGCGTGGACCGCGGGACGCCACGGTGCGGCTCGCGGGCTCCGACGTGGAGGTCGTCGGCTCCCGGGTCGGCTACGCCCTCGCCGAGGACGGGCTCGTCGATGTCGTGCGCGAGGCGCTCCCGGCCCAGGGTGATGCCCGCACGATCAACGCGGACGTCGAGACGATCGAGCCCGAGATCCCCACCTCGGTGTCGGAGGACTGGAGCTTCAGCGAGATGGCCTCCTTCTCCTCGACCTTCCCGACCGGGGCGAGCAACGAGGCCCGCACCGCCAACCTGCGCGCGGGGGTCGCCAACGTCAACGGCACCGTCGTGATGCCGGGCGAGCAGTTCAGCCTGGGTGCCGCTCTCGGCGACATCACGGCGGCCAACGGGTATGTCGAGGCCCCCGTCATCGTCGACGGGCGGCTCGTCATGGGCATGGGCGGGGGGCTCTCCCAGATCTCCACCGTCGTCTTCAACGCGAGCTGGTTCGCCGGGGTGCAGCTGGACGCCCATACGCCGCACTCGTTCTACATCTCCCGCTACCCGGCGGGTCGGGAGGCGACCCTGGCCATCCCGTCCATCGACAACGTCTGGACCAACGACACCGACACCCCCGTCGTGGTGCAGACCTGGATCAGCGGCGACGACATCGTCATGGTGCTGCTGGGTGACCGGCAGTACACCGTGGAGACCGTCGACGGCGCTCGCCGGGACGTCACGACGGGCGAGCGGCGCGTGGACGACCGCGCGGACTGCGTGCCGCAGGCCCCGGCCGACGGCTTCACCATCCGCAACACCAGGATTCTGCGCAGCGGGGGCGAGGAGGTCGGCCGGGACGACTTCACCACGACCTACGACGCCGCCGACGAGATCGTGTGCACCAACCCGCAGGCCGGGTCCTGAGCGGTCGGGCGACGCGGTCGGACCGCTCCACCCCGTGGCGTCACGGGCTCCGGCGACGCCGTAGTCTGTGCCCATGACGTACGTGATCGCCCAGCCCTGCGTGGACCTGAAGGACAAGGCCTGCATCGAGGAGTGCCCGGTCGACTGCATCTACGAGGGTGAGCGCTCGCTCTACATCCACCCCGACGAGTGCGTCGACTGCGGTGCCTGCGAGCCGGTCTGCCCGGTGGAGGCGATCTACTACGAGGACGACGTCCCCGAGGAGTGGGCCGACTACTACAAGGCCAACGTCGAGTTCTTCGACGACCTGGGCAGCCCCGGCGGAGCGGCCAAGATGGGCGTCATCGCCAAGGACCACCCGGTCGTGGCACAGCTGCCGCCGCAGAGCCACGACGAGTGACCTGACCCTCGACCCGCACACCCTCGCACGGCCCACCACCTCCAGGAGGACCTGATGACCGACACCACCAGCAGCACGAACGCGGCCAGCCTCAGGCACGGCGAGCACGAGTTGTCCCTGCCCGTCGTGCCCGCGGCCGAGGGCAACAACGGCCTGGACATCAGCGCCCTGCTGAAGACCACCGGCGACGTGACCCTGGACGTCGGCTTCGTCAACACCGCCTCCTGCCAGTCCGAGATCACCTACATCGACGGTGGCGAGGGCATCCTGCGCTACCGCGGCTACACGATCGACCAGCTCGCCGAGCAGTCGACCTTCCTGGAGACGAGCTACCTGCTCATCTACGGCCACCTGCCGAGCGCCTCCGAGCTGGAGGACTTCGACGGGCGGCTGCGCCGGCACACCCTGCTGGTCGAGGACATGAAGAACTTCTTCGACGGCTTCCCCCGCGACGCTCACCCGATGTCGGTGCTCTCCTCCGGCGTGTCCGCGATGGGCACCTTCTACCAGGACAGCCTGGACCCGCACGACCCGGAGGCCGTCGAGATCTCCACGATCCGGCTCATGGCCAAGCTGCCGACGATCGCGGCCTACGCCTTCCGCAAGAGCCGGGGGCAGTCGATCCTCTACCCGGACAACGACTACAACCTCGTCGAGAACTTCCTGTGGATGACCTTCGGGCAGCCCACCGAGAAGTACGAGCTCGACCCGGTCGTGGCCCGTGCCCTGGACCAGCTCTTCATCCTGCACGCCGACCACGAGCAGAACTGCTCGACCTCCACGGTCCGGCTCGTCGGGTCCTCCGAGGCCAACCTCTTCAACTCCATCTCGGCCGGCATCCACGCCCTCTCCGGTCCGCTGCACGGCGGGGCCAACAGCGCGGTCCTCGCGATGCTGGAGCAGATCAAGGCCGACGGCGGCGACGTCGGCGAGTTCGTGCGCAAGGTCAAGGACAAGGAGGACGGGGTCAAGCTCATGGGCTTCGGCCACCGGGTCTACAAGAACTACGACCCGCGCGCCGCGATCGTCAAGGACACCGCGCACGAGATGCTCGCCAAGGCCGGCGACAACCCGTTGCTGGAGCTGGCCGCCGAGCTGGAGCAGAAGGCGCTGGAGGACGACTACTTCGTGGAGCGCAAGCTCTACCCCAACGTCGACTTCTACACCGGTCTGATCTACGAGTCGATGGGCTTCCCCACCGACATGTTCACCGTGCTCTTCGCGATCGGCCGGCTGCCCGGCTGGATCGCGCAGTACCGCGAGATGATCGCCGACCCCGCCACCAAGATCGGCCGACCCCGTCAGGTCTACGTCGGCGAGGGCGAGCGCTCCTACGTCCCCGTCGACCAGCGCGGCTGACCGGAGGGCTCAGCCGACCTCGACGACGACGGCGGTGGGTGACCCCTCGCCGTCGACGTCCGACCACTCGCCGGAGCGACGGTCCCAGGCGCGGCCCTGGACCCGCACCGAGCTGACGTCCTCCGCCTGGGCGTGCGTCACGGCCCACGTGGCCGCGGCCCAGGCCCGCCGCGCGTCCCCAGGGTCCAGAACCACCGTCTGGCCGTCCACCTGGGCCGGCATCCCGAGCTGGGCGAGCGCCTTGTCGGCGATCGCCTGCGCCGACCCGGCCTGGGTCCCGTCGGCGACGCGGCAGGTGAGGTCGGTGCCCGTGCCCTCCTGCCCGGTGAGGATCGAGGCGAGCACCCGGCCCTCCTGCTCGTGGTCGGCATACGCCTCGGGGAAGGCGCTGCGCTGCACCTCCTGCGCCACCTCGGTGACCACCCCCTGGTCCCAGCCCTCCACCTGGACCAGCGCGTCGTAGAAGGCGTTGCTGGCGTAGACCGGGTCGGTGATCTGCTCCACCGAGCCCCACCCCTGGCTGGGGCGCTGCTGGAACAGGCCCTGGCTGTCGGCGTCGCCGTAGCGCAGGTTGCGCAGCTTGCTCTCCTGGATCGCGGTCGCCAGCGCGATGGTCGCGGCCCGTGGCGGCAGCCCCCGCTGCACCGACACCGCGGCGATCGTGCCGGCGTTGGCGGCCTGCTCCGGCGTGAGCCGGACCTCCTCTCCGGCGGCGGTGAAGACGCAGCGGGAGGGGGAGAGCTCGGCGGCGGCCCACCGCGTGCCGAGCACCGCCCCGGTTGCGGTGAGGCCGACGACGAGGACGGGCACCATCAGACGGGAGGCGCGGGAGCGGGTCATCGGCACCAGTCTAGGGAGCATCCGCCACGGCCCTGCGGCTGGCGTAGGGTCGGTGCCGTGACACCACGCAGCGACTACCACCAGGGGCCGGTGACGCTGCGGGGGACGCAGGTGCCGCGTACCACCACCGACCAGCGGCTGCTCGACGACGCCGGGCCCACCGACTGGGTCCACTCCGACCCGTGGCGCGTCATGCGGATCCAGGCCGAGTTCGTGGAGGGTTTCGGGGCGCTGGCCGAGATCGGCCCGGCGGTCGCGGTCTTCGGCTCGGCCCGGACCCCGGCCGACCACCCCTACTACGCGCTCGGGGTCCAGGTGGGGCAGGCGTTGGCCCAGGCCGGGTATGCCGTCATCACCGGGGGCGGTCCCGGCGCGATGGAGGCGGCCAACAAGGGTGCGTCGGGAGCCGGCGGCACCTCGGTGGGGCTCGGCATCGAGCTGCCCTTCGAGACCGGGCTCAACGAGTACGTCGACCTCGGGATCGACTTCCGCTACTTCTTCGTGCGCAAGACGATGTTCGTGAAGTACTCCGAGGGCTTCGTCGTGCTGCCCGGTGGGGTGGGCACGTTGGACGAGCTCTTCGAGGCGGTCACCCTCATCCAGACCGGCAAGGTGACCAACTTCCCGATCGTGCTCGTCGGCCGGTCCTACTGGGCGCCCCTGCTGGACTGGCTCGAGCAGACCCTGCTGGCTGAGGGCATGATCTCGCCGGGCGACCTCGACCTGATGCGCGTGACCGACGACGTGGAGGAGGTCGTGCGGTGGGTCACCCGCCATCGGCAGGGCCGCGAGGCGCCCGGGGAGCGGGACGTCTGAGCAGGCCCGGGGCGGGTTCTTCCACCGGCCCACCGACGTGCCATGATCGGTGCCGTGATCATCGTCGGGGTCGTCGCTGGGGTGGTCGCCCTCGGCGCGGTGCTGGCGTGGGCGGTCGCCCGTCGTGACCTGCCCGGGACGCCGGAGGCGGTGGGCACGCAGTCGGCACAGGGGCTCCCGGCCGGTCCGGTGGGGCCGGGCGAGGTCCGGTCGCTGCGCTTCGACCAGGCCCTGCGCGGCTACCGCATGGAGCAGGTCGACGGGACGCTGGAGCGGCTGGCTCTCGAGCTGACCGAGCGGGACGCGGAGATCGCGCGGCTGCGCGGCGAGGAGGGGCCACCAACCATCGACGACGACAGGGGGAGCGATGCAGCGCACCGATGACAGTGATCTCTTCGTGGGGCAGGACGGCGTCGCCCGGTGCGGGTGGCCCGGCATCAACCACGCCGACTACCGGGACTACCACGACCGTGAGTGGGGCAAGCCGGTCCACGGCGAGAGCGCCCTGCTCGAACGCCTGTGCCTCGAGGGTTTCCAGAGCGGACTCTCGTGGGTGGTGATCCTGCGCAAGCGCCCCGGCTTCCGTGAGGCCTTCGCGGACTTCGACGCGGACGTCGTGGCCCGCTTCACCGAGGCCGACGTGCAGCGGCTGCTGCAGCACGAGGGGATCGTGCGCAACCGCCGCAAGATCGAGGCGACCATCGCCAACGCCCGGGCCACGATCGAGCTACGTGAGCACGGCGGCCTCGAGGAGCTGCTCTGGACCCATGCGCCCGAGCCCACACCCCGCCCCCGCAGCTTCGCCGACGTGCCGACGCAGACCTCCGAGTCCGAGCTGCTCGCCAAGCGGCTGCGCAAGGCGGGCTTCGAGCAGGTCGGTCCGACCACCCTCTACGCCGCCATGCAGGCCTGCGGGCTGGTCGACGACCATCTGGTCGGCTGCTTCCGGGCCGGCTCCTCCCGGTCCGGGTCGCGGCTGACGGAGATGCGCCGCACGTCATGACGGCGGCGTCCCGCGAGCGGCGCCGCACCGGTCGCCGCGCGCTCGACCTGCGCTTCGTCGGGACCGTCCTGCTGCTGTGGTCCGCGCTCCGTGCGGTGAGCGGGCTGATCCTGTGGCGGCTGGCTCACCACCACCAGGACCCCTCGGTCTACGACGACGCCGGGGTGGGGCTGTACTTCCAGTTCGCCACGCTGTGGGACGGGCAGTGGTACGAGCGGATCGCGACGGAGGGCTACCCCGTCGAGCTCCCGGTCGGCGCGGACGGACTGGTCCAGCAGAACCCGTGGGCGTTCTACCCGGTCTTCCCGCTGCTCGCCCGGGGGCTCATGGGTCTCACGGGGTGGCCGTTCGCCGTCGCCGGTCCCGTGGTCGCCACCGTCCTGGGGTATGCCGCGGCGCTGGTCGTCGCCGGTCTGCTCCGCGAGCGGGTCGGCACCGTCGGTGCGCTGGCGGGGGTGGCCCTGCTCGGCGCCTACCCGAGCTCCCCGACCTTCCAGTCGCCTACACCGAGTCGTTGGCGCTGCTCGTCCTGGCCGGCGCGCTCTGGCTGCTGGTGCGCGAGCGGTGGTGGGCGGCCGGCGTCGTCGCGCTGCTCACCGGGCTGGCGCGCCCGGTGGCGCTCCCGCTGGGTCTGGTGGCCCTGGTCGTGGTCGTGGCGCGGTGGCGCGAGCGGGGCACCCGCCCGGTCGCGGCGGGGGAGTATGCCGGGATGGCCGCGGCGCTGCTCGGGTGCGGCCTCGCCGGGCTCGTGTGGCCGGCGGTCGCCTGGTGGGGCACGGGCCGGGCGGACGCCTACACCGCGACGATGTCCGCCTGGCGTGGCGGTGAGGCGGTGCTGCCCTTCCTTCCCAGCATCGAGCGCGCCCAGTGGTTGTGGGGTGACCTCGTCGGGCTGCTGGTGCTGGCGGCCGGGATCGGGCTGCTGATGCTCGCGGTCGTGGGGCCGTGGGCGGCCGGTCTGGGGCTGGCGCTGCGCACCTGGTGCCTGGGCTACGCGCTCTACCTCTTCGCGGCCCTGGACCCGTGGACGAGCCTCTACCGCTACCTCATGCTGCTCTTCCCGCTCTTCGTGGTGCTCGCGGGTGCCGGGTGGGCACCGGGCCAAGGGCCGCGGCGCCCGCGCTGGCTGCTCCCGGCGCGGACCGCCGCGCTGGTCGTGCTGATGGTCGCGGCGCAGGTGTGGTGGGGCTGGTACCTCTTCCGCTTCGAGCCGCCCAGCGACTACCCGCCGTGACCCCCGGAGGCCGGGACGATCACCGGCCGCGGTAGACGGGCTTCTCCTTGGCGAGGAAGGCGTCGACAGCGGTGCGGTGGTCCTCGCTGGTGCCGGTCCGGGTCATGAGCTGGTCCTCGACCGCCAGCGACTCGGCCAGGCCGTGGCCGGCGGAGAAGGCGACCGCCCGGCGCACCGCGCCGTAGGCGAGCGTCGGGCCCGCGGCCAGCTCCTGGGCCACCTGGGCGACCCGGTCACCGAGCTCGGCGTCGGGGACCACCTCCGTGGCCAGCCCGAGCTCCAGCGCCTCCTGCGCGGGCACGGTGCGCGGGAAGAGGAGCAGCTCCTTGGCCCGGGCGGTGCCGACGAGGCGGGGGAGCGACCAGGACGTCCCGGAGTCGCAGGACAGGGCGATCCCGGTGAAGGCGAGGTTGAAGCCCGCCGACGCGGCGACGTAGCGCAGGTCGCAGGCGAAGGCGAAGGCTGCCCCCGCCCCGGCGGCGACGCCGTTGACCGCCGCCACCACCGGCTTGTCCATCGTCGCGAGCAGCTCGACGACCGGGTTGTAGTGCTCGGAGACCGTGCGCCACAGCGCCTCGGCGTCCTGGCCCAGCAGTCCGACGTGCTCCTTGAGGTCCTGGCCGACGCAGAAGGCCCGACCGGACCCCGTCAGCACCACGCACCGCACCTCGGGGTCGGCCGCCACCTGCTGCAGCGCCGCGAGGAGCACCTCCTTGGTGGCGACGTCGAGCGAGTTCATCGCCTCCGGGCGGCCCAGGGTGAGGGTGGCGACGCCCGTCGCGGGGTCGTGCTCGACGCGGACGGGGAAGGTCTCGGTGCTCATCGGGCCAACCTAACCGGTGGGAGGACCCAGCACCTCGTCCACGTGACGGTCGGCCGCCGGGGCCAGCGCCCGGGCCAGCTCCAGGAATCGCTCCCGCGACCGGTGCCCGGGCCAGTCCGCCGGCAGGACCTGCCGCGGCAGCTCCGGGTCGCGGAAGAGGAACCGCCGCCACTCGTGCACCAGGAGCGTGCGGTCGCGGTAGGACTGCTCCGGTCCGGCGCCCGCGACCTCCGCCACGGCGGGCAGGCCCGCCTCGAAGCGGCGGTGCTGCGCGGCGATCCCCTCGAGGTCCCAGACGCGCGCGGCGAGCAGGGAGCCGTCCTGCACCGGGTCCAGCGCGCCGTGCACGGCGACCCAGCCGATCTCGAGCGGGGCGAGCGAGGCCGCGAGCTCGGGGCTCGGCCGCGGGCTGACCCAGCCGCCCCCGCCCAGCCGGCCGTAGCCGAGGTAGGCCAGGGTCGCCGCCACCTGCTCACGACGCCTCCGGTCTCCCCCGCTGTCCACGTGCACGACGTGCCAGCGGCCGTCCCACGGCGGGGCCGAGCTGGCGTAGATGCGCTCGTGCGCGCGGTGCCAGCGGTCCTGCGCGCGGGCGCTCGCGACATACCCCCGGGATCCGGTCTCGGTGCGCGGCTCGAGCCAGCCCTGCGCCGCCAGCCGGGAGATCGCGGTGCGCGTGGCGGGGGCCGCCACCTCGACCGTCCCGGTGAGCGTGAGGATGGCCGAGACGGGCGCCCACCAGCCACGTCGTCGCAGGTGGTCGCCGAAGAGGTCGACGACGGCGGAGCGGGCTTGCACGCTGACAGTGTGCCGCACGACGGGCAGCCAGCGGTCCCGTCCGGCGGGTATCCCGATTATGCGGGCGGGCCGGGAGGGGGGATAATCGCAGGCAGGTACGGCTCCGTCGACACCGCGGCGGGCGAGCGGCACGCGGCCGCGCACGAGGAAGGGCAACCATGGCAGCAATGAAGCCTCGCACCGGAGATGGTCCGCTGGAAGTCACCAAGGAGGGCCGCGGCATCGTCCTGCGGATGCCTCTGGAGGGTGGCGGGCGCCTGGTCGTCGAGATGAACGCCGAGGAGGCAGGGGCCCTCGGCCAGGCCATCCAGGACTGCGTGGGCTGACCGACCGCCCGCACGACGACGGCCCCCGGACATCGCGTCCGGGGGCCGTCGTCGTGCGCTCAGCGCTTGACCGCGACGAACAGCCCGTCACCCACCGGCAGCAGCGCCGGGACCAGCCCCTCCTCCTCGCGCAGCGACTTGCCGAGGTCCCGCAGGACGGTCGTGATCTCGTCCCGCGCCGCCGGGTCGGCCACCTTGTCGTGCCAGAGCATGTTGTCCAGCACCAGCAGGCCCCCGGGGCGCAGCAGGCGCAGCGCCGCCTCGACGTAGACCGGGTAGCCGTCCTTGTCGGCGTCGACGAGCACGAGGTCGTAGGCCCCGTCGGTCAGCCGGCCCAGCACGGCGGCGGCGTCCCCGCTGATCACCCGGGTCCGCTGCGGCGGGATACCGGCGGCGGAGTAGGCCTCGCGAGCCGCCCGCTGGTGCTCCGGGTCGCTGTCGATCGTGGTGAGGATGCCGTCGCGGGGCATACCCTGCAGCAGCCACAGACCGGAGCTTCCCGCGCCGGTCCCCACCTCCACCACGTGCGCGGCGCGCACGGCCGCCGCGAGCAGCCGCAAGGTCGCCCCCGCGCCGTTGCCGAGCGGGGTGGCCCCGAGCTCCTCGCCGCGTCGCTGCGCGGACTCGATGACCGGGTGGGGTGCGATGAAGTCCTCGGCGTAGGCGATCGAGGAGGCCTTGGGTGCTGCCATGGCCGACAGCCTAGCGCCAGCCCGCCGCCCAGCCGGCTCCCAGCCGGACCTGCCACCGTGGGGTCATGTCGGCGTCAGACTGGGTCCCCCCGAGCTGGGAGGAGATCGTCCGCGAGCACTCGCCCCGCGTCTACCGGCTCGCCTACCGGCTGACCGGCGACCCGCACGAGGCGGAGGATCTCACCCAGGACGTCTTCGTGCGCGTCTTCCGCTCGTTGGACTCCTTCCGCCCCGGCACCTTCGAGGGGTGGTTGCACCGGATCACGACCAACCTCTTCCTCGACAAGGTGCGCCGTCGGCAGCGGATCCGGTTCGACGCGCTCACCGACGAGCTGTCCGCCCGCCTGCCGCTGTGCGCCTCGGGCACCGACCCGGAGCAGGTCTACGCCATGACGCACCTGGACGGCGACATCCAGGAGGCGCTGAACGCCCTGCCGCCGCAGTTCCGGGCCGCGGTGGTGCTCGCGGACATCGAGGGCTACTCCTACGAGGAGGTCGCGCAGACGCTGGGGGTCAAGATGGGCACCGTCCGGTCGCGGATCCACCGCGGGCGCGCACTGCTGCGCCAGTCGCTGGCCCACCGCCGCCCCAGCCGCGGCCACAGCCAGGGCGGCGCGGCCCTCGGGCGCCCGGCCGCCGCGCTGGGCTGAGGGGTGCGCTGGCACAATCGACTGCCATGAGCGGTCGTCGCAGCCTCGCCCCCGTGGTGGTCGTCGCCGTGCTGGGTGGTCTGCTCGGGGGGATGGGTGGTGCGGTCCTGGCCGACCGGCTGGACACCACGAGCGTGCCGGAGGAGCAGGTGCCGGCGGCAGAGTCTGCCTCGGTCGACGACGAGGCGGCAGCCCCAGCGCCACCGGTGGAGGCCGACGGCACGATCAGCGGGCTCTCGCAGGCCGTGCTGCCCAGCGTCGCGCTCATCTCCATCGGCGAGGACGGCGAGCTGGGGCTGGGCTCGGGCTTCGTCGTCCGGGAGGACGGCTACCTGCTCACCAACCACCACGTGATCAAGGTCGCCGGCGAGGACGACCCCATCGTCGTCGAGCTGCCCGGCGAGGAGCCGATGGACGCCGAGCTGGTGGGCTCCGAGCAGGCCTACGACATCGCCGTGCTCCGCGTGGACCGCACCGACCTGGCCCCGCTCGCCTTCGCCGACTCCGACACCCTCCGGGTCGGCCAGACCGTCGTCGCCGTCGGCGCCCCGCTGGGGCTCGACAGCACCGTCACCAGCGGCATCGTCTCGGCCAAGGACCGGCCGGTGGTGGCCGGGGAGACGCAGGAGAGCACGAGCTACATCAGCGCCATCCAGACCGACGCCGCCATCAACCCGGGCAACTCCGGCGGCCCCCTGCTGGACCTCTCCGGGCAGGTGGTCGGCGTCAACTCGGCGATCGCCCAGGTGCCGCAGGCTGCCGGTTTCGGCGGGCCCTCCGGCAGCATCGGGCTCGGCTTCGCGGTCCCCGCCGAGCAGGCCGACCGGACCGCGACCCAGCTCATCGAGACCGGGACCAGCGAGCACCCGGTCATGGGCGTCCTGGTCGACCTCACGTATACCGGCGACGGCGCCCGGGTGCTCGAGGAGGCCGCCGGCGAGGACCCGCCAGTCGTGCCCGGGGGGCCGGCCGACCTGGCCGGGATCCGGCCGGGAGACGTCATCCTCGCCGTCGACGGGATGACGATCCGTGACTCGCAGCAGCTCATCGTGGTGCTCCGGTCCTACGCGGTCGGAGACACCGTCGAGCTGGAGATCCGGGACGGGGACGACGGCAGCCGCACCGTCGAGGTCACCCTCGCCGGCTCGGGCGGGTAGGTAGGCTGTGCAGGCCGCCGCCCGCCGCTGCGGCGGCCCTGCGACCGGAGGAGAGGCGTGATCGGGAACCTCGCCGGGGGAGAGATCCTGCTCCTCGTGCTGGCCGCGCTGCTCGTCCTCGGACCGACCCGGCTGCCCGGCTACGCCGCGAAGCTCGGGCAGGGCGTGCGCTACCTGCGGGACCTGGCCGAGGGCGCCAAGGGGCAGCTGCGCGACGAGCTCGGGCCGGGCTTCGACGACATCGACTGGCGCCAGCTCGACCCCCGGCAGTACGACCCGCGCCGCATCGTGCGCGAGGCACTCACCGAGCCCTCGTCGGGCGGCCGAGGCGCGCGGGGGGACGGACCCGACGAGAAGCCGGTCTCGGCGCGGATGACGCCGGCGCTGCCGGTCCACGACCCGAGCCTGCCGACCCCCTTCGACCTCGACGCGACCTAGACGCGCGCGGTGGGCGTGATGCCGAGCTTGCGGCCCGCCAGACCGCGACCACGGCGGGCCAGCTGCCGCGCCACGCTGCGCAGCGCGGTCGCTGCGGGGGAGTCCTGCTGACCCTCGGCGGCCACCACCGGCGACCCCAGGTCGCCGCCCTCGCGCAGCGCGACGTCCAGGGGTACCTGCCCCAGCAGCGGCACCTGCGCGCCGATCGAGCGGGACAGCGAGTCGGCGACCGCCTGGCCGCCGCCGCTGCCGAAGAGCTCGGTGCGGGTGCCGTCCGGCAGCTCCAGCCAGGACATGTTCTCGATCACCCCGGCGAGGCGCTGGTGGGTCTGCAGCGCGATGGCACCGGCCCGCTCGGCCACCTCGGCGGCGGCCTGCTGCGGGGTGGTGACGACGAGCAGCTCGCTGCTCGGGAGCAGCTGGGCGACGCTGATGGCGATGTCGCCGGTGCCGGGCGGGAGGTCGAGAAGGAGCACGTCCAGATCGCCCCAGTAGACGTCGGCGAGGAACTGCTGCATCGCCCGGTGCAGCATCGGCCCGCGCCACACCACCGGCTGGTTGCCGGGGACGAACATCCCGATCGAGATGACCTTGACCCCGCTCGGCTCGGCCACGGGGGGCAGGATCATGTCGTCGACCTGGGTCGGCGGCTGGGTGACGCCCATCATCCGGGGGACCGAGAAGCCGTAGATGTCGGCGTCCACGACCCCGACCCGGAGCCCTTCGGCGGCCATCGCCACCGCCAGGTTGACGGTGACCGAGGACTTCCCGACGCCGCCCTTGCCGGAGGCGACGGCATACACCGTCGTCAGCGAGTCGGGCTGCGCGAAGGGGATCTCCCGCTCCGCCTGCCCGCCGCGCAGCTGGTCACGCAGCGCCCCGCGCTGCTCGTCGCTCATGACCCCGAGCCGGACGTCGACACCGGTGACGTGCTCGACCTCGGTCACGGCGGCGGTGACGTCCCGCGTGATGGTGTCCTTGAGCGGGCACCCCGGGACGGTGAGCAGCACGGTCACCTGGACGTGGCCCTCGTCGGTGACGTCGACCGCCTCGAGCATGCCGAGCTCGGTGATCGGCTTCTTGATCTCCGGGTCGTTGACCCGGGCGAGGGCAGCGTGCAGGGCGTCGGTGCTGGGGGCGGGCATACCTTCCATGGTAGGTGCCCCGGCGCGGCACCCCGACGGCGGTCGCGCGCCGGCCGTGGGCGTACGGTGAGGCGCCGGTCAGTCGCGAGGAGGTCGCCGGTCAGGCCCCGACGCGGACGGGTCGGCGGCGTCCTCGGCGACCGCGTCCTGCTCCCGCAGCTCCTCCAGCACGTCCCGCAGCTCGGAGCGCACGAAGTCACGGGTCGCCACGTCGCGCATCGCCAGCCGGAGGGCGGCCACCTCCCGGGTGAGGAACTCGGTGTCCGCCTGGGTGCGCTCGTCGCGGGAGCGGTCCTGCTCCATCTGCACCTTGTCGCGGTCGTCCTGCCGGTTCTGCGCGAGCAGGATCAGCGGCGCGGCGTAGGAGGCCTGCAGGCTGAGCATGAGGGTGAGGAAGATGAAGGCGTAGGGGTCGAAGCGGGCCCCGGCCGGCAGGACCGTGTTCCACGCGATCCAGAGCAGCACGAAGAGGGTCATCCACACGAGGAACCGCGCGGTGCCCATGAAGCGGGCGAAACGCTCCGCGAAGGCCCCGAAGCTCTCCGGGTCCATGCGGGCCTGCGGCATCCAGCGCGACTGCTTCGCCAGGGGCTGGTCCAGCCGCGCGCCCTTGGTCTCCTCGCCCCGCCGCGAGCCACCGCGGGAGCGCGCCGTGTGTCGGGTCGGCTCAGACATCCCCGGCCTCCGTCAGGTCCGACTCGCGCCAGTCGTCGGGAAGGATGTGGTCCAGCACGTCGTCGACGGTGACCGCGCCGAGCAGCCGCCCCTCGGGGTCGGCCACCGGGAGCGCCACGAGGTTGTAGGTCGCCAGGGCCCGGGTGACCACGCCCAGGCTCGCGCCCGGCGCCACCGGGTCGATGTCGGTGTCGAGGATGGAGCCCACGGGCTGGTGTGGGGCCTCGCGCAGCAGGCGCTGGATGTGGATGCTGCCCAGCAGCCGACCGGTGGGGGTCTCGTGCGGGGGCCGGGTGACGTAGACCAGCGACGCGGTCGCGGGGTGCATCTCCTCGCGGCACCAGCGCCAGCGCCTCGGCGATGCTGGCCTCCGGGCCGAGGATCACCGGCTCGGTGGTCATGAGGCCGCCCGCGGTGTTCTCGTCGTAGGTCAGCAGCCGCCGGATGTCGGCGGCCTCGTCCGGCTCCATGAGCGCCAGCAGCTCCTCCTGCACCTCCTCGGGCAGGTCGGAGAGCAGGTCCGTCGCGTCGTCGGGCTGCATCGCCTCGAGGATGTCGGCGGCACGCTCGGTCGCGAGGTGGGTGAGGATCTCTATCCGGTCGTCGTCCGGCAGCTCCTCCAGGACGTCGGCCAGGGTCTCGTCGTCCAAGGCGTCGGCCACCTCGGCCCGACGCTTCGCCGACAGGTCGTGGATCGCCTCGGCGAGGTCCGGCGGCTTGAGGTCCTCGTAGGCCTCCAGCAGCGCGGTCGCGGCCTGCGGCGGACCCTGCTCCTGCAGCCCGTCGACCGCCTCGACGTCCACCAGCAGCGTCTCCCCGCGCCGCCGCCGCAGCAGCCCCCGGCGGGGGGCCTCGGCGCGGCCCTTGCGGACGAAGACCTTGGTCAGCCGCCAGTCGCCCCCGCGCTGCTGGTCCATGGCGACGTCCTCGACCACGGCCGGCAGCCGGTCGTCCCCGTCGCTGACGGTGACCTGCCGGTCGAAGAGCTCGCCCACGACGAGGGTCTCCCCGGCCCGCTGCTCGAAGCGGCGCATGTTGACCAGGCCGGTGGTGATGACCTGCCCGGCGTCGATGGAGGTGACCCGGGTGATCGGCACGAAGACCCGGCGGCGGCCGGGGACCTCGACCGCCAGGCCGATGGCGCGCGGGCCGTGGGAGGCGGCCCGACCGGTGAGGGTGACCACCACGTCGCGCACCCGTCCGACCTCGTCACCCAGCGGGTCGAAGACGCTCAGGCCGGCCAGGCGGGCGACGAAGACGCGGTGGGTGCTCACGCGATGAAGAATACGACGGTGGGGAGGCCGCGCGGCGAGGCCGGTCGCGGTGGTCGGGGCGGCTTGGCACAATGGCGAGGTGAGCACTCCCACCGGTTCCCCGCGCCCCATGGCGCGCCCCACGCTCGACCTCGACTACCCGAAGAGCATCGCCGTCTACGACCGCTACGAGCAGGCACAGGAGGCCGTGGACTACCTCTCCGACCAGGAGTTCCCGGTCCAGCAGGTGCTCATCGTCGGCACCGACCTCAAGCAGGTCGAGCGGGTGACCGGACGCCTGACGACCGGCCGGGTCGCGCTGGGCGGCGCGCTGTCCGGGGTGTGGCTCGGGCTCTTCGTCGGCCTCGTCTTCGCCCTCTTCGCCGGTCCGGGCGACACGCTGCTCACGATCGGCTGGACGGCGCTCTTCGGTGCCGTCTTCGGCCTGGTCTGGGGTCTGATCGGGTATGCCTTCACCCGCGGGCGGCGCGACTTCACCTCGGTCACCCAGGTCGTAGCGACCCGCTACGAGGTCCTCACCGAGCACAAGCTCGTCGAGCAGGCCAAGGACCTGCTGGGGTCCAGGCTCACCTGAGCGGGTTCGACGGCGGACGCCCCGCCGGCCTGCCTCGTCGCGCTCAGCCGCGGCGGCCGCCTGAGCGGACCCAGGCCTCCACCTCGTCCGCTGTCCGCGGCAGCATCGCGGACAGGTTGCGCGACCCGTCGGCGGTCACGACCACGTCGTCCTCGATCCGCACCCCGATCCCGCGCAGCTCCTCGGGCACGAGCAGGTCGTCGGCCTTGAAGTAGAGCCCGGGCTCGACGGTGAGGACCATGCCCTCGCGCAGCTCGCCCTCGACGTAGTCCTCACGCAGCGCCTGCGCGCAGTCGTGCACATCGATGCCGAGGTGGTGGCTCGTGCCGTGCACCATCCAGCGGCGGTGGAACTGCCCCTCCTGCGCGTCCAGCGTCTGCTCCAGGGTCACGTCCTGCGGCAGCAGGCCCCAGTCGAGCAGGTGCCGCGCGATGACCTCGATGGCGGCGGCGTGGACGTCCTTGAACCGGTTCCCCGGACGCACCGCGGCCAGGCCCGCCTGCTGCGCCTCCAGCACGGCCTCGTAGACCCGGCGCTGCGGCTCGGTGAAGGTGCCCGAGACCGGGACCGTGCGGGTGACGTCGGCCGTGTAGAGCGCGTCGGTCTCGACCCCTGCGTCGAGCAGCAGCAGCTGGCCCTCCTGCACGTCACCGGTGTTGCGGATCCAGTGCAGCGTCGTGGCGTGGTCGCCGGCGGCGCAGATGGAGTCGTACCCGACCCCGTTGCCGGCGTGCCGGGCGTGCAGCCCGAAGACGCCCTCGACCCAGCGCTCGCCGCGGCCTCGCCGGACCGCCTCGGGCAGGTGCTCCACGACGGCGTCGAAGGCGGTGGCGGTGGCGTCGACCGCCTCCTGCATCTGCGCCACCTCCCAGTCGTCCTTGACCATCCGCATCGTCGACAGCCTGCGCGCCAGCTCCAGGTCCGCCTCGGTGCTCGCCTCGACCTGCGCCTGCTCGCCCAGCCCGGCCTGCGCGCGCACCTCGTCGACCTGCTGTGCGACCTCCCGGTCCGCGTCCCGCACGACCCGCACCGCCAGCCCCGAGGGGCCGACGTCCTTGGCCAGCGCGTCCGGGAGCTCGGACACGTGACGCGTGGGCATACCCAGCTCCGCGGCGGCCGAGGCGAGCGTCGGGCGGGACCCGACCCAGAACTCCCCGGACCGGGTCGGCGAAGAATTCCTCGCTGTCCCTGTCGGCGAGCGGCACGAAGTAGAGGTGCGCCTCATGGCCCTCGCCGTCGGCGGCGGGCTCGAGGACGAGCACCGCGTCCGGTTCGCGGTCGGCACCCAGGCCGGTGAGGTGAGCGAAGGCGCTGTGCGGGCGGAAGACGTAGTCGGTGTCGTTGCTGCGGATCTTCAGCCCTCCGGCCGGCACGACCAGCCGTTCCCCGGGGAAGGCGGCCGAGAGCGTCTCGCGGCGGGCGGCGGCATACCGCGCCGCCTCGGTGAGCTCCGGCAGCTCGGTCGACCGGGGGGCCCAGCCCTCGCGCATGAAGGCCATGAAGGCCTCGCCGGTGGGACGGTTGCGGTGCTCTGCCTGGTGCTGCTTCTCACTCACGCCGGCCATCGTAGGCGGTGCCCAGCGAACACCGAGCGAACGGTCAGCCGCCGGCCCTAGGCTTGCCCCCGATGAGCGACCAGTCCCCCTACACGAGCATGCCCGGCATCGTCACCGGACCGCAGCGGATCGGGCGTCCGCAGCTGATCCCGGCGGCCCGCCTCGGTCGGCAGCTGAAGTACCAGGCGGTGCGCGTGGTGCGCTCCAGCTCGCCGCCCACCACCGCCATCGGCACGTCGATCGCGGCGGACGAGGCGACCCAGCGGCATGCTCGGGCGGTCTGCGACCTGGCGCTGCGGGTGGGGGAGGCACTGCTGTCCACCGGCGCCTCGGCGGCGGACTGCGTCGCGGCGGTCCTGCGGCTCGGGCAGGCCTACGGCATCAGCTCGATGCACATCGACATCACCTACACCTCGATCGCGGTCTCGGTGCACCGCGGCGTCGACGAGGACTCGCTCACCGTGATGCGGGTCATCCCCGACCGTTCGCCGGACTACACCCGGCTGCAGGCCGTCCAGCGGCACATCGACGACATCGAGCGCTCCGCGCAGGAGTCCGGGGTGCCGACGATGGAGGTGGATGCGGCCCGGACCAGGCTCGTGGACCTGCTCTCCTCGCCGCACCCCTACCGTCGCTGGGTGGTCACCCTCGGGGCGGCCATCATGTCCGTCGGGGTCGTCATGCTCTACGGCGCGGGACCGGTCATGTGGGCGGTCGCCGCCCTTTCCGCGGCGCTGGTCGACCGGGTCCAGCGGTTGCTCTACATCTGGGGGATCGCGGCCTTCTTCACCCAGGTGCTGAGCGCGGCGATCCCGGCCGGCATCGCCCTGGTGATGTACAGCATCGGCCGGGAGAGCCCTTCGGTCGTGGTGATCTCGGGGATCGTCGTGCTGCTCGCCGGGCTGAGCGTGCTCGGCGCGGCGCAGGACGCCATCGACGGCTACTACGTCACGGCCGGTGCCCGCGGTCTCGAGGTGATGATGATGACGCTCGGCATCGCGATCGGGGTGGCCCTCGTGCTCGGCATCGCCCGATGGTTCGGGGTCTCGATGGAGGCCGCGCCCTTCGTGGCCCTCGGTGGCACCCCACTCATCTCGACCCTCGGCGCCGCGCTCATCGCTCTCGGCTTCTGCCTCAGCACCTACTCCGGCGTGCGGGTCATCGGGCTGAGCATCGTCATCGCCTCGGGTGCCTGGCTGGTGCTGGAAGGAGCCCTCTACCTGGGCCTGGCCACGCCGGCCGGGGTCGGCGTGGCCGCGGCGGTCGTAGGGGCGCTCGCCTTCGCGTCGTTCAAGGTCCTCCGGGTGCCCGAGGACGCCATCGCCACGGCGGGGATCGTCTCGCTGCTGCCCGGGCTCGCGGTCTACCGCGCGCTCTACCTCATCATGGAGAACGACCCCGGGAGCGTCCCCATGGCGGTGCTCAACTTCGTCAGCGCGGTGGCCACCGGCCTCGGTCTGGCCGCGGGCCTAGCCATCGGCAGCTTCGCCGCGCGGCGCAAGTTCGGCCTCGACCCGGCGGCCCTGCGGGCACGCCGCCGCTCCCGCGGGACCTACGTCGCCGGAGCCTGAGCCGCACGGTCGCAGACGGTGTCAGTCGGTCCAGGTCCAGCTGGCGAGCATGTCGTCCAGCACCGGCGCGGCGTCCTCGGCCTGGCTCTCGACCGCCGAGAAGGTCACGACGTAGAGCGTGCCCTCGTGCGACACCCACCGCTGGGTCTGGTGGACCGTCGCGTCCTGCACCTCGCGCACCAGGGTGTAGCCGGGAGCCCGGTTGCCGTCGACCTCGGCGGGCTCGAGCAGCTCGTACTCGCCGTCCTCCCCGGCGAGGTCCTCCGCGGCCTGCTCGACGGCGGAGGTGAGGTTGCCGACGTACTCCTCCTGCGTGATGACCACGTTGGTGTAGAAGTCGTCGACCCGCTCGGCGTCGCGGCCGGCGAGCACCGTGGCCTCGGTCTGGTCCTGGGCGGTGGCCGTGGCGTCCTCCCACGTCCCGGGTAGCGTGACCGTGAAGGTGTCGTCGGTGGCGCCGAGCTCCAACTCCTCGGGCTCCTCCGGCTCGCTGGTGGCGGCGGCCTCCTCGGTCTGGGTCGACTCGTCCGCCGCGGTGGTCTGCTCGGCGTCGTCGCCGCTGGGCTCCTCGCTGGCGGCCGACTCCTCGGTCGCGCTGCTCGTCGCCGGGGGCTCGTTCACCGGCTCCTCGTCGGCGCACGCGGCGAGCGACAGCACCGCCAGCAGGCTCGCGGCTCCGGCGGTGCGCAGGGAGGCTCGGGTCGTGGTCATGCTTCTCCTTCGGGCGCGCGTGGCGCGTCACGTGCCGGGATGGTCCCGGTCCGTCGTCGTCGGTCGTGTCCCAGTATGACCGGTCGGCGCCACCGCCTACCGTGTCCTCCATGCCGCGCCTCTCGCCGACCGCCCGGGTCGACCTGCACACGCACTCGACCCACAGCGACGGCACGCAGACGCCCGGCGACCTGGTGCGGGAAGCGGCGGCGACCGGGCTGGACGTCCTGGGACTGACCGACCACGATGCCGTGTCCGGCTGGGAGGAGGCTGACCGCGCCGGCCGCGAGCACGGCGTGGTGGTGGTGCCGGGGGTGGAGATCTCCTGCAGCTGGCAAGGACGGTCGGTGCACCTCCTGGCCTACCTGCCCGACCCGGGCGACGAGGCGTTGTCCGCCGAGCTGGCGCGGACCCGGGAGAGCCGCACGGGTCGGCTTCGTCGCATGGTGCGGCGGCTGGAGTCCGCCGGTTACCCGGTGACCTGGGAGGAGGTGCTGGCGCAGGCGGGCGACGTGCGCTCGCTGGGCCGGCCGCACATCGCCGACGTCCTCGTGCGCCAGGGCAGCTTCCCGGACCGGGACGCCGCCTTCGCGGACGTGCTGCACTCGCGCAGCAGCTTCCACGTGGCGCACTACGCACCGTCCCCGACGGCGGCCATCGAGCTGGTGCGGGCCGCGGGTGGCGCCCCGGTGCTGGCGCACCCCTTCGCCGCCGCGCGCGGGCATACCCTGCCGGAGACGCTGCTGGAGGAGCTGGCTGCGACAGGGCTCGCCGGGATCGAGGTGGAGCACCGCGACCACACGCCGCAGGACCGCGACCGGGCGGCTCGCCTCGCCCGGCGGCTCGACCTCCTGCCGACCGGGTCCAGCGACTACCACGGCAGCGGCAAGCCCAACCGGCTCGGGGAGCACACCACCTCGGTGGAGGTGCTGCGTGCGCTCCTGGAGCAGACCGCGGGTCAGCTCCTCGGGGCGTCCCCCTGACCGGACGTCGTCCGACGGCGGCGACGCCGACGTCCCGAGCCGCTGGACTCGGTGGTCGTGCTGGTCCTGCTGCCCTGAGGGTCCGAGCGCTCGCCGCCGCGCTGCCCGGTGCGGCCGCGGCCGCCCTGGCCACCGCGGTCGCGGCGCCCTCCCGAGCGGCCCCCGCGACCGCGCCGGTGGTCGGTGCCGGGCGCCTCGATGTCCTCGACCTTCTCGGCGCCGAGCCCCTCCCGGGTCCGGGCCGAGCGGGGCAGGGTGCCCCGGGTGCCCTCCGGGATGCCGAGCTGCTCGAACAGGTGCGGGCTGGAGGAGTAGGTCTCCTCCGGCTCCGGGTAACCGAGGTCGAGGGCCTTGTTGATCAGCCCCCAGCGGGGCATGTCGTCCCAGTCCACGAAGGTGATCGCGACGCCGGTGGCGCCGGCCCGGCCGGTGCGGCCGATCCGGTGCAGGTAGGTCTTCTCGTCCTCAGGGCACTGGTAGTTGATGACGTGGGTGACGGCCTCCACGTCGATGCCGCGGGCTGCGACGTCGGTGGCGACCAGGATGTCGACCTTGCCGGTGCGGAAGGCCCGCAGCGCCTGCTCGCGCGCGCCCTGGCCCAGGTCGCCGTGGATCGCGGCCGCCGCGAAGCCACGGTCCGACAGCTCGTCCGCGACCTTGGCAGCGGTCCGCTTGGTGCGCGCGAAGACGATGGTCAGCCCACGTCCCTCCGCCTGCAGGATGCGCGCGAGCATCTCCACCTTGTCCATGGCGTGCGCCCGGTAGGCGAACTGTTCGACGGCGGCGACGGTGTGGCCCTCGCCGTCCTCGCTGACCGCGCGGATGTGCGTCGGCTGCGTCATGTAGCCACGGGCCAGGGAGACCACGGCGCCGGCATGGTGGCGGAGAAGAGCATGGTGTGCCGACCGGCGGGGGTGAGCGCCAGCAGCCGCTCGACGTCCGGCAGGAAGCCCAGGTCGAGCATCTCGTCGGCCTCGTCCAGCACCACGGTGCGGGCGTGCGCCAGGCTGAGATGACCCTTCGAGGCGAGGTCGAGCAGTCGGCCCGGGGTGCCCACGACGACCTCGACCCCGCGCTGCAGGGCTTCGATCTGCGGCTCGTAGGCGCGACCGCCGTAGACCGTCAGCACCCGGATCCCCCGGTGCGCACTGGCCTTGGTGAGGTCGCCCGCCACCTGCACCGCGAGCTCGCGGGTGGGGGCCACGACGAGGGCCTGCGGGGCGCCGGGGCGCTCCTGGGCGGAGAACTGGGGGTCGTCCGGCGCGACGACGTGGTGGAGCAGGGGGAGGCCGAAGCCGAGGGTCTTGCCGGTGCCGGTCTTGGCCTGGCCGATGATGTCGTGGCGGGACAGGGCGACGGGCAGGGTCATGGCCTGGATCGGGAAGGGGTGGGTGATCCCTCCGTCGGCCAAGGCACGGACGATGTCGGGGTGGAGGTCGAAGTCGGCGAACGCGCGGTCTTCCTGCATGGGTCATCCTCTCGATCTGGTGGCCGTCCGAGCGCCGTGCGGCGGGGACGGTCCGGGCCGATCGGAGACGATCCATGGGGAGGTCGGGCGCCACGCCCGACCCACGACGACGTCTGCTTCCTCGTGGCAGGACGGCCGACCGGGCACCGGTGTACGACAGGTGAGTCTACCCGCTGGCCGGGCAGCCCCGGACGCACGACGACGGCGCGCCACCCGGTGGGTGACGCGCCGCCGCGGCCTGTGCTCGCCCTCCGGGGGCGGGCAGGGTCGGTCAGCTGACCGCCTTGCGGCCGGTGATGGCGCCGTAGACCAGCACGGCGACGATGGCGAAGATCGTGCCGAGGATGAGACCCCAGAAGCTGAACTGCGCGCCGCTGGTGCCGAGGAACCGCGCTCCCACGAAGGAACCGAGCAACGAGCCGACGGCGCCCAGCAGGATGGTCATGGGGACGGAGATGTTCTGCTTGCCCGGCAGGATGAGCCGGGCGAGCGGGCCGACGATGCAGCCGACGATGAGTGCGACGATGATGGTCGTGATCATGGGGAATGCCCCTTTCGCAAAAGCCTCCCGGGCGGGGCTTTCCGTCCCGGGTGGCCCATCGGTCGTGCGGGCACGCGTCGATGAGCCGCGCTCAAGTTAGTGCGCAGACACCACAGGCGCCACTCCGGGCGCCGCGTGTCTGCGCACTCGTGACCGAACCGTGACGCGGCCCGTCCGGCGGCGTGCCGCCGGTCAGTGGCTCCCGAAGCCGACCCGACCCTTGTCCTGCGCCCCGATCTCGACGTAGGCGAGGGTCGTGGTGGGGACGATGACGGTCCGTCCCTTGTCGTCCTGCAGCTCCACGACCGGAGCCTGGGTGGTGAGAGCCTCGGTCACGGCCTGGCGGACCGCCTCCGGGGTCTGGGCGGACTCGAACGTGACCTCGCGCCCGACGTCACGGACACCGATGCGGACCTCCACGACAAACCTCCACGACATGCTCGGGTGCAGACGACCCGGTCGGGCCGTGCCCCGCCAGCCTAGCCCTGGGCGACGGACGTCGTCCGTGGGGGGACCGCGCCCCAGCCGCGCCACGCGATGGTCGAGAGCAGCTCGAGCACGCGCTCGCGGGCCATCGTGTCGCGGCGGCTGTACCAGCTCAGCGCCGCCGCCTGGGCCATACCGGCCATGGCGGTGCCCAGCAGGACGCACTCGTCCCACGACAGGTCCGTCTCCTCGGCCAGGACCCGTCCCATGGACTCGCCGCACGCCCGGCGGGTCCGCTCGACGATGGCCGACACCGCGGGCTCGGACGCCATGTCCGACTGGAAGAGGACCGAGTAACCCGACGAGGGCGACTCGACGAACTCGAAGAACCGGCTGAGGCACCCCGAGATGCGGGCGTGGTTGGTCTGACCCGTGTCGAGGGCGCTGTCGATGGTGCGTACGACCTCGTCCGACACCGACTCCGCGACGGCGAGGTAGAGGTCGAGCTTGCTGCTGAAGTGCTGGTAGAGCACGGGCTTGCTCACGCCGGCACGGACGGCGATGTCGTCCATCGCGGTCGCGTGGTAGCCGGACTCGGCGAAGGCCTCCTGGGCAGCACCGAGGAGCTGGGCACGGCGTTCGTCGCGGGGCAGGCGCAGCCTGCGGTCACGGGGCGGGGGGCTGTCACGGGTCCCTCTCCTTCTTCGAGACATCAGTCTACGTCCCGGGGTCGCGGGGACGGTCTGTCTCCGCCGGGTGATGAGATGGAGTCATGTCCGTGAACGACCGAGGGCCGAGCGCAGCGCTCGACCCCACCCAGGAACGCGTGGTGGCCTACCGCGACGGCGTCCTCGTCGCGCAGGGGGCACCGGGCACGGGCAAGACGACTGTGCTGGTCCGGCACGTCCAGCAGCGGATCTCCGCCGGCCTCGCCCCGGACCACTGCCTCGTCATCGCGCCGACCCGGCAGTCGGCGACCCGGGTCCGCACCGCGATCGCGCGTGGCCTCGAAACGACCCACACCCAGCCGCTGGCCCGGACGGCGGCATCCCTCGCCTTCGCCGTGCTCCGGCTGGCCGCCGCGCGGGCGGACGAGCCGGCACCGCGGCTCATCTCCGGGGCGGAGCAGGATGCCGTGCTGCGGGAGCTGCTCGCCGGGCACGAGGAGAGTGCACCGGCCCGTCCTGGCCCCCGGACCTCGAGCTCGCCCGTCGCACCACCGGCTTCCGGGACCAGCTGCGGGACCTGCTCATGCGCGCGGTCGAGCACGGGGTCGGCCGGGCGGACCTGGAGCACCTGTCCCGGGTCCACGGGCGGCCCGAGTGGGCCTGCGCGGGGGAGGTGCTGGAGGAGTACGACCAGGTCACGGCACTGGCCGACCCCGGCAGCTATGACCCTGCGTGGATCTGCACCGCGGCTGCGGGACTCCTCGAGGGCGACGAGTCGTTGCGCGCCGTCGTGCACGAGAGGGTGAGCTTCGTGGGCGTCGACGACGCGCAGGAGCTGACGGCCTCGGCCGCACGTCTCCTGGACGTCGTCCGACCCAAAGGCGTCGACAGCGTGCTCGTCGGCGACCCGGACGCGGCGGTCCTCGGGTTCCGCGGCGCGGTCCCCGGCGCCTTCCTGGAGCTCGGTGAGCGATGGGCGGGAGAGGCCGGCCCGGCACGGGAGACGCTCGGGGTGCGGCACGGGACCAGCGGCGCGGTGGGCGAGGTGGTCGACCGGGTCGCGCAGCGGATCGGCCTCGTCGGGGACGCCCGGCACCGCGGACCGATCAGCGGCGACGAGCAGGGGACGGGATCGGTGCGGATCACCCGCAGCGCCGCCCAGGAGGCCTCGCTGGTGGCGCGGTGGCTGCGGCACGCCCACCTCGTGGAGGGTGTCCCCTGGCAGGAGCTGTCGGTGATCGCCCGGAGCGTGCAGCAGCAGGACGCCGTGCGTCGTGCGTTGGCCTCGGGCGGGGTGCCCGTGCGGGTGGACCGGTCCTCGGTGCCGATCGGGTCGGACCCGGCGGCGCGACCGCTGCTGCTCGCGCTCGACATCGTCACCCGGGAGGCCCCCGGCGTCGGACCGGGCTGGAGCGTGGACCCGGAGGAGGCGCTGGAGCTGCTGCAGAGCCCGCTCGGGGGCATGGACCCGGTCGGGCTGCGTCGGCTGCGTCGTTCGCTGCGGGGTGCCGAGCTCGCGGCAGGCGGTCTGCGACGCGCGGACGACCTGGTCGCCCTGCGGGTCAACGACCCTGATCTGCGCAGCGCCGCCCCGGCCGACCTGCCCCCGGAGCTCGCGCCGGTCGCGCGGGTGGGTCGGCTCCTCGACGCCGGCCGGGAGGCGGTCGTGCGAGGCGGGTCCACGCCTGGTCGCGGCGAGGGCTCGGGCCAGGCCGTCACCGGACCGGACGAGATCTTGTGGGCACTGTGGTCGGCGAGCGGGTTGGCCGCGTCCTGGAGCCGGCAGGCCGCGGGCGGGGGAGCGCTCGGAGCCCGTGCCGACCGCGATCTCGATGCCGTGCTGGTGCTCTTCGAGGCCGCCGAGTCCTACGCGGAGCGGCTGCCCGGCGCCCGGCCACGGTCCTTCCTGGACTCCGTGCGCAGCGCCGAGCTGGCTGCCGACACCCTGGTCCAGGGGGCGCGTCGCACCGAGGCCGTCGAGGTGCTGACCCCCCATGCCGCGGCAGGGCGTCGGTGGCGGCGGGTGGCCGTCGTCGGGGTGCAGGACGGCATCTGGCCCGACCTGCGGCTGCGCGACACGCTGCTGGGTGCCGAGGCGCTGGTGTCGGCGGTCCACGGGTGGCCTGTCGCCGGTCCGGAGGCCTGGCGTGCCGCCCAGGCGGCGGTGCGCGCGGACGAGCTGCGACAGTTCCACGTCGCGGTGAGCCGGCCGACCGAGGGGTTGCTGGTCACCGCTGTCGCCTCCACCGACGACCAGCCCTCGGGACTGCTCGACCTGGTCGAGCCGGGTTTCCGGGAGCGCCCGCCCGCGGAGGTGCCGCCGCCGATGACGCTGCGCGGGCTGGTCGCCGAGCTGCGGCGGGCCGCTGTGCGGTCGCACCGCGAGGGGGACCGCAGCACCCGGGACGCCGCCGTGGGCCTGCTGCGGCGGCTCGCCGTCGAGGACGTGCCGGGTGCGGACCCGGCGGCGTGGTGGACGCTGCGGGAGACCTCGAGCACGGCACCGGTGCGCCCGGAAGGGCCGGTGCGGGTGTCACCCTCGCGGTTGCAGACCTTCCGGGACTGCGAGCTGCGATGGTTCCTGACCTCGCGCGGGGCGGAGACCGGTGAGGCCTTCCGCGCCGAGCTCGGCACCCTCGTCCACGACATCGTGGCCCATACCCCGGACGCCTCCGTGCCCGAGCTCACCGCCGAGCTGGACCGGCGCTGGGACGACCTGGGGCTGGTGGAGGGGTGGGTCTCGGAGCGCGCCCAGCAGGACGCCCGACGGATGCTGGAGAGGTATGCCGACTACGTCGCCCGGGCGCGGGCCGCCGGCCGGGAGCTCGTCGGCAGCGAGCTCGACCTGTCGGTGCTGCTCGGTGCTGCGGACGACCAGGATCGCGAGCGCGGCCGGGACGCACGTCTCGTCGGGGCCGTCGACCGGTTGGAGCGCACCAGCGAGGGCGCCCTGGTCGTCGCGGACCTCAAGACCGGGAGCACCCCGGTGCCGAAGGCCGACGTGGAGCAGCACGCCCAGCTCGCGGCCTATCAGGTGGCGGTGACCGAGGGCGCCTTCGGTGAGCTCGGCTCCCGCAGCGGCGGTGCCCGGTTGGTGCAGCTCGGCGCCTCAGGTGCGGTGGAGCAGGCGCAGCCACCCCTGGGCGAGGCGGATGACCCGGCCCAAGCGAGACGCACGATCAGGGAGGCTGCCGCAGGAATGGCCGGCGCCGGGTTCACCGCGCGCGACCTGGAGCGTCGCTGTCGGCGCTGCCCGGCGCGCTTCGCTTGCCCGCTCCAGCCCGAAGGAGCCTCACGATGACGACGGCGCAGCCGCGGTGGTCCCCGCAGGACCTGGCCTCGGCGCTGGGAGCCCCGGAGCCGACCCCCGAGCAGTCGGCGGTCATCACCGCGCCGTTGCGTCCCGGGGTGGTGGTCGCCGGGGCCGGCTCCGGCAAGACGGAGACGATGGCCTCCAGGGTGTTGTGGCTCGTGGCCAACGACCTGGTCCGTCCGCAGGACGTGCTGGGCCTGACCTTCACCCGCAAGGCCGCGCTGGAGCTGGCGTCGCGGCTCACGTCCCGGCTGCGGCAGCTGCGGGAGGCGGGGGTGTGGTCCCCCGGGGGCACCGAGGCGTCCGGCACGGACGGCTTCGACCTCCCGACCATCTCGACCTACCACGCCTACGCGGGTCGGCTCGTGACCGAGCACGGCCTCCGGCTCGGCGTCGAGCCGGACGCGGTGCTCCTGTCGGAGGCCGCCTGCTGGCAGCTCGCCCACGACGTGGTGACCCGCTACACGGGCGACATGAGCGGCATGACCAGCGCAGCGAGCACCGTCGTCCGTGCGGTCATCTCCCTGTCCGCCGAGCTCGGCGAGCACCTTGTCGAGGCTGACGACGCCCACGCCTTCCTGCACGACCTGGCCCGCCGGGTGGAGGACCTCCCGCACGAGGGACGACCGCTCAAGACCGGGCGGGACCTCGCGGCCGACCTGCGCCGGCAAGCCCTGCTCTATCCCGTGGTCCAGGCCTACCGGCAGGCCAAGACGGCGCGTGGAGCGCTCGACTTCGGGGACCAGATGGCGCTCGCGGCCCGACTGGCGCGGGACGTGCCGGCGGTCGCGGAGATGGAGGGCGCACGCTACGGGGCAGTGCTGCTGGACGAGTTCCAGGACACCTCGGAGGCGCAGATGGTGCTGCTCACGTCCCTCTTCGCGGGCCGGGAGCTGCCGATCACCGCGGTCGGCGACCCGCACCAGTCCATCTACGGCTGGCGCGGGGCCAGCGCCACGACCCTCACACGCTTCCCGCGCGACTTCGCCCTCGAGGGGGTGCCTGCCCCGGTGCTCCAGCTGAGCACGTCCTGGCGCAACGACGCCGCCGTGCTCGACGCGACCAACGTCGTCGCCGCGCCGCTGCGGGAGGAGGCCGCGGTCCCGGTCGAGACCCTGCGCGCCCGTCCCGGCGCCGGGCCCGGGCTCCTCGAGGTCGCCCGCCTGACCGACCACGTCGTCGAGGCCGAGCACGTGGCCGACTGGGTGCGGCAGCGGTGGGAGAGCTCGTCCCGTGTCACCGCCGCGGTGCTGTGCCGGGCCCGCTCGCAGTTCGCCCCGGTCGTCGATGCGTTGCGCCGCCGCGGCCTCCCGGTGGAGGTGGTGGGCCTCGGGGGCCTGCTCGACACCCCCGAGGTGCTCGACCTCGTCGCCCTGCTGTGGGTGGCGCAGGAGCCGACGCGCGGCGACCAGCTGATCCGGTTGCTGGCCGGGCCGGTGTGCCGGCTCGGTGCCGCGGACGTGGACGCCCTGTGGGCGAGGGCCGGCGAGCTCGCCCGGAGCGGTGGCGCGGTGCCGGGGGAGCGTGACCATGCCCCCGTGCTGGCCGAGGCGGTGGAGCGACCGCCCGGCGAGGGCTGGACCGGGCCCGGCGGCGAGCGGATGTCGGAGACCGGCGCACGCCGGGTGTCGTGGTTGGCGGAGGTGGTGCGGCGGGTGCGCTCGTTGACGAGCCTGCCGCTGGCCGACCTCGTCGTCGAGAGCGAGCGCCTGTTGGGGCTGGACATCGAGGTGGCGGCAGATCCCGACCTGCACCCCACCTGGGGGAGGGCGCCGATCGACGCCCTCGCGGAGGTCGCGGCCGGCTATGCGCACAGCGCCCAGCGGGTGAGCCTGGGCGGGTTCCTGGACTGGTTGGACGCGGCTCGCGAGCACGAGCGCGGGTTGGAGGACGCCGAGGTGCCCGAGCTGGCCGAGGTGTCCGTCGACACGGCGGCGGTCCAGGTGCTGACCGTGCATGCGGCCAAGGGTCTGGAGTGGGACGTCGTGGCGGTGCCGGGCATGGTCGAGGGCACCTTTCCGGCGGGTCGGACCACGCCGGAGCACCGCGAGGGCACCTGGCGGGTCAAGCCACGCGCGGAGAAGGGCTGGCTCGTCGGGATCGGCAAGCTTCCCACGCCGCTGCGCGGTGACCGGGCCGGCCGCCCCGACATCGCCTGGTTCTCGGTGGTGCACACCCGCGACCTGCGATCCCGGCTGGAGGAGCTCTACCTCGCCCAGGGGCGCTACGCCGTCGAGGAGGAACGCCGCCTGGCCTACGTCGCCCTCACCCGGGCGCGGCACCGACTGCTCCTCACCGCACCGGTCTGGTCGACCGGGCTGCGCCCACGGGTGACCTCCCGCTTCCTGGAGGAGCTGCGTGCCCGGCCCGACGTTCGGGTCGGTCCGTGGGCAGACCTGCCCGACCCGGACGAGCCGGCGCAGATGCGCAACCCGCGTCTGGACGAGCAGCTCAGTGCCGACTGGCCCCGGCCGATGGTCCGCGACGAGCGACGGGGCGGCGGTCCAGGACGTGGCGGCGGCGCTGGTGGCGGAGCACGCCACCCGAGAGTCGACGCGCACCGTCGAGCCCGACGAGGAGTCGTGGGAGTCGACGCTCCGTCTGCTCCTGGCCGAACGGGCCCGGAGGCACCAGCCGGAGTCCGAGGTGTCCCTCCCGGCCCACCTGTCCACCTCTGCTGTCGTGGAGCTCGCCGCCGACCGCGCGGCCTTCGTCGAGGCGCTGCGTCGTCCGCTACCGACCCCACCTGCGCCGCACGCGCGGGTGGGGACGGAGTTCCACGCCTGGGTCGAGCAGCACTACGCCTCGGCGACCCTCGTCGACCTCGACGACCTGGACGCCGGGGCGAGATCGACGCAGGCGCCGGACCTGCGCGGGCTGCGACAACACTTCCTCGCGAGCGAGTGGGCCGACCTCACCCCGGTCGCGGTGGAGGTCCCGGTCCAGACCACGGTGGCCGGGCGCACCGTCGCCGGTCGGATCGACGCCGTCTTCGACGACGGCGACGGTCGGGTCACCCTCGTCGACTGGAAGACGGGCTCACCTGGTAGCCCCGACCAGCAGCGGGTGCGTGCGCTCCAGCTGGCCGTCTACCGGCTGGCCTTCGCACGACTGACCGGAGGGAGGTCGAGGAGGTCGGCGCAGCCTTCTTCTACGCGGCGACGGGGACCACGGTCCGTCCGGAGCTGCCGACCGAGGACGTGCTCGAGGAGCTCCTGGTCGACGACCCCCATCAGCTGCGGGGGTCCTCCTCCGGCGGCATGCCGTAGAGGTCGTGCAGTCGGGTGTCGTCGTCGAGCAGCTCCTCGCCGGATGAGCGCTCGTCGGCCTTCGGCGTGGAGCCATCCTCGGCTCCCGGCGTGGAGTCGTCCTCGTCGGCATCCGGCCTGGGCCCGTCCTCGGCTCCCGGCGAACAGTCGTCCTGGGGCTCCTGCTGGATCCTCTGCGGCTCCGGCACCGGGACCTCCGCGGTGATGTCCGTGTCGGGCTCGCAGGACCGGTCGTCCGGGTGCGGGTGCGGGTCGCCGTCGTCCAGGAAGGGATCGGGCTGCGCCGCGTCGTCGAGACCGGGGTCGTCGAGCGCGTCGTCCTCGTCGTCCGTGCTGTCGACGTCGTCGTCGCCCGTGCTTTCGACGACCTCGGGCTCGGCCTCGACCTCGCTCTCGACCTCGGCTGCGGTCTGGGTCTCGACACTGTCATCGCCCACGGAGCCGTCGAGGTGCTGCGGCTCCGGCCCGTCCATCCCAGGGTCGTCCGCGCTCGGGCCGGCGTCCTCCGGATCGGACGGCGGCGACGAGGCGTGCCCGCCCGTCGTCACGGCGGCCGTCCCCGCGCCGCGCGCCGTCACCGGCACCAGGGAGTCCTCGTCCTCGGTGAGCCGGTCCATCCGGCGCAGCGCGACGACCCGCCGGGCGGCATCCTCCTCGCCCACCGAGACGTGATGCGCGAGGCCGCGCAACCTCCGGGTCTCGGCGAGGAGGCGGGCCCGGGCGTGCAGGTAGGGGTCCGGGCGCTGGGCGCGGGCCAGTGCGTAGCTGTCCAGCACGGCGTCCCAGGCCTCGGGCGAGGCACGGCTGTAGAGGTCGGCCAGGTCCGCGGCCGGGTCGCCGACCATCGCCTCGTCCCAGTCGGTGACGGCGACGACCCTGCCGCTGTCGGCCGTGTCGTCGGCGAAGGCCACCACGACCGTCCCGCCGCGGAACGCGCCGTGGACGGGGGTGCTGGCGAACTGCCACAGCGGGGCCGCGTCGAAGGCCTCCTCCCACCGCGCCAGCAGCCGGGTCGGCACCCGTCCGGACTCGGCGGCCCGGTCGACCTCGGAGATGAGCCGCTGACGGCAGCCGGAGGCGTCGAAGGACGGTACGTCCTGCTGCTCGAAGACAGCGACGGGGATGTTGTGGACGGCCGCGAGGGCACGACCCACCGCGTGGGCGAGCCCGGTCCCCGGCGGGAGCTGGGCGAAGTCCAGCGTCGACCCCTCGACGTGCGGATAGACTGCGGCGTGGCCCTCCTGACCGACGGCCGCGTAGCCCACGGGTGCGGGCACCTTGAAGGGCACGTGGCGCGAGAGCTGTCGCACCAGCTCGTCGTTGCGGCGCAACCTCGCGCCGGTCACGGCGGACAACGGTGACCGGACCAGCCAGCGCCGACCGGTGGCGTCCTCCACGACCGCTTGCTGGAGCTCGGTCTCCTCGTCCGGCTCGACACCCATCCCCGCCACGGCCACCGGCTTCATCCCCGGGACAGCGGCGCTCGCGAGGGCTGCCAGGGCCAGGTCTGTACGCATCACGGCTCCCACGGTATGCCGTGCCGACGCCGACGCGCGGCAATCCCCCCGGCACGCCCCCAAGCTCGTCGGTGGGGACGCCTACAGTGGACGGGTGACGGCAGCCGACGAGACCTATCTCGACCTCGCCCTCTCCCGGTCACGGGTCGATCGGTGGGCGAGCGTCCGCACCGACGACCCCGAGTTGGCGGCGATGCTGGGACGTCCGGCGACGAGAGTGCTGGAGCTGCGCGGCGCGACGGCCCCGGTCGAGCGCGATCCTGCGCGGCTGCGGCTGCGTGCGCCGGAGCCCGAGGACCCCGGGCGGGAGCCCTGGTTCCTCGGGAGGCACGCGGGGGTCGACTACGTCGCGGTGACAACCGCCCGAGAGGCAGACGGCGACGAGCGGGGCTCGGGTGCCGCAGGAGGCTCCTGGGCCGGTCTGCGGGAGGTGGGTGCAGACCTCGACGACGCCGATGCGGGGTTGCTGACGGCGGCCACGGCGCTGCAGGGCTGGCACGCGCGGCACGGTCACTGCCCGCGCTGCGGCTCGGCCACCGAGGTCGTGCAGGGCGGCTGGGTGCGCCGGTGCCCGCGCGACGGTTCCCAGCACCACCCACGCACCGACCCCGCGGTGATCATGGCGGTCACCGACGAGGACGACCGCTTGCTCCTCGCGACCGGGCTGCCCTGGCCGGAGGGGCGCGTGTCGGTGCTCGCCGGTTTCGTCGAGGCGGGAGAGTCGCTGGAGGCAGCCGTGACCCGCGAGGTTGCCGAGGAGGTCGGCGTCACCGTGACCGACCTGCGCTACCGAGGCAACCAGCCGTGGCCGTTCCCGGCGTCGCTGATGGTGGGCTACCGCGCCCGCGCGCTGGACACCGACCTGCGCGTCCAGCAGAGCGAGCTGCGCTCCGCGGGGTGGTACTCCCGCGCCGAGCTGGACGAGGGCATACGGTCGGGCCGGCTGACGCTGCCCTCCCGGGTCTCCATCGCGCACCGGCTGATCCAGGAGTGGTACGGCGCGGCGCTCCCGGGCGACGGCCCGGCGGTCCCCCGGTGAGCGGGTCGGCCCCGCCCGACCCCGACCGGTTGCTGGACGGCCTCGACCCGGAGCAGCGTGAGGTGGCGAGCGCGCCCCTCGGTCCGATGGTGGTCCTCGCCGGGGCAGGGACGGGCAAGACGCGCGCCATCACCCATCGCATCGCCTACGGCGTGGCCAGCGGCGCCTACCCGCCCGACCGGGTGCTCGCGGTGACGTTCACCGCCCGGGCCGCGGGGGAGATGCGGACCCGGCTGCGGGGGCTGGGTGTCGCCGGGGTCCAAGCCAGGACCTTCCATGCCGCTGCGCTGCGCCAGCTGCAGTACTTCTGGCCGCAGGCGGTCGGCGGACCACCGCCCACGGTCGTCGCGCACAAGGCGCCGGCCGTCGCGGAGGCGGCCGGGCGGCTCCACCTGCGCCTCGACCGGGCGGCGCTGCGGGACGCGTCCGCCGAGATCGAGTGGGCCAAGGTGTCGATGCTCACCGCGCAGACCTACCCGGCCCGCGCGCAGCGGCAGGGCAGGCAGGTCGCCGACCTGGACGCGACGGCGATGGCCCGGTTGATGGACAGCTACCACGAGGTCTGCGCCGAGCGGCACGTCATCGACTTCGAGGACGTCCTGCTGCTGACCGTGGGCATGCTGGACGAGCACCCGCAGATCGCCGCCGCGATCCACCAGCAGTACCGCCACTTCGTCGTCGACGAGTACCAGGACGTGAACCCGCTGCAGCAACGGCTCCTCGAGCTCTGGCGCGGACGGCGCCAGGACCTCTGCGTGGTCGGTGACCCGGCCCAGTCGATCTACTCCTTCACCGGGGCCAGCGCCGACCATCTCCTGGGCTTCACCCGTCAGTACCCGGAGGCGCGCCGGGTGGCGCTCGTGCGCAACTACCGGAGCACCCCGCAGGTGGTGCACCTGGCCAACCTCGTGCTCGGCGCGCGCCCCGCCCCGGGCGGCGGACAACGCCCCGGGACGCTCGTCGCGCAGTCCGCGGACGGTCCGGCGCCGACGCTCGTCTCCTACGCGGACGACGAGGCGGAGGCGCAGGGCACCGCCGACGCCGTGTCGCGGCTGCTCGAGGAGGGTGTCCCGCCGAGCGAGATCGCCGTGCTGTTCCGCACCAACAGCCAGTCGGAGGTGATCGAGAACGCGCTGGCCCGGGGCGGCATCCCCTACCTGGTCCGCGGCGGCGAGCGCTTCTTCTCCCGCTCCGAGGTGCGCAACGCGATCCTGCTGCTGCGCGGGGCCGTGCGGTCGGACGACGGCAGCAGCGCGCTCGGCGATCTGGTGCGTCACGTGCTGGCCGGGGCCGGCTGGGCCCCGCGTCCTCCGCAGGGATCGGGATCGGTCCGGGAGCGATGGGAGAGCCTGCAGGCGCTCGCCCTCCTGGCCGACTCGCTGGCCGGCCAGTCCCCGCAGGCCCGGCTCGGTGACCTGGTCGTCGAGCTCGACCGGCGGGCTGCCGAGCAGCACGCGCCCACGGTGCAGGGCATCACGCTGGCATCCCTGCACGCGGCGAAGGGTCTGGAGTGGGACGCGGTCTTCCTCGTCGGCTGCAGCGAGGGCCTGCTGCCCATCACCCTCGCCGACACCGCGGAGCGCGTCGAGGAGGAACGCCGGCTGCTCTACGTCGGGCTGACCCGGGCGCGAGCGCGCCTCGAGCTCAGCTGGGCCGGCGCGCGCACCCCTGGCGCGCGCAGCACCCGGTCGCTGTCCCGTTTCCTCGGCCCCGCAGCCGGTGTGCTGGGCGTCCCGGCGTCTACCCGGCCGACGCGCCGTCGGGAGAGGCGCCGCACGCCGGCCCCGCCGCGGACCTGCCGGACCTGCTCGGCGATCCTGTCGGCCGCCGCCGAGCGCAAGATCGGCCGGTGCTCGGACTGTCCGCCGACCTACGACGAGCAGGTCTTCGAGGCACTGCGTGAGTGGCGGCGCCAGGTCGCGCAGGAGGGCTCTGTGCCGGCCTACGTCGTCTTCACCGACGCGACCCTGATCGCCATCGCCGAGCGTGCACCGCGGGACCAGCAGGCGCTGGCGCAGATCTCCGGCGTGGGGGAGCGCAAGCTCGATCTCTACGGCGAGGCGGTGCTCAGCATCCTGGCCGAGGGCACCAGTCACGAGGTCCCGTAGCCCGGGCTGCACCGGTCGGGACCGACCCGCCGGTAAATACCGTTGCGGTCGGTCGCGGCACCGGAATACAGTGGTGGAGTCAAGCCCACGCCCGTGCGGTGCTGGGGTCGCGCACAGACGAGAGGAGGGTGGACCACGATGGAGAACATGATCGTCACCGGCGGACTCGCCGTCTGCTCGACCGACGACACGCCCACCCTCCGGAGCCGTCGCCACCGCGACGCCCTCCGCGTGTCCGGTGCGTTCGTCCCGGGGTCCTTCGGCCCCGCCGTCGAGACGACGTCCCCGCACGCTGTCGACCCCGCCCTGGGCCTGGGCTCCTCCCGGACACCGTAGAAGGCATCCTTCCTTCCACTCTCCGGCCGCGAGTCCTCCCCGAGGATCCGCGGCCGTTCTCGTTGCCCGCCGGCATCGGCGTCACGAGCGGTCTCCTCGGACCCCACCTCCACGGAATCGAGATCGCAGTGACGACCAGCACCTCGCACGAGCACCAGCACCGACATCAGGAAGGAACCGCCGTGTACCGCCCAGCGCGCCGGCAGCAGCAGATGACCGACACCGGTTCAGGCCCGCACCTCGTCGCCCGCGGGGACGGCGACCTGCCGTGCCGGGAGCAGCCCGCGGACCTGTGGTTCGCCGAGCTTCCAGCGGAGGTCGAGCACGCCAAGGAGCTGTGCGGCCCGTGCCCCCTGCGCGAGATGTGTCTCGCCGGCGCTCTGGAGCGTCGTGAGCCCTGGGGTGTCTGGGGCGGGCAGCTGCTGCTCCAGGGACGGGTGGTGCCGCGCAAGCGCCCGCGCGGACGCCCGCGCAAGGACGAGGTGGCGGCCTAGACATCACCCCCGCCGGCGACCCGCCCCGGCTGCCTCGGCTCGTGCCAGGGGCAGCCGGGGTGCGGTGGCCACCGTCGCGCCACCAGGTGCGGTGGGGAGGCGCCGATCTCGTGAGCGGTGCCGACGACCGGCGGGATGGCTGACCGCGTCAGCAGCACGACCAGCGCGGTCACGGCGTCGAGCACCTCCGGCGGATGGTCCGGCGGCAGCGGGGCGGTGAGCGGGTCGACGAGCGCTGCTGCGGCACCGGGCCACCCGGGGTCGCGATCCCGGCGGTGGAGGTCCAGGCAGTGCAGGCAGGGCGACCCGGGGAGCCCGGTCCACGGACCGATGACGATCCGGGCGGTCTGCGCGACCACGGGCAGCACGGCTCGGCCGACCACCCCCGGGGCGCGAGCCGTGCCCACCGGCACGGCGTGGTCGTGGACGAGCACCACCCGCGGCGAGGGCTCCGTCCGGCGCCGTCCCGCCGCGCCGGGCCCGGACACCCTCCCTGATGTCGTGGCCCACAGGGCGAGTCGGAGCGCGTCCGCCACCGGGCCCTCGCCCCGGACGACGGGCACCCGGTCGTCGCGGGGAGGGGCGGCCGAGGCGCTGCCGAGGCGGCGCAGGAACTGCCATCCGGGGTCCTCCGGATGGTCCGGACGCACCCAGCCGTCCACCCTCCAGGCGCCGGCACCGACACCCACCTGGAGTCGGCCGTCGGTCCCGGTCGGCCACCAGGCGACCCCGTGCTGCGTGGTCCCTCCCTCGCCCATGGGCCGACCTTGCCACGTCCAGGCCGGGGGCCTGGTCCGCTGTCCACAGGTCAGGAGTGTCGTGGGCCCTCGTCGCCGCGGCCCTCGTCGGACTCCTCCTCCGGCGCGGCCGCCCCACCGAGGAGCTTCTCGATGTCCTCGTCGGTGACGGTGAGGCCGGACGCGAGCGCACCGTGCCGGTCGACGAAGCCCAGCGGGTCGTCGAGGTCGGCGCCGGTCGGCGCGACGTCGGGGTGACCCCACGCCTCGTCCCGGGCGTCTCGCCCATGCTTCGACTCCAGGGCCGCCCAGAGGTTGGCGGCGTCGCGGAGCCGGCGGGGCCGGAGCTCCAGCCCCACGAGCGAGGCGAAGGTCTTCTCCGCCGGCCCGCCTGTGGCCCGCCGGCGACGGACCGCCTCCGCCATCGCCTCGGCGTGCGGGAGGTGCCCCTCCGCGGCCTGGTCCGCGACGACGTCGACCCAGCCCTCGACGAGGGCGAGCAGCGTCTCCAGGCGGGTCAGGGCAGCCTGCTGCGCCGGGCTGGGCTCGGGGGAGAAGAGGCTGTCCCCGAGTGCGCCCTGCAAGGCCTCGGGGTCCTGCGGGTCCACCTGCCGCACGGCCTCCTCGATGCCCTCGGTGTTGATCTTGATGTCCCGGGCGTAGTCCTCGACCGCCGTCAGGAGCTGCGGACCGAGCCACGGGACGCCGGCGAAGAGCCGCACCCGGGCGGCCTCCCGCAGCGCGAGGTAGAGGTGCACCTCGCCGCTGTCGACCTCGAGCCCCTCGGCGAAGGCGGCGACGTTGGCCGGCAGCATGGCGACGTCCTCGTCACCGAGCACCGGAAGGCCGACCTCGGTCCCGGACAGGACGTCCCCGGCCAGGGTGCCGACCGCCTGGCCGACCTGCCCGCCGAACATGCTGGACGCCATGCGCCGCACCATCGGCGTCATCTGGCCCATCATCGCGGCGGGGTTCATGCCCGGCGGGAGCCCGGGGATCGACGGCGCACCGTCCTCACCCAGCTGGCCGAGCTGCTGCTCCATCGCGGAGGTCATGGCCGCCTGGAGCCCCTCGGCGACCGGTGTGGTCAGCCGCTCCCACACCGGGAGCGTGCGCTCGACCCACTCGGCCCGGCTCAGCGCCACGGCGCTCCCCTCCGGTCGGGGCATGTCCGTCACCTGGTCCAGCCACAGCGTGGCCACCTGCACGACCTGGTCGACGTCACGACGGGTGGCCCCGCCGATCGTGGAGTCGCCGTGCTCGGCCACGACCTGCCGTGCGACGTCGTGCGCCAGCTCGGAGTTGACCGGCCCGTCGTCCCCGCCGGACCCCATCAGCATCTCCATCTGTGAGCGCATCTGCGCCACCTGGTCCGGGCCCAGGTCGGACAGGCCCATCGAGTTCAGGGTCTCGCGCAGCTCGGGCGGCACCGGGCCGCCGAACAACGCCTCCAGGGGGTCGGGCTCGTCCCGCCGTTCGGGGTTCTCCTGGTCTGCCACGTCCTCGTCCTTCTCTCGTCCGATCTCGACACCCAGCCTGCCACTACCCGTGACCGGGTGGCCTGCGTGGTCGCGCACCGCCGTGACGGTCGGCACCGGGACAACACCTGCGGACCGCTCAGAGTTCCCTCCGCGGCCAGGTGCGGGCCGGGCGACGCGGGCCGGTGGCGGATGGGGCATGATGACGCGGTGACCGAGGACCAGACGATCGTCGCGGGCGTCAGCGGGGAGCCGCTGTCGCTGGACGAGGCCTTCGCCGCGGTGCGCCACCCACGCGCGGGGGCGGTGACGCTCTTCGTGGGCACGGTCCGGGAGCACGACGGGGGTCGCGAAGGGGTGACCCGGCTGGACTACTCGGCCCATCCCGACGCCGAGGCGAGGCTGCGTGACCTGGCGTCCGCCGTGGCCGCGCCGGCGGAGGTGCGCGGGGTGTATGCCGTGCACCGTGTGGGACAGCTCGAGGTGGGTGATCTCGCGGTCGTCTGCGCGGTCTCGGCCGACCACCGGGGCCTGGCCTTCGAGGCCGGCCGCCGGTTGATCGAGGAGCTGAAGCAGGGCATACCGGTCTGGAAGCGACAGCAGTTCGGCGACCAGGCGCACGAGTGGGTGGGACTGTGACCGGCGGTGCCACGGACCGACCGGACGCCGGCACGACACCCCTGGAGCAACCGCCGCACACGCGGGTCGGTCGCCGCTCGGCCCTGCTCCTCGTGGTCGTGGCTGTCGGTGTGGTGATCGGCTCGCTCCTCAACCTCGTCCCGGTCCAACGGGTCATCTACGTGCCCGGCCCGGTCTACGACACGTTGGGGGAGGTCGACGGCGCGGATGTCGTCAGCGTGGACCAGGAGCTCGAGAGCTACGACGACGCCACGGGTCACCTCTACTTCACCACGATCCGGCTGCAAGGGGGCCCGGGGGACACCGTCACCGCGTGGGAGGCGCTGCGGGGCGCGCTGGACCCGTCCACGTCCGTGGTCCCCCGCGAGGAGGTCTTCCCCGAGGACGTCACCGCGGAGCAGGTGCGGGAGCAGAACACCGAGCTCATGCAGCACTCCCAGGACGACGCCGCCGTGGTCGCCCTCCGGGCCCAGGGCGTGGAGATCGCCGAGAGCGTCGTCGTGGCCCAGGTGATCGCCGACGCGCCCGCCGATGGGGTCCTCGAGGTGGAGGACGAGATCCTCGACGTGGCCGGTACGCAGGTGGGTGACACCACCGCGGTGCGGGACCAGATCCAGGCCTTCGAGCCCGGGGAGGAGGTGCCGGTGACCGTGCGTCGCGCGGGCGAGGAGCTCGAGCTCCAGGTGCCGACCCGGCTGGACGAGGAGAGTGGCCGCACCATCGTGGGCGTCTACCTCGCGCCGGTCTACGACAACCCCTACGACGTCACGATCGACGCGGGCAACGTCGGCGGTCCGAGCGCCGGGCTGATGTTCTCGCTGGCCGTCTACGACGAGATCACCCCGGGCCCGTTGACCGGCGGGCGGTCGATCGCCGGGACCGGCACCATCACGGGCGCGGGGGGTGTCGGGGGGATCGGCGGGATCACCCAGAAGATGTATGCCGCCCGCGAGGCGGGCGCCGAGGTCTTCCTCGCGCCGAGCGACAACTGCGGCGAGGTCGCCGAGGCCGACCCCCGGGGGCTGACCGTCATCCCCGTGACCACCTTCGACGACGCCCTGTCGGTCCTCGACGAGGTGTCGGCCGCCGAGCCCTCGGAGCTCGGCGAGCTGGGTCTGCCCACGTGCGAGCAGGAGCTCGAGGACGAGGCCGAGCAGACCGGTTAGTCCTCCTCGACCAGGGTGGCGGCCAGGGCGTGCGTCAGTCCGGGCGCGAGGTCCTGGCCGACCGCGACCGCGTCGTCCTCGTCGAAGTCGCGCTGGCGCAGCAGGCAGGTGCGCTCACCGTCCCGCAGGCACGCGGCGAGCAACCGGACGTCCTTGCGGGCGGGATGCGCCATCAGGGCGTCGGTCGCCTCCCGACGGTCCTCGGGCAGATCACGTTCTGCCTCGGGCGGCACCACGATTCGCTCGATGGCGAGGGCGACCCCCTCGACGTCGGGGGGCCAGGCCATCCGCCCGAGCAGCGACTCCAGGTCCGGCGTCGGGGGAGCCGTTCCTGCTCGACGGCGGTGTAGCCCTCGTCGTCCGGGGTGCGCAGCTGGGTGGCGAGGGCGGGTTCGCGGTCCCTGAGCAGGCTGGTGCGCACCAGGGCGAAGAGCCGGGGCGGTTGGTCCCACCCGGCCTGCGCCACGTGCTTCTCGACGTCGACGGCCGCACGCAGCAGCGGACCGGGGTGGGCCTGGTCGGGGGAGGAGGTCTCGGTGGTCGGCACGCCTCCATCGTCGCATCCGGGCCGGGGACCGGGGCCAGGTCCTCAGGGACGGCAGTTAGGCTTGCCCGGTGAGTGAGCGCGAGCCAGAGCAGGGCCCGGAGCCGGACGAGACCCAGGGGAGCGGGTCCTCCGCAGCCGGTACGGGCCCCACGCCCGCGGGTGGTGCCGGTGGCACCGCCGGAGGCGCCGGAGGGTCCGGTGGTTCCGGCGGGGGTGGCGGACAGGGGCCGCGTCCGCGCCCGCAGCGTGGGGGTCCCGGGGGTCGGCTGCCCCGCGGCCGACTGCTGCCGACCGTCCTCATCGTCGTGGCCCTGCTGGCGCTCGCGGGATGGGGCGCCACGCTGTGGACGCAGTTCCTCTGGTACGAGTCGGTCGGGTTCCGCGGTGTCCTGGTGACCCGCCTGCTCACCCAGGTCGGGTTGTTCGTGCTCGCCGCGGCCCTGACGACCGCTGTCGTCTGGTCCGGCCTGTGGCTTGCCTGGCGGCACCGGCCGATCTACGCACCCTCCACGCCGGAGCAGGCGGCGCTGGACCGTTACCGCAGCGCGCTCGACCCGATCCGCCGGCTGGTCTTCATCGCCGGGCCCGTGGTGCTCGGGCTCTTCGCCGGGACCGCGGCGGCCGCGCAGTGGCAGACGGTCCTGCTCTTCCTGAACCGTCGACCCTTCGGCGAGGTCGACCCGCATCACAACATGGACGTGGGCTTCTTCGTCTTCAGCCTGCCGTTCTGGCAGATGCTCATCTCCTTCGGGACCCTGGTGCTGGGCCTCAGTCTCATCGGGGCCCTGCTGACCCACTACATCTACGGCGGCATCCAGCTGCAGACCGGGTCCCGGGGGCAGCGCACGACCACGGCCGCCCGCATCCACCTCGCGGTCCTGCTGGGTCTCCTGCTCGTCGTCCGGGCCGCCGGCTACTGGGTCGAGCGCTACACGCTGTCGATGACGCAGCACGAACGCATCACTGGTATGACGTACACCGACGTCAACGCGCTGCTGCCCACGCGCAGCATCCTCGCGGTGGCGGCGCTGCTGTGCGCGGCCTTCTTCATCGCCACGATCTGGAGCCGGTCGTGGCGGCTGCCGATCATCAGCCTGGTGGGGCTGCTCGTCGTGGCCCTGGTCCTGGGCGGCGCCTACCCCTCGCTGGTCCAGCAGTTCCGGGTACGGCCCTCGGAGGCGCAGCTGGAGGCCCCCTACATCCAGCGGGCGATCGACTCCACGCTCACCGCCTACGACCTGGACGACGCGGAGATGATCGACTACGACGCCGAGACCGAGGCCGAGTCCGGGCAGCTGCGCAGCGACGCCGACACGATCCCCGGGATCCGCATCGTCGACCCGTCGGTGGTGTCCCCGACCTTCCGGCAGCTCCAGGGCGTCCGCAACTACTACCAGTTCCCCGAGGCGCTCGACGTCGACAGCTACGAGGTGGACGGCGAGACCGTCGACACGGTCATCGCCGTGCGCGAGCTCAACCTCGAGGGCATCTCCGAGGGCCAGCGCAACTGGGTCAACGACCACACGGTCTACACCCACGGCTTCGGCGTCGTCGCCGGCTACGGCAACCGGCGCTCGCCGGAGGGCGAGCCGATCTTCTACGAGCGCAACATCCCGCCGGTGGGCGGGCTCGGGGACTACGAGCCGCGGATCTACTTCGGCGAGTCCTCCCCGGAGTACTCCATCGTGGGGGCGCCCGAGGACCAGGCTCCGCGGGAGCTCGACTACCCGGCCAGCGGCCAGGACACCGGTGAGGTCCGCAACACCTACGACGGTGACGGGGGCGTCGCCATCGGCAACGTGCTGCGTCGGGCGGCCTACGCGGTGAAGTACCGCCAGGTCGAGATCATGCTCTCGGACTCGGTCAACTCCGAGTCCCGGATGCTGGAGGTCCGCGAGCCCCGGGACCGGGTCGAGCGGGTCGCCCCATGGCTGCGGCTCGACGGCAACCCCTACCCGGCCGTGGTCGACGGTCGGGTGAAGTGGATCGTCGACGGTTACACCGTGAGCGACCGCTACCCCTACAGCCAGATGGAGGAGCTGGGCGAGGTCACCCTCGACTCGCTGCAGAGCGGGGCGAGCAACGTCACCTCCATCGGCGGTGGCGAGGTCAACTACATCCGCAACTCGGTCAAGGCGACCGTCGACGCCTACGACGGCTCGATCGAGCTGTATGCCTGGGACGAGGAGGACCCGCTGCTCCAGGCCTGGTCCGCCGCCTTCGACAACACCGTCCAGCCGCTGTCCGAGATCGACGGACAGCTCATGGACCACCTGCGCTACCCCGAGGACATGTTCAAGGTGCAGCGCGAGATCCTCTCGCGCTACCACGTCCAGGACGCCGGGTCCTTCTTCACCGGGCAGGACTTCTGGGCGGTCTCCGAGGACCCGAGCGTGGGCGGCGAGAGCCCGCCGGACATCCCGCCGCACTACCTGTCGGTGGCGATGCCCGGGCAGGAGGAGCCGACCTTCAGCCTGACGACGACCTACATCCCGCGCGGCAACCAGCGCCAGAACCTCACCGGTTATCTGGCCGTGGACGCCGACGCCGGGGCGACGGCGGGGGAGCGGCGCGAGGGCTACGGGCAGATGCGCATGCTGGTCCTGCCCCGTGACACCACCGTCCGCGGACCGGGGCAGTTCCAGAACGACATCAACTCCTCGGACGCCAACTCCGACGCCTTCAGCCAGACGCTGTCCCAGTTCCTCAACCTCAACCGCAGCAGCGACTCGACGGTGCGGCTGGGCAACCTGCTCACGCTGCCGGTGGGCGGTGGTCTGCTCTACGTCGAGCCGGTCTACGTGCAGGCGCAGGGCAACAACGCCTACCCGCTGCAGCGCATCGTCGTGGTGGCCTTCGGCAACGACCTCGCCTGGTCGGACACCCTCGACGGCGCCCTGGACGAGCTCTTCGGCGGGGACTCCGGAGCGACCGCCGGCGACGCCGACGACTCGGGACCGACCGAGGACGGGTCGGGCGAGGAAGGATCGGGCGAGGGCTCCGGCGGCGAGGACGACGGCTCCGGGCAGGGCTCGGGCGAGGTCGACCAGGACGCCCTGGCCCAGGCGCTCGCCGACATCGAGTCGGCCTACGAGGACGGTCAGGCCGCTCTCGCCGAGAGCGACTGGGAGGCCTACGGCCAGGCCCAGGAGCGGTTGCGCGAGGCGATCGACCGGGCCGTCGAGGCCGACCCCGCCGGTGGGTCGGTCAGCGTCGACGGTGGTGACGAGGACGCCGCCACCCAGACCGAGGAGCCCTGACCTGTCACGGATTTGGTGTGCACTTCACCATCACGTAAAGTAGTGCTCACCACGACGCGGGGTGGAGCAGTTCGGTAGCTCGCCGGGCTCATAACCCGGAGGTCGCAGGTTCAAATCCTGCCCCCGCTACGCATCGCGTCGGACGCGCACGAAGGCCCGGACCACTCGGTCCGGGCCTTCGTCGTGTCGGCCCCGACCCTCCGTGCCCGACCGCATAGGGTGTCGCTCCTATGCCCCTCGACCTTCCCGTGGCCCACCGGACCCTGCCCAATGGTCTGCAGGTCGTCGTGAGCGAGGACCACGCCGTGCCGAGCGTGAGCATGAGCCTGTGGGTCGACGTGGGCTCACGGCACGAGGAGCCGGGCCGCACCGGCCTGGCGCACCTCTTCGAGCACCTGATGTTCCAGGGGAGCGAGCTCGTGGCCGAGGGGGAGCACATGGCCACGCTCATGGCGCACGGCGGCCGGGCCAACGCCTCCACGAACTTCGACCGGACCGCCTACGTGCAGTCCGTCCCGAGCTCCTGCCTGGAGCTGGCCCTCTGGCTCGAGGCGGACCGGCACGGTCACCTCCTGCCGGCGCTGACCCAGGAGAACCTCGACAACCAGCGGGACGTGGTCGTGGAGGAGAAGCGTCAGCGCTATGACACCGTGCCCTACGGCACCGCCCTGGCCGCCCTGTGCGACATGCTGTTCCCGCCGGACCACCCCTACGCCCATCCCACGATCGGGTCGATGGACGACCTCGCCGCCGCGACCCTGCAGGACGCCCACGACTTCTACCGCTCGCACTACGGGCCGCGGACCAGCGTCCTCACCCTGGTCGGCGATATCGGGCCGGAGGAGGGCTTCGAGCTCGTCGAGCGCTACTTCGGCCACCTGACCGACGGCACGACGCCCCGTCCTGCGCCCACCGCGGCGCTGCCCCCGCTGGAGCAGCCGGTGCGCCGCGTCGTGACCGACCCGCAGGCACCGTCCGAGCGCCTCTACATCGCCGCCCGACTGCCCGCTGCGACCGACCCGGGCTTCCTCCCGTGCGCGCTCGCGCTGGACGCGATCGCCTCGCTCGGCATCTCGCTGGTGCACGAGCGGCTGCTGCGCGGCGCGGAGAGCGCCAGCGGTGCCTCGGCGTCCGTGCTCGGCCTGCGCGACGGCACGTCGGTCGGTCTGATCGTCGCCGACGTGACGGAGGGGACGGATCCCCGCGAGGTCGAGCAGGAGATCGCACAGATCCTCGAGGAGTTCGCCGCGGACGGGCCTCGGCCGGTGGAGCTGGAGGCGTCGCGGGCGGACAGCGAGCGGTCCTGGTCAGAGGCTCTCGCGGGCTACGACGAACGCGCCGACCTGCTCAGCCGTGCCACCCTGCTCTTCGCGGACCCGGCCCAGGTCACCCGTCATCTGGACGAGGTCCTGGCGGTCGGGGCCGACGAGATCCGCGACGCGGCCGCGCGCCATCTCGTCCCGTCGGCCCTCGCGACCCTGGTCTACCGGTGGGAGCCCGAGGTATGACGGTCGCGCGCGTCCGGCGACGTCCGCCGGTGGGACCACCTCGCCCGTGGGCCTTCCCCGAGGCGGAGAGCACCGTGGCCCCGAACGGGCTGCGGATCCTGCTGGTCGACCTCCCCGGCCAGCACGTCCTCTCGCTGCGGCTCGCCCTGCCGGCCCCGGTCGCCGACGAGACGCCGGGCACCGAGGGCTCGACGCTGCTCATGGCGCGCTGCCTGGACGAGGGGACGACCACGCACAGCGCCACCGAGCTCGCGGAGGTCGCCGAGCGGCACGGCATCGCCCTGGGAGCGGGCGCGGGGGAGCAGGGCGTGCACCTGGGGCTGGAGGTCACGGCCCGGCACCTGCCCGCCGCGGTCGAGCTGCTGCTGGAGTGCCTGACCGAGCCGACCTTCCCCGCTCCCGAGGTGTCCCGACTGGTCCGGCACCGACTCACCGACCTCGCCCACGAGCTGGCGGACCCCACCGGGTGCGCCGGCCACGAGTTCCGCACGGCCTACTTCGACCCTCAGGGCCGGGCGCACCTGCCGCTGGGTGGCTCGGCGAGCACCGTCGGCACCCTGACGTCGGACGTGCTCGCAGACCGCCACGCGGGTCTGTCCCCGGTGGGAGGCACCCTCGTGCTGGCCGGGGACCTGTCGGACGTCCCGGACGCCGCCGGCCTGCTCTCGAGCACCTTCGGCTCCTGGCGCAGCACCGCCGTGCCGGCCGCCGTCGGCGGGGCGTCACGTCGCGCCCCGGACGCCGAGCGGCTGGTGCTGGTGCCCCGCCCCGGCGCGGCGCAGACCGAGCTGATGCTCGGCCGCCCCGGGCCGGACCGTCGCACGGAGCACGGCTGGGGCACCTACCAGGCCCTCGGGATGCTCTTCGGCGGGGCACCGCACGCCCGCCTGGACCGGGTGCTGCGGGAGGAGCGCGGCTACACCTACGGCATGCGGCTGGGGTTCCGTCCCCGTCGGCAGGGCGGTCAGTGCATGGTGGGCGGGTCGGTGCGAGCCGATGCCACGCTGCCGGCCCTGGAGGAGACCCTGCGCATCCTGGCGGTGCCGGGCGCCGAGCTGACCGGGCGCGAGGTGCGGGAGGCGGCCGACTACCTGGCGATGACCGCGCCCTCCCGCTACCTCACCGCGGACACGGTCGCCGACGAGCTGGTCTCGTTGCTGCACGACGGCCTCGAGCCCGCTGTCGTGACGCAGACCATGACCGACCTCGCGGCGCTCACCGTCGAGCGGGCGGCGGGCGCCTGGGACGCGGTGCGCACCGGCCCGGGCTGGACCGTCGTCGTGGTGGGTGACCCGGTCGCACTCGAGGGCGTCGCCCGCTCAGGGCTCGCCGACGTCCAGGTGGCCGGCGGCCCGCCCCCTCATCCCTGAACCGGCTCTGCGCCGACGGACAGCGTGGTGAGGACCTCCTCGTGGAGGTGCCCGTTCGAGGCGACGACGGGGTGACCGGTGCTGCCTGGCCCGAGCGGGAGGGCTGCGGGGGCGCCCTCCGGGTCGGTCACCGTCCCGCCGGCCTCGCGCAGCAGCGGGGCGAGCGTCGCGAGCTGCACCGGGTCGGCCCAGGCCGCGAGCGCGACGTCCGCCGCGCCCTCGGCGACCAGGGCGTGGCTCCAGAAGTCCCCGAAGGCGCGGGTGCGCCACACCCGGTCGGTCAGGGCCGCGAAGCCAGGTCCGTGCGGCCCGTGGACCCAGCCCGCGACGTCGTCCGCGGACAGCGAGGCGTGACCCAGCACGCGGGTTTCGGAGACGGCGATGCGCCGGGCCCGCGCCAGCGTGCGGCCGGTCCAGGCGCCGGACCCGACGCCGGCCCACCACCGTCGGGAGAGCATCGGTGCGGCCACCAGGCCGAGCACCGGCTGGTCCTCCACCACCAGGCTGATGAGCGTGGCCCACACCGGCACGCCCCGGACGTAGTTGGCGGCGCCGTCGATCGGGTCGATCACCCAACGTCGCGCACCGTGACCGGTCGCCTCGAGCATGCGGCCCTCCACCCGGTCCCGCGGCCGCGTGCGCTGCAGCTGGTGCCGCAGCAGCTCCTCCAGGCGAGCCGCGGCCGGTGTGCGCAGCGATCCGTCCGGGCCGACCTCGACCTCGTCCTCCCACGAGCCGAAGAGGTCGAGCGAGGTGCGCTCCACCGCGTCGGCGAGGACGTGGGCGAGTCTCAGGTCGTCGTCGTATCCAGGCACCCGCTCACCGTAGCCGCTGGTCAGCGCTCAGCCGTGCTCATCGCCGCCGCGGCTGCGCAGCAGCCGTCGCAGCGACTCCAGGCGCGCGGCCCCCGCCGGGCCGGCGTGGCCCTCGTCCACCCACGCGTCGAGAGCGCAGTCCGGTTCGTCGTGGCTGCACCCGCGCGGGCACCCGGCGGTCCCTCCGGCGAGGTCGTCGAAGTGCTCGACGAAGGTGCCCGGGTCGACGTGTCCCAGCCCGAAGGACCGGACCCCGGGGGTGTCCACGACCCAGCCGCCCCCCGGCAGCTCCAGGGCGATCGCCGAGGTCGAGGTATGCCGACCGCGGCCGGTGACAGCGTTGACCTCGCCCGTCGCGCGCAGGGCGTCCGGCACCAGCGCGTTGACGAGCGTGGACTTGCCCACGCCCGAATGACCCACGAGGACGCTTGTGCGGTCCTGGAGGAGTGACCGGACGCGGCCCACGGCATCCGGCTCGAGGGCACGAACCTCGCCCGTGCCGGAGCTGCCGGTCACCACCGAGGGCACGTCGAGCGCGGTGTAGTGGCGCAGGAAGTCGGCCGGGTCCGCCAGGTCGGCCTTGGTGAGGAGCAGCAGCGGCTCGAGCCCGGCGTCGTAGGCCGCGACCAGGCAGCGGTCGACCATGCGCTCGCGGGGCGCCGGATCGGCCAGGGCGGTGACGATGACGAGCTGGTCGGCGTTGGCGACGATGACCCGCTCCACCGCGTCCGTGTCGTCCGCGCTCCGGCGGAGCACGGTGCGCCGGTCCTCGACCCGCACGATCCGGGCCAGCGTGTCCGGTCGGCCGGTGGTGTCCCCGACCATGCCCACCCGGTCGCCGACGACGATGCGGCTGCGGCCGAGCTCGCGAGCGCGCATGGCGACGACGGTGCGGTCCTGGACGCGGGTGGTGTAGCGCCCCCGGTCGACGGTGGTGACGACCCCCACGACGGCGTCCTCGTGGGCCGGGCGGTCCTTGGTCCGCGGGCGCGACCCCTTGCGGGAGGGGCGCACCCGGACGGAGGACTCGTCGAGGTGGTCGTAGCGCCCGCTCACGGGGACTCCCGGCCGTCCCTGTCCTCGGGTGACGCGGGTGCCCGCGGCCCTGACGGTATACCGGTGGCGACCGCCTCCGACCAGACCCGGTCGAAGCCCGGGAAGGTCTTGCCCGCGGTGGCGACGTCCTCGACCTCGACCCCGGGGACGACCGCTCCGAGCACGGCGGCGAACATCGCCATGCGGTGGTCGTGATAGGTCCGCAGCCGCGTCCCGGTGAGGGGGGCGGGCTCGATCTCCAGGCCGTCGGCCGTCTCCCGGGCGCCGGCGCCCAGCCGGGCCAGCTCGGTGACCAGCGCCGCGATCCGGTCGGTCTCGTGCCCCCGCAGGTGGGCGATCCCGCGCAGCCGGCTCGGGGTCCGGGCCAGGGCGCACAGGGCGGCGACGACGGGGGTGAGCTCGCCGACCTCGGACAGGTCGAGGTCCACCCCCTCGAGCCGTCCCGCGGGTGCGCCCCGGACGGCCAGTCCCTGCGGGGTGAGCTCGGTGCTGGCGCCCATGGCCGCCAGCACGTCCCTCATCCGGGCGCCGGGCTGGGTGGTGCGCTCCGGCCAGTCGGCCACGACGACCCGGCCACCAGTGACGGCCGCGAGGGCGAGGAAAGGGGCCGCGGAGGAGAGGTCGGGCTCCACGGTGATGTCGACCGCCCGGACCTCCCCCGGGTGGACCAGCCAGCTGGTCGGGCTGGTGCGCTCCACCTCGACCCCGACCGTGGCCAGGGCGTCGAGCGTCATCTCGACGTGGGGGAGGCTGGGCAGCGTCGTCCCGGTGTGCTCCAGCCGCAGACCACGCGGGTACGCCGCCCCTGCCAGGAGCAGCGCCGAGACGAACTGTGAGCTGGCCGAGGCGTCGATGCGCACGACGGGGGGCGCGGCCGCACCGCCGCCCTCGGAGGACCCCGACTCGTCGGACGGGCCGCCCCTGACGACGAAGGGCAGGGTGCCGTGGCCCTCCTCCTTGATCTCGGCACCGAGCGCCCGCAACCCGTCGAGGACCGGCCCCACCGGGCGGGCACGCGCCGAGTGGTGCCCGTCGAAGCGCACCGGCCCGTCCGCCAGCGCGGCGACCGGTGGCACGAAGCGCATCACGGTGCCGGCCTGACCGCAGTCGATGTCCACGTCGCCGCGCGGTCCGCCCCACGGCGGTCGGACCACCCAGGCGGCCGGGTCGTCGTCGTCCACCCCCGCCCCGAGGGCGCGCAAGGCGTCGACCATCCGCCGGCTGTCGTCGGAGTGCAACGGGTGCCGCAGCGTGCTGGGGCCGTCGGCCAGCAGCGCCAGCACCAGCCACCGGTTGGTGAGGGACTTGCTGCCGGGCACGCGGACCCGGGCGTCGAGGGCGCCCTGGACGTGGGGGGCGGCCCAGGTCGGCACAGCGCTCATCGCGGTCGCCTCCTCGTCTCGGTCTCGGTCCGGGCCCAACCTAGCGCCTCCCCGCGGTCCCGACGGCCCGCGGTGCTACCGTTCCCACTTCGACCGGTCGGTGGCGGCCCGGCTGCCCCTGGTCGCAGCGGAGGGGCGCGGCCCGTCCCCGACCGGCCGCCACGACCGTTGCAGACGCTGGCCGCCGAGGCCGGAGGACCTCCCGACATGACCCGCCCCCCGGTCTCGCCCCGATGGCCCGTCCTGGGTGCGGCGGGTGTGCTGGTCGCCATCGTCCTCTTCGTCGTCACCGTGGTCGTCGCCCTGCGGACCACCGGGACGACCTTCGTGTGGACGGTGAACATGTTCAGCGACCTGGGGGACGGTGCGTGCCGTCCTCGGGGTGGACGGTGGATCTGCTCGCCGGGGTCGGCCGCCTTCAACGTCGGCCTGGCGTCGACCGGGGTGCTGCTCGCGGGCGCCGCGCTGGCGCTGACCCCGCGCTGGGGCCGCCTGCTCGCGGGCAGCGTCGTGGTCATGGGGCTGGGCCTCGTGGTCGCCGCTGTCTTCCCCGCCGGTGACACCGGTGCCGTCCACCTGGCCGGGGTCGTCATGGCCTTCGTGGTCCCGGCAGCCGGTCTCCTGCTCTCGGCGGTGCGCCCGGAGACACGGTGGCTCGAGAGCGGTCGAGCGGTCCGGGGCACGCTGGCCGTGGTGGCGCTCGTGTTCTGCGCGGAGAACCAGGTGCCGCCCGCCCTGGTTCAGGAGGGCACCGGGCAGATCATCATCGTGGGCAGCCTGGTGCTGACCCTGGTGGTCGAGTCCGTGCGTGTGCTGGCCGTCCGGTCCCCCTGACGCGGGGGGACCCGGTCATCCGCCCAGGCGGCGGAACCGTGGCCACAGCGTCGCCCAGTCGGCGACCGGGTCCACGCAGTGCAGGACGGGCACGTGCTCGAGCCGGGGATGCACCACCGGGCCGGTGTCGAGCTCCGTCGCCGCCCCGCAGCGGCCGAAGTCCCCCCGTCGGGCGACGGCGTCCTCGCCGACCAGCAGGACCTCGTCCCCCTCGGGCGGCCCCAGGTCCCAGAGCGCGTTGTGCCCCGAGTGCACCGCGGCCCGGTCGGCCGAGCTCCCGTAGCGGTGCACGGCGCCGGCCAGGGCGTAGGTGTCGGTGACGACGGCCTCGCCGGGTCGGCGCAGGTCGCTGATCTGCTGAGCGTAGCCGGTCCAGCCGACCTGGTCGCGGATGGTCGGGTTGAGCCGGGACACGGCGGACACCCACGTCTCGGTGGGCGGCAGGACCGGCAGGCAGAGCAGGCACGCCACCACGCCGTTCGCGGTGACGACCGTCCGGCTCCTCGCGCGGCTCCACCGGTCCGCCACCGCCGGGGTGGCCCACCCCACCGCGAGGGCCGGCAGCAAGACGCCCACCGGGTAGTACGGCTGCGAGGGGTTGGCGAAGGTCCACAGGAGGACGAGCACGAAGGTCGGCAGCAGGAAGCGGGCGGGGTGGTCGGGGCGTCTCCAGGGCGTGAGGAACCCGCTCAGCCAGACGCGTAGCAGCGGTGGCCCGGCGAACAGCGCCAGCGCCGGCAGCAGCACGAGCCGCACGAGGTCGCCCTGCTCGTCCACGAGGCCGCCGGAGACCTCGGCCATCGGCAGCCCGTGGACGAGTTGCAGGAGCACCTGGGGCGCGCCGAGGAGGACGAAGACCGACGAGCCCAGCAGGGCGTCCCGGGTCCGCAGCAGGGAAGGCCGGGTCAGCAGCAGGCCGACGAGCAGGGCCGCCGCGAGGACGACGACCAGCAGCTTGTTCCAGCAGGCCAGACCCGCGACCGTGCCGGCCCACAGGAGAGCGTGCGGGTGACCCAGGCAGGCCCGGAGGACGAGGAGGACCACCACCTGCCAGGCCAGCAGGTCCAGCGTCGCGGTGGTGAACAGGTGGCCCATGATGAGCGGGTAGACGGTGAACGCGTGCGCCCACCCGGCCAGCCGCTGCACCGACGTCGGGGCACCGAGGGCTCGCGGGAACAGGGTCGCCACGAAAGCGCCGGCGACGGCCGCCACGACCCCCGGCAGGCGCTGCACCCACAGGTCGTCGCTCATCCGGCCCAGCAGCCAGGTGAGCCACACCGTCAGCGGCGGTTGGTCGACGTACCACCACCGGGGAGGCAGCATGCCGAAGTAGAGCTCGTCCCAGTGCGGCCCGTAGCGCGGGGCAACGAGGAGCAGCACCAGCGCGACGAGGGCCATCGGGGGCGCGGCGACCCGCAGCGGGCCGGGGTCGGAGGCCGCGGGGAGGGCGGGCCTCACCTGCTCTCCGCGTGGGCCAGCCACTCCTCGACCTGCCGGACGGCGACCCCGCACCCGTCCTGGCCGCGTACACGCGCCGCCAGCTCGCGGGCCTGCCGGCGGACGGGTGCGTCCAGGGCGGCCTCGACCGCCCGCGCCAGCGCCCCGGTCGTCGCCAGGGCCCGGGGGACCGGGCGGGGTGCCACCCCCAGCAGGTGCAGACGGCTGCCCCAGTAGAACTGGTCGGCGAAGTGTGGGACGACGACCGACGGGGCACCCGCCCGGACCGCCGCCCCGGTCGTCCCCGCCCCGCCGTGGTGCACGACCGCGTGCACCCGGCGGAACAGCTCGTCGTGCGGCTCGTCCGTGACGGCCAGAAGGTGCGGCAGGTCCACCGCCGGGGCACCCGGCACCTGCACGACCGCCCGCACGCCGAGCCGGGCGCACACCGCGTCCACCCGGCGCAGCAGGGCGCCCGGGTCGCGCTGGTGCATCGACCCAAAGCCGACGTAGATCCAGTCCCCGCCGTGGTCCAGCGCCTGAGCCACCCGCGGGGTCAGCGGACGGTCGGGCCCGCTCCCCGTCCACCACCCGGTCACCGTGCCGTCCGTCGGCTCGTCGGCGACGAGCTCGGGGCTGTAGGCGTAGAGCGAGCCGAGCGTGGAGGTCGTCAGGCTCACCGGGTGTCGCGCGACGAGGTGCAGCCGCCCGCGCCGCCACCCCCCGTCGACACCGCCCAGGTAGGGCTCCACCCTACGCAGGGCACGTCGGGCGAGGACCCGGACCGGTGCCGGCAACCACCACGAGTACGGCAGCAGGGGCATGACCCCCCGCAGGTCCGCGTGCTCCGGCCACATGTGGGCCCGCACCACCGGCACGGACCGGTCCAGGGCCTCGTGGACCGCGGCGATGGCGAAGGTGGACGCCACCAGGACGTCCGCCCGGTCCAGGGCCTCGAGCGAGGGCTGGCGGGCGGAGTCGATGAAGTCGGCGAACAGCTGCCGGGTGCGGCTGAGCTGCCGCGGGCTCCCACGACGTACGGCTCGGGCGGCCGGCCCGGCGAGCAGCTCCTCGGGGTCGCTCGACACGTCCGCCACCCTCAGCCCGGGGTGCCCGGCGCCGACCAGCGTCGCGTGCGTGACGAGGGTGACCTCGTGACCGGCGTCGGCGAAGCGCCCCGCGAGGTGGGTGAAGGGCAGCACGTCACCCCGGCTGCCGATGGCAGCCACCACGACCTTCACCGCGGGCTCACCCGCCGAGCACCTCTCCGGTGACGGGGTCGACGACCCCCACGAGCGCCTCGGCCGGCACCGGCTCGACCAGGCCCGGGCCGTTGGCGGCGGCGCTGCCGACGGCCCGGTCCACGGGCCACGCCTGGAACCGGCCGGGCACGTGCGCCGCGTCGACCATCGACCGGACGTCGTCCGCGTCCATCAGGCCGGGGTCGAGCCAGTCGTCCCACTGGTCGGGCTCGAGGGCCAGCGGCTGCCGGTCGTGGATCCGGTCCAGACCCGGCTCGGCGGCGGTCGTGACGACGGCGTAGGTGACGAGCCAGGCGTCGTCGGCGTCGGGCGCGGCCTGCGGGTTGCGCCAGAACTCGTAGACCCCGGCCAGCGCCAACGGCAGGTCGTCGGCCCGGGTGACGTAGAAGGGCTGCTTGCGGGGCCGGCCGCGGGCGTCCGTCGCCACCGGGCTCCTCTGCCACTCGTACCACCCGCTGATGGGCACCAGGGCCCGACGGGCGAGCGCGGCCCGGGCGAAGGCCGGCTTGTCCAGCAGGGTCTCCTGACGGGCGTTGATCATCCGCGCGCCGACCGACCGGTCCTTGGCCCACGACGGCACCAGCCCCCAGGTGAGCAGGCGCAGCTGGCGCACCGCCGGCTGGTCCTCGGCGCCGGCGCCCCCCGAGGTCCCCCGTGGTGCCCGGGTCAGCACCACGGGCGCCTGCTTGCTCGGGGCGACGTTGTGGTCGGGCTGGCCCGGTGGGGGCGTCTGGGGGTTCTTGAGCAGGCTCATGGACGGCTGGTCGGTGGCGTCGAGCTCGACGTCGTAGGCCTCGATGAGCTCGCCCGGGTGCGCGCTCGCGGCATACCGGCCGCACATCAGGCGGACCCGCTCACTGCCGGTAGCCCGCGAGGAAGTTGCCCATCCGCTCCAGCGCGGACCGCAGGTCGGCGCCCCAGGGCAGCGTGACCACGCGCAGGTGGTCCGGGGTGGGCCAGTTGAAGCCGGTCCCGTGGACGACGAGGATCTTCTCGCGCTCGAGCAGGTCGAGGCAGAGCTGCACGTCGTCGTGGATCTCGTGCACCTCGGGGTCCAACCGTGGGAAGACGTAGAGGGCCCCGCGGGGCTCGACGCAGCTCACGCCGTCCATCGCGCGGAGCATCGAGACCGCGATGTCCCGCTGCTCGGCGAGCCGGCCCCCCGGGCGGATCAGGTCCTCGATGCTCTGGTGCCCGGAGACCGCCACCTGGATGGCGTGCTGAGCCGGCACGTTGGGGCACAGGCGCGTCGAGGCGAGCAGCTCGATGCCCTCGAGGAAGCCCCGGGCGTGGGAGGTCGGGCCGGTGATGGCCACCCAGCCCGCCCGGTAGCCGGCCACCCGGTAGGTCTTGGACAGCCCGTTGAAGGTCAGGCAGAGCAGGTCGGGGGCGAGCGAGGCCACGGACACGTGCTGCGCGTCGTCGTAGACGATGCGGTCGTAGATCTCGTCCGCGAGGAGCAGCAGCGAGTGCTCCCGCGCCAGCTCGACGATCTGCTCCAGCACCTCGCGCGAGTAGACGGCCCCGGTGGGGTTGTTGGGGTTGATGATCACGATGGCCTTGGTCCGTGGCGTGATGTTGGCCCGGATGTCCTCCACCTGCGGGTTCCATCCGTCGTCCTCGTCGCACAGGTAGTGCCGGGGTATGCCCCCCGCCAGGCTGGTCGCAGCGGTCCACAGGGGGTAGTCGGGCGCCGGGACCAGCACCTCGTCTCCGGTGTCGAGCAAGGCGTTGAGAGTCATCATGATGAGCTCGGACACCCCGTTGCCGAGGTAGACCCGGTCCACGTCCAGGTCGGGGAAGCCGGGCTCGTCCTGGTAGCGCGAGACGACGGCGCGACGGGCCGACAGGATTCCCTTGGACTCGGAGTACCCCTGCGCCGTGGGCAGCGCCGCGATCATGTCCTGCAGGATGATGTCGGGCGCCTCGAAGCCGAACGGTGCCGGGTTGCCGATGTTGAGCTTGAGGATCCGGTGGCCCTCGGCCTCCAGCGCGGCGGCCCGGGCGGCCACCGGTCCCCGGATCTCGTAGAGGACGTTCTGCAGCTTGGCCGGCTGGGTCAGCGGACGGAGCCGGTGCGCGCGCGAGGTCGTGGTCACCGCCTCATGCTCCCATCCGGATGACGGGGTGGGAATGCCGACCGTCGCCCCGCGTGTTGACCGCACCGACCAGCATCGTCGAAGGAGGGCATACCGTGCTCACGTCAGTCGCCGCACCCGGGGAGGTGGCCGGAGCCTTCGCTGTCGACCGCGCCCACGGGCTAGGCTGGACGGTGATGACTACCGATCAGCCGGCGCTCGACCAGGTCGACGCCGAGGAGCAGGCGGAGGCGGACGCCACCGTCGACGTCGCCACCGAGACCCCGGCGGAGCGGGCCGCACGTTTCGAGCGGGAGGCGATGCCGCTGCTCGACCAGATGTACAGCGCCGCGCTGCGGACCACCCGCAACCCGACGGACGCCGAGGACCTGGTGCAGGAGACCTACGCGAAGGCTTTCGCGGCCTTCCACCAGTACCGCCCCGGCACGAACCTGCGGGCCTGGATGTACCGCATCCTCACCAACTCCTACATCAACAGCTACCGCAAGAAGCAGCGGCAGCCGCTGGAGTCGGACGCCGCCGACGTGGAGGACTACCAGCTGGCGCGGGCCGCCTCGCACAGCTCGACCGGGCTCCGGTCCGCCGAGGCCGAGGCGCTGGACCACCTGCCGGACAGCGACGTGACGCGCGCACTGGCGAGCATCGGCGAGGACTTCCGGATGGCGGTCTACCTCGCGGACGTCGAGGGCTTCGCCTACAAGGAGATCGCGGAGATCATGGACACGCCCATCGGCACGGTCATGTCCCGGTTGCATCGCGGACGCAAGCAGCTGCGGGACCTGCTGACCGACTACGCCGTCGAGCGCGGCATCGTCCGGACCGAGGAGGGATCGTGATGGCGGAGCGGCACGAGGACTTCCCGACGGCGACCGACTGCGCCGGCGTGCTCCTGCGGCTGTTCGAGTTCGTGGACAACGAGACCGGCCCCGTCGACCGCGAGCGCATCCGCGAGCACCTGGACGAGTGCGGCTCCTGCCTGGCGGAGTACGACCGGGAGCTGCTGCTGAAGGCGCTGGTCCGGCGTGCCTGCGTGCGCCAGTCGGCCCCGGAGGCGCTGCGGGCGCAGATCCTCACCAGGATCACCAGCACCAGCGTGACCGTGGTGCGCCGGTCCGAGGGCTAGGGCGTCGACCAGCGTCCGCACCGGACGCAAAGAAGGGCCGACCAGGACGTCCTGGTCGGCCCTTCTCGTGCCCGGCGCTCAGGCGTTGGGCTTGCGGCCGTGGTTGGCCGCCTTCTTCTTGCGGTCGCGACGCTTCCTGGCGCGCTTGCTCATGGGTCCTCCTGACGTCGGTGGGTCGTCACCATCCTCCCACAGCGTGCAGCGGCACCCTGTGTTGTGACCATGGTCACGCTCTGGGTAAAGACTTGTTCAAGGTTTGACAGATCTTGGCGTTGAGGAGCGCGCTCTCCCAGTCGTTTGTGGCACTCTTTTCACTAGACCGGTAGGTCAACCGGTTACCTGCTCCAGCCCTGTCAGGAGCACCCAACGGAAGGACACCATCGTGCTGCACCTCATCGCCGACGTCTTCAGCTCCGGCGCCCTCGACGCGTTCTTCGGCTTCATCGACGTCGTGTCCTGGGAGGACTGACGACTCGCAAGTCGACGACGAGGGGCGTGGATCGAGAAGATCCGCGCCCCTCTGGCGTGCGCGTCTGGCTCCTCATCGTCGGTCTGGCCCTCACAGCTGTGGTACTCGGGGGTCTGGCGCAACGACAACCTGGCTCGGACAGTGCGGTGGGGACCGGCAGCCTGATCATCCTCATCGGGTTGGCCATGGTGGGCGTCGTCATCCGAGAGCGCGGGCTCGGACCTCACTGGGGTGTCTCCGTGGCGACGGTGGTGCTCGCGGCGACCATCCCGCTCGCTGGTGCCTTCGGGGCGGCAGTTGTCGGTGCTCTGGCCTATCTGGCCGATCCGGGGGCTCGCACGCTGCGAACACGGTTGTTCAACGTGAGTATGACCGCCGCCATGGGCGCTATCGGCGGTGCCTTCTACGGCCTGCTAGGGGGCGTATTCGTCGGGAATGTCGACTTCGGACCGCTTGGCCTCCTGGTCCGGGTCGGCGGACCGCTGGCGATGGCCTACGCGGCCATGGCCGTGGTCAACTCGCTGTGCATCGGAGCGATGTCGTTCGCCGTGCGGGGCACTCGCGTCCTGACCGTTGCGCGAGCAGTCCTTCGAAGTCTGGGCTGGGGGTATCTCGCTCATGCCGTCACGGCGTTCCTCTTCGTCGTGCTGTGGGGTCCGGTCGGTCTCGGCGCCGCCTCCGCGCTCTTCGTCCTCGGGCCGCTGCTGGTGGCGCACTGGACGATCGGCCGTGACGCCCTCGCGCGGCGCGAGCATCAGCAGACGGTCACCACCTTCGTCGCGGCGCTCGAGCAGGCCGATCCCGCGTCGGTCGGTCACAGTGCGCGGGTGGCAGATGTCGCCGATGCACTCGGGGCCCAGCTCGGGCTCTCCGGGGAGGCCGCCGAGGAGCTGCGTTATGCCGCGCTGCTCCACGACATCGGGATGATGGTGGTCCGCGCCGAGCTGCCGCACGACCCCGATGACGAGATCGCCTACCTCACCGCGCTCAGCGCGCACCCGCTCGCCGGGCTCAACGTGCTGGCCGGGTTGGACTTCCTCGACGACTCGCTGCCCGCGATTGCGCACCACCACGAGCGCTGGGACGGCAAGGGTTACCCTGCGGGCCTGCAGGGGGAGGAGATCCCGCTGGCCGCGCGGATCATCGCCGTCGCGGACGCCTTCGATGCCCGGCTGGCGGCCACGGACGACGGGTCAGCCGAACCGATGGTCGTCGCCGAGCAGCTGCGGCGTCGCGCCGGCAGCCACCTGGACCCGCGCGTGGTGGAGGCCTTGGTCGCTGCGCTGGGCCGGCAGGGGGGTGCGAGCCTGGGCCGCGACCGCCGCTCCAACCTCGCCGGGGTCAGGGACGCCTTCCCGATCACGATGACCCGCTGGTCAGCGATCTCTTCGCCGATTGGCAGCCGGAAGGCGCAGGCTCCGTGAGCCCGCACGAGGTGGAGGAACGCTGGTGACGCTCACGTGGTCGCTGGCCCTCGTCGGCTTCCTCGCGATGGTGTTGACCGAGGCCTGGCGACAGGCGTCGCCGACGCCCGTCCGAGAGGGACCACTCACCCAGGCCTGCGCCATGGCCCTGGCCCTGTCCACGGCCTGGCCCCTCACCGGTGGTCTCGGAGGGCTCGTCGGTCTGCTCGGACCCCTGCTGCTGGCGGCTGCTGCTGTCCTCGTCGTGGCCCTGTGGCGCCGCCGGGTCGCGCTGTTCCCGCAGGACCTGCTCCACCTGGGCACCGCCGTGGCGGTCGCCGGGGTGCTGGTGCGTCTTCCGCTACCGACGGGGTCGACCCTCCTCGAACGCATCGCGCACCCGGAGGGCGACACGGTGCTCTTCGCCCTCACCCTCCTCGTCGCGGCGGTGGTGGCCGTGGGCACCCCGGTCGTGGTCCGGGCTGTCCGGACCGCGGTCCGTGGTCGTGTCTCCCTCTGGCAGCCCCTGGTCTCCGAGCTGGGGCGGCAGGGACCGGTCTCGCTCGCCGCAGCCTCCACCGCCGTGGTCATGTCGCTGGCCCTCACCGAGCTCGGTCCGGCCAGCCTGGTGCTCTTCCTCGTCCCGCTGCTCGTGCTGCAGCCGGCCGTGGCACGCCAGCGGCACATCCGCCAGGCGCAGCGCCAGACGATCTTCGCCCTCGCCCGGCTCCCCGAGGAGGCGGGCTTCGCGGCGGCGGGCCACGGAGCCCGGGTCGCTGCTCTCGCGGTGCCGATCGCCCGGGACCTCGGCGTCGAGCCCGCCGACCTGCCGGACGTCGAGGCCGCGGCGCTGCTGCACGACATCGGTCAGGTCGGCCTGGCGCGCCCGGTCCCCGACGGCGCGACCGTGGAGGTGTCGGGGCGGGACCAGCGGCTCATCGCCGCGACCGGCTCCTCGATCCTGGCCCGCACCGCCGAGCTGTCCCGGTTGGCGACGCTCGTCGCCGATGTCGGGCTGCCGCACCACCGGGCGGTCGAGCGCGGCGACGTCTCCCTGACGTCCAGCATCGTGCGGGTGGCCTCGGCCTACGACGACCTCACGGGGAGGGCCACCCGCCTCGCGGGTGGCGCAGGGCCGGTGCAGGCGTTGGAGCGCATCCTGCGCGCCACCCCCCACGAGTACGACCCGGGTGTCGTCGCCGCGCTCATCCGCCAGCTGGACCGGCGGGGCGTGCTGTCGACGGCGCAGGCGGCCTCGCTCCAGGACTGAGAGCACGAACCGCCCGCGACGCCGTGGCGTCGCGGGCGGTTCGTGTCGTGGTGCGCGGGACTCAGCCCTTCTTGGTCTCGGCGTAGATCTCCGCGATGCGGTCGATCTTGCCGAGCAGCTCGTCGGCCGTGGCGACGTCGAAGCTGCCCTTGGTGCCGGAGGCCCCGGCCAGCTTGGTGGCCTCGTTGACCAGCACGTGCAGCTCCGGGAACTGCTCGAAGTGCGGCGGCTTGAAGTAGTCGGTCCACAGCACCCACAGGTGGTGCTTGACCAGCTCCGAGCGCTGCTCCTTGATGATCATGGCGCGCATGCGGAAGTCGGCGTCGTCGTTGTCCGCGACCTTCTCGCAGATCTTCTTGACCGACTCGGCCTCGATCCGGGCCTGGGCGGGGTCGTAGACGCCGCACGGCAGGTCGCAGTGCGCGCTGACCTCGATCGTGGGGGCGAAGAACCTGGTGAACATCAGTCATCCTTTGCAGTGGTCGGGAGGGGCTCCAACACCCCTCACGTTAGCCTGAGCGCGTGCTGCTCGCGATCGACACCGCCACCGGGACCGTGGGCGCCGCCCTGCACGACGGGAGCCAGGTGCGGGGGGAGGTCGTGCACGAGGACTCCCGGCGGCACGGTGAGCTGCTCGCCCCGGCGATCGAGGGTGCGCTCGACCAGGCGGGGTACCTGTCAGGGACGTGACCGCCGTGGTGTGCGGGGTCGGCCCGGGGCCGTTCACCGGACTGCGCGTCGGTGTCGTCACGGCGCTGACCCTCGCGCACAGCCTCGGTCTCCCGGAGCCGCAGGGCGTCTGCTCGCTCGACGCGGTGGCGCACCAGGTCGTGGGTGCCCACGAGGGTGAGATCCTCGTCGCCACCGATGCGCGGCGCAGAGAGGTCTACTGGGCGCACTACCTGATCGGGTCCGGCGGCGCCCGGCGCCTCGCGGGCCCCGGCGTCGCGGCGGCGGCCGATCTTCCCGGTCGGCTGCGCGAGCTGCCGGTCGCGGGGCGGGGTGCCTCGCTCTACCCGGAGGCACTGACCGGCCGCGTGCTCGCGGGGGCCACCGATGCCCGCCCCGCTGCCCTGGCCGAGCTCGCGGTGCGGCTGCGGGCCGGCGACCACCCGGACGCCGGGAGCGGACTTCTTCCTCCCGAGCCGCTCTACCTGCGACGACCCGACGCCGTCGAGTCGGCCCGATGAGCGGCCACGCTGAGCTGCGCCCGGCCACCTGGCGCGACATCCCGGCCCTGGTCGACCTGGAGCGGCAGCTCTTCCCCGAGGAGCCGTGGTCCGAGGCAGCGCTGTGGGCCGAGCTGGCCGGTCGCCCGCGACGGTGTTATCTCGTGGCGTGCGAGCAGGGCTCGGGCCGGCTGCTCGGGTATGCCGGCCTGGACCTCGCCGGCGACGTGGCGGACGTCATGACGCTCGCCGTCGCCCCGGGGTCGCAGGGACGGGGGATCGGTGGCATCTTGCTGGAGTCCCTGCACGACCGGGCCCGGTCGGCGGGGGCCGGGAGCATGATGCTCGAGGTCCGCAGCGGCAACGAGGCAGCGCGCGGGCTCTACGCCGCGCGCGGTTATGACGAGGTCCGGTCCCGGGCCGCGTACTACCGCTCGGGCGAGGACGCGCTCGTGCTGCGGAAGGAGCTGTCGAGCGATGTCTGAGCCGCTCGTGCTGGGCATCGAGACCAGCTGTGACGAGACGGGTGTGGGCCTCGTGCGCGGTCGCACGCTGCTCTTCGACGCGATCGCCAGCAGCGTGGACCAGCACGCCAGGTTCGGCGGCGTCGTCCCCGAGGTCGCGAGCCGGGCGCACCTGGAGGCCATGGTGCCGACGGTGGAGCGTGCCTGCCGCGAGGCCGGGGTGAGCCTGGACGACGTGGATGCCGTGTCGGTGACCGCCGGTCCGGGGCTCGCGGGTGCCCTGCTCGTCGGGGTGGCCGCAGCGAAGGCGCTGGCGCTCGGTCTCGGCGTGCCGCTCTACGGCGTCAACCACCTGGCGGCCCACGTCGCCGTCGACGTGGTGGAGCACGGCCCGCTGCCGGAGCCCACCATGGGTCTGCTCGTCAGCGGGGGGCACTCGAACCTGCTGCTCGTGCCGGACGTCACCCACGACATCAGGTCGCTGGGGGCGACCATCGACGACGCGGCCGGGGAGGCCTTCGACAAGGTCGCCCGCGTGCTCGGCCTGCCCTTCCCCGGTGGACCGCACATCGACCGGGTCGCCCGTGAGGGCGACCAGGTGGCGATCGACTTCCCCCGCGGTCTGACGTCCGGGCGGGACATGCAGCGGCACCGTTTCGACTACTCTTTCTCGGGTCTCAAGACCGCGGTCGCCCGCTGGGTCCAGGCCTGCGCGGACGCCGGTGAGCCGGTCCCCGTCGCGGACGTCGCGGCGAGCTTCCAGGAGGCGGTCGTCGACGTCCTGACCCGCAAGGCGGTCCTCGCCTGCGCCGAGCACGGCGTCGAGGACCTGCTCATCGGCGGAGGGGTGGCGGCGAACAGTCGCCTGCGGGCCCTCGCGCAGGAGCGGTGCGACGCTGCGGGGTGCGCCTCCGGGTGCCCCGGCCCGGGCTGTGCACCGACAACGGGGCCATGGTCGCCGCGCTGGGCGCGCAGATGGTCATGAGAGGCCGTCCGCCGTCCGGTCTGGACCTGCCCGCCGACTCTTCCCAGCCGGTCGAGCAGGTCCGGTCCTGATCGAGCCGGGGTCTCCTCCGGCCCGGCCCGGCGCGGGCGACTTGCTCCTCGTGGTGGCGAGGCGCACCATGGACCCTCGTGCGAGTTTTCTGGGCGCACCCGGCCCGCTCGGTGACCCTCGGTTTCGTCATCGTCGTGCTCGCCGGGACGACGCTGCTCATGCTCCCCGTCTCGCGTGCACCGGGAGCCGAGGCCGATCTCGTGGTCGCCGCCTTCACTACCGTGTCGGCCACCTGCGTGACCGGCCTCATCACCGTCGACACGGCCAGCTACTGGTCGCCCTTCGGCCAGACCGTCCTGCTGCTGCTCATCCAGATCGGCGGCTTCGGGGTGATGACGCTGGCCACCCTCATCGCCCTGGTCGTCCGTGGCAAGCTGCGGCTGAGCACGTCCCTGGCGGCCCAGGTGGACACCCGCAGCCGCTCCCTCGGGGACGTCCGCGGGATCCTGCGCCGCATGCTGCAGCTCATGCTGGCCATCGAGGCGGTGACCTGGCTGATGCTCACGCTGCGCTTCCACCTGGGGTACGGCTACGACTGGCCCACCGCGCTGTGGCACGGGCTCTTCCACGCCGTCTCCTCTTTCAACAACGCCGGCTTCGCGCTGTACCAGGACAGCCTCATGGGTTTCGTGGGCGACCTGTGGATCATCGGCCCCGTGTGCCTGGCGCTGGTGCTCGGCGGCCTGGGCTTTCCCGTGCTGCGCGAGCTGCTCCGCGGCCGCAGGCCGGGGACCTGGACCATCCACACGCGGCTCACCGTGTGGGGCTCGCTCACGCTGATGGTCCTGGGGGTGGCCACGTTCTGGGTGTTCGAGGCCCAGCCCGGGGGCACGATCGCGGACCTCTCGCCGGGCGGGCAGCTGGTGGGGGCGCTCGGGGGAGGGCTGTTCCCGCGGACCGCCGGCTTCAACTCGGTCGACTACGGGATGATCACGGACGAGACCGAGGCGATCACCATGGCGCTGATGTTCGTCGGTGGCGGGAGCGCGGGGACGGCGGGCGGCATCAAGGTCACCACCTTCCTGCTGCTGGCCGCGGTCATCTGGTCCGAGGTGCGCGGCGAGCCCGAGGTCGTCATCGGGCGCCGCCGGGTCGGGATGCCGGTCGTGCGGCAGGCGCTGTCGGTCGCCCTGCTCGCGGTGGGCCTCGTCATCACCAGCACCATCACCCTGATGATCCTCACCGACCTCCCCCCGCTCGACCTCGGCTTCGAGGTCGTCTCGGCCTTCGCGACGGTGGGGCTGTCCACCGGCATCACCGCCAGCCTGCCCCCCTCGGCCCAGCTCGTCCTCATGGTCCTGATGTTCCTCGGCCGGCTCGGGCCGATCACGGTGGCCGCCGCCCTGGCGCTCAACACCCGCCACCGCCACTACCGACTCCCGGAGGAGAGACCCATTGTTGGCTAGGAGAAGGCGGCCCGCGGACAGCGGCGCCTACACGGTGCTCGTCGTCGGCCTCGGCCGGTTCGGGACGGCGGTCTGCGAGTCGCTGGTCCGGCAGGGCGTCGAGGTCATGGCGATCGACACCGACGAGCGGCGCGTGCAGAAGTACGCCGACGACCTCACGCACACGGTGGTCGCCGACGCCACCGACGGGGAGGCCATGCGCCAGCTCGGCATCGGCTCGGTCAGCCGCGCGGTCGTCGCGATCGGGTCTGACATCGAGGCCAGCGTGCTGTCGGTCATCACCCTGCACGAGGCGGGGGTGGAGCGCATCTACGCCAAGGCGATCACCCGCAAGCACGGCACGATCCTGGCCAGCATCGGTGCGCACCACGTCATCTACCCCGAGTACGTCATGGGACAGCGGGTGGCCCACATGGTGACCGACGGGGTGGCGGACTACCTCGAGTTCGACGACCAGTTCGCCATCGCCCGCTGCACCGCCCCGGCGGAGACGTGGGGACGGACCCTCGCGGACTCCGGAGTCCGCACCCGTCACACGATCACCGTCGTCGGGCGCAAACGGCAGGGCGAGGAGTTCACGTATGCCGTGCCCGAGACCGTGGTCGAGGAGGGTGACGAGCTGGTCGTCTCGGGTCGCATCAGCGACGTGGAGCGCTTCATCGCCCTGCCGCGGACCCCGCACCGACGGTCGGTGTCCGAGCGCTGACGCCGGGTCAGACCTGCAGCCGGTCCACGACGAGGGCCCGTGGGGAGTCCGCCACCGTCGTCAGCACGAGGACGACCTCCTCGGAGCCGTGGGCCCGGCGCGGGAGCCGCAGCTCCCGGCGGAACGCGTCGGGGTCGACCCGCACCCCCCGCTTCTTCAGGGTGACCGGGCCGGCCGGCTGCCGGTGCTGCCGCAGCCAGGACCGCACCGTCTCGGCGCGCAGCGGGAGGACCTCGCGCACGGCATACCACCGCAGCGCGGGGTGGGGGACGGGCTCCCTGGCGGTGAGGTAGCCGGTCCCGGGCGCCGTCTCGCGACCGTCGACCACGCTCGCGAGGGAGCCGGTGAGGCCGGCCGCGGCAACCGCGTCGTCGACCGCGGCCAGGTGGCACCCCAGGTCCTCCACCCGGGGGAGGGGCGCGGTGGGGCCGAGGTCGGTGACCTCGTGCCAGGTGACGCTCCCGTCCGGCCCACCCGCGCTGCGGCCCACGACCGCGTGGCGGCCGCGTGGCCCGGCGCCCCACCACAGGGCGCACTCGAGCAGGTCCCCGTCCAGCGACACCCACTCTGCGCCCGCGCCGGACGGGACGTCGCCGGGGTCGAAGGACGGGCCGAGCTTGGCGACGGTCGCCCGGGCGCGCGCGGCGACGTCCCGGACCTGCTCGAAGGAGGGGGACAGCTGGTCGAGCCCCCGCACCCGGCGGGTCCGGCCGTGGACGTCGGCGACCCCGGGGGTGCGTCGGGCCGGGTCGAGGAACGCGCCGTCGTCCGGCCCGACAGGCAGCGCGAGCGCGTCACCGGTGACCACCCGCGCGTCCGGCCACGGGGCGAGGTTGGCCCGGGCGGCGGCCGCCACGACGGCGTCCCTCTCCACCGCCGTCACCGCGAGCCCGGCCCGGGCGAAGGCCATGGCGTCGAGCCCGAGCCCGCACCCGAGGTCCAGCACGTGGCGTACCCCGGCGCGCACCATGAGCTCGGCCCGCCGGGCCGTCACCTGGGGGCGGGTGGCCTGCTCCAGGCCGTCCTGGGTCAGCAGCAGGTCGTCGACCCCGCTCCCCAGCCGGGCCCGCCCGCTCGCCCGCAGCCGGGCCTGGGTGAGCGCGGCCGACACCAGCTCCGCGTCGTGCCCCTGCGCGCGCAACCTGCTCATGAGCGTCAGCGCGTCGGACTCGTCGTAGGGAGGGAGGGAGGCCAGCAGCTCGGCCCCGGGGCCGCCGGCCAGCCGCGTCATGAGCTCGACGGCTGGATCGGCGCTCATGCGCCCATTGTGGCCTGCACGTAGATTGTGGCCATGCCCCGTGTCTTCAGCCGCAAGGTGAGCCGTCTGCTGCGCCGTGGCCGCCGGGTGGCGCTCGCCACCGCCGGTGCCGCCGTGGCCGGCCAGCTGACGCTCGCCGCCGGGGTGGTCGCGGTGGACGCGGTCCGCAAGCGGCGCGACCACGTCGACCGGGACGCCCCGGTCCATGAGCCGGTCAGCACCACGGTGGAGGAGTCGCGGCTGACGACGTACACCTACGGCCAGTACCTCTACGACGACATGATCGCGGCCATCGACGCGGCCGAGGACTTCGTCTACCTGGCGTCCTACATCTGGAAGGCCGACGACACGGGCCGCGCCTTCAAGGACGCCGTCGTCCGGGCCGCCGACCGCGGGGTCCTCGTCTGCCTCGTGTTCGACGGGTTCGCCAACCTCGTGGTGCCCAGGGACTTCCTGCGCTTCCCCGACGGCGTGCACATGCTGCGCTTCCCGGTGATGCGCACGGCGCTGCCCCTCGTCGACATCCGGGCCTCCGGCCGCGACCACCGCAAGATCCTCGTCGTGGACGGTCGTGTCGGTTTCGTCGGCGGCTACAACATCGGTTCCCTCTACGCCACGAGCTGGCGGGACACCCACGTGCGGGTGGAGGGCAAGAGCGTCTGGGAGCTGCAGAACTCCTTCGTCGACTTCTGGAACCGGCACAAGGGGAGGCGCCGCCCGCAGCTCCTCGACAGCGGGACGGTGGAGTGGAACACGAGCATCCGGGCCGCGCGCAACGAGCCCAGCCGGGTGATCTACCCGGTGCGGGCGCTGTACCTCGAGGCGATCGACCGGGCGGTCCACCGCATCTGGATCACCCAGGGCTACTTCATCCCGGACCGGGAGATCCTCCACGGGCTGCTCAACGCCGCCTCCCGCGGGGTCGACGTGCGGGTGGTCATGCCGCAGAAGTCCAACCACGTCCTGGCGGACGTCATCGCGCAGTCCTACTACGAGACCCTCCTCGAGGGCGGGGTGCGGCTGTTCCTCTACCGTGACGTCATGGTCCACGCCAAGACCATGACGGTGGACGGTCGCTGGGCGACCATCGGCACCGCCAACATCGACCGCCTCTCCCTCCAGGGCAACTACGAGATCAACCTCGAGATCGTGGACGCCGACCAGGCCGCCCACATGGAGGACATCTTCCGGGCCGACCTGGAGCACTGCGACGAGCTGACGCTGGCGGAGTGGGGTGGGCGTGGCCTGGGGACCCGCGTGGTCGAGCGGGGTGCTGCAGCCGCTGCAGGTCCTCATCTGACCCCGACCCGCCACCCGGGGGCGCCGGCCCCCGCGCGGGATGCCTCGGCGTGTTGGCACTCGGCTTGACCGAGTGCTAACAGCGTGCCTAGATTCGTCCTAGCACTCTCGGCACGTCAGTGCCAGCCGCGAGCGCCGACCGACCCCCGCGACGGCGGTGGGCGGTCGCGGTGGAGTGAGCACCACCCAGCAGCGACCACCTGGCCGGCGCGCAGCGCCGGACACCGAAGGAGAAGGAAGGTAACCGTGTCGGTTTCCATCAAGCCGCTCGAGGACCGCATCGTCGTCAAGGCCGTCGAGGCCGAGCAGACCACGGCCTCCGGCCTCGTCATCCCGGACACCGCCAAGGAGAAGCCCCAGGAGGGCGAGGTCCTGGCGGTCGGCCCGGGCCGCGTCGACGACAACGGCAACCGCGTCCCCATGGACGTCAACGTCGGCGACCGGGTCATCTACAGCAAGTACGGCGGCACCGAGGTGAAGTACTCCGGCGAGGAGTTCCTGATCCTCTCGGCGCGCGACGTCCTCGCGATCGTGGGTTGATCGATCCCTCGATCCACCCACGCGCCGCCCCGGCCGCCCCCTCGGGGTGGCCGGGGCGGCGCGCACCCGGCCGCAGACCGCATACCTGAAAGGAGCGCTCGCCCATGGCGAAGCAGCTACAGTTCAACGACGACGCCCGCAAGGCGCTGGAGCGGGGCGTCGACGCCCTCGCCAACGCCGTCAAGGTGACGCTCGGCCCCAAGGGCCGCAACGTCGTCCTCGACAAGAAGTGGGGCGCGCCGACCATCACCAACGACGGCGTGACCATCGCCCGCGAGGTCGAGCTGGAGGACCCCTACGAGAACCTCGGGGCCCAGCTCGCCAAGGAGGTCGCGACCAAGACCAACGACATCGCCGGTGACGGCACGACCACCGCGACCGTGCTCGCGCAGGCCATGGTCAAGGAGGGCCTGCGCAACGTCGCCGCCGGCGCCGCGCCGTCCGCGCTCAAGCGCGGCATCGACGCCGCGGTGACCGCGATCAACGACCGCCTGCTGGAGACCGCGCGCGAGCTCGAGGGCCGTGACGAGATCGCCCAGGTGGCCGGGCTGTCCGCCCAGGACCCGCAGATCGGCGAGCTCATCGCCGACGCCTTCGACAAGGTGGCAAGGACGGCGTCATCACGGTGGAGGAGTCCTCCACCACTGCGATGGAGCTGGAGTTCACCGAGGGCATGCAGTTCGACAAGGGCTACCTCTCGCCCTACTTCGTCACCGACAGCGAGCGCATGGAGGCAGTCCTCGAGGACGCCTACGTGCTGCTGGTGCAGGGCAAGATCTCCAAGGTCTCCGACCTGCTGCCGCTGCTGGAGAAGGTCGTCGGCGAGAGCAAGCCGCTGATGATCATCGCCGAGGACGTCGAGGCCGAGGCGCTGTCGACGCTCGTCGTCAACAAGGTGCGCGGCACCTTCAACGCGGTCGCCGTCAAGGCACCGGGCTTCGGCGACCGCCGCAAGGCGATGCTGCAGGACATGGCCATTCTCACCGGAGGCCAGGTCGTCGCCGAGGAGGTCGGGCTGTCGCTGGACTCGGTCGGCCTGGAGGTGCTTGGCACCGCCCGCCGCGTCGTGGCCACCAAGGACACCACCACCATCGTCGAGGGCAGCGGCGAGGCCCAGGCGGTCAGCGACCGCGTCGCCCAGCTCCAGGCGGAGGTGGCGTCGACCGACTCCGACTGGGACCGCGAGAAGCTCCAGGAGCGGATCGCCAAGCTGGCAGGTGGCGTCTGCGTCATCAAGGTCGGCGCGCACACCGAGGTGGAGCTGAAGGAGAAGAAGCACCGCATCGAGGACGCCGTCTCGCGACCCGCGCGGCCATCGAGGAGGGCATCGTCGCCGGTGGCGGTTCGGCCCTGGTGCACGCCGCCCCGGCCGCGGACGAGCTCGACCTGTCCGCCGACGAGGCGGTCGGTGCGGCCATCGTCCGCAAGTCCGCCGCCGAGCCGCTGCGCTGGATCGCGGAGAACGCGGGCCTGCAGGGCTACGTCGCCACGACCAAGGTCGGCGAGATGACCGCCGGGCAGGGGCTCAACGCCGCCACCGGCGAGTACGGCGACCTGTTCTCCGCCGGGGTCATCGACCCGGTGAAGGTCACCCGCTCGGCGCTGCGCAACGCCGCCTCCATCGCCTCGATGGTGCTCACCACGGACACCCTCGTGGTGGACAAGCCCGAGGACGACGAGGACGAGGGCGGGCACGGCCACGGCCACTGATGCCGTGCGGCCGGTCGGACGACCCGGCTGACCGCCGCCACGTACGACGAGGCCCCGCCCGGATCATCCGGGCGGGGCCTCGTCGTGTCGGTGGTGCAGGACGTCGTCAGCGGGCCTTCTGGTGGGGGCGGGCCGCCTCGACCCGCTCGTAGTGCTCGGCCCGTTCCTCCTCGGTCATCCCTCCCCAGACGCCGTACGGCTCCCTGACGGCGAGCGCGTGGGTGCGGCACTGCTCCAGGACGGGGCAGCTGGCGCAGACCTGCTTGGCGCGTTCGTCCCGGCGACGGCGGGCGGGACCCCGCTCACCCTCCGGGTGGAAGAAGACTTCAGGACTGTCGTGCGGCAGGCTCCCTCGAACTGCCACTCCCACAGGTCCGCTACCGGACCGGGCTGATGAGCGATCTCGACCACGGGATCCTCCTCTCGGGGGCTGACCCGGCTCCTGCCTGGCGCCCGCCCTCATCGGGGCCGTCAGCAGAGAGGTTCCGAGCGCGACGAGTGCCTCGTCGTCACGTCACTCTACGTGGTGGGGCGCGGCGGGCATAGGGCCGGGTGACCGGTGCCGGGCCTGCTCGGGGGCGGCCCCTAGACTTGGGGCCATGACCTCCGGTGACCTTCCCGGCTCCTCCGACCCCTTCTCGCGGCTCGGCCTCACCTACGACGACGTGCTCCTGCTGCCGGGGGAGACGGACATGGCCCCGGACCAGATCGACACCACGAGCAGGCTCACCCGGGAGATCTCCCTGCGGGTGCCGCTCGTGTCTGCGGCGATGGACACCGTCACCGAGGCGCGGATGGCCATCGCGATGGCCCGGCAGGGCGGGATCGGGATCCTGCACCGCAACCTCGCGATCGAGGACCAGGCGCTCCAGGTGGACCTGGTGAAGCGGACCCAGACCGGGCGCATCACCAACCCGGTCACCATCGGGCCGGACGCCACGCTGGGGGAGCTGGACCAGCTCTGCGGGCAGTACCGCGTGTCCGGGCTCCCCGTCGTCGACGGGGGTGGACACCTGCTCGGCATCTGCACCAACCGCGACCTGCGCTTCACGCCGGTCGCGGAGTGGGACAGCACCCTGGTGCGTGACGTCATGACGCCCATGCCGCTGGTCACCGCGCCGGCCGACGTCTCCCGCGAGGAGGCGACCGCGATCCTCCGGGCGCACAAGCGGGAGCGGCTGCCGCTGGTCGACGAGGAGGGACGGCTGTCCGGTCTCATCACCGTCAAGGACTTCGTCAAGAGCGAGCAGTACCCGCACGCCTCCAAGGACGCGGACGGGCGGCTGCTCGTGGGCGCGGCGATCGGCTACTTCGGCGACGCCTGGGAGCGCGCGACGACGCTGGTGGAGGCCGGCGCCGACGTGCTGGTGGCCGACACCGCGCACGGCCACGTGCGGATGCTCCTGGACATGGTCGCCCGGCTCAAGAGCGATCCCGCGACCCGGCACGTGCAGGTCGTCGGCGGCAACGTCGCGACCGCTGCGGGCGCCCGGGCTTTCGTCGAGGCCGGGGCGGACGCGGTCAAGGTGGGGGTGGGTCCCGGCGCCATCTGCACCACCCGGGTGGTCACAGGGGTCGGTGTCCCGCAGCTCTCGGCGGTGCACGAGGCGGCCCAGGTATGCCGTGAGGCCGGGGTCCCGGTCGTCGCGGACGGTGGCATGAAGTACTCCGGCGACATCGCCAAGGCCCTGGTGGCCGGCGCCGAGGCGGTCATGATGGGGTCGATGCTGGCGGGGTGCGAGGAGAGCCCGGGGGAGCTGATCTTCGTCAACGGCAAGCAGTTCAAGAGCTACCGCGGGATGGGCTCGCTCGGGGCCATGAGCTCGCGCGGCAAGAAGTCCTTCTCCAAGGACCGCTACTTCCAGGCCGAGGTGGCCAGCGACGACCAGCTCGTCCCCGAGGGCGTGGAGGGCAAGGTCGCCTACCGGGGGGCCGCCAGCGCCGTGGTCCACCAGATGGCGGGCGGGCTGCGCCAGGCGATGTTCTACGTGGGCGCGCGCACCGTCCCGGAGCTGCAGGCCAGGGGGAGGTTCGTCCGCATCACCCAGGCCAGCCTGCAGGAGTCGCACCCGCACGACATCGAGATGACGGCCCAGGCGCCCAACTACGGCTGACCCCCGCGCGGTGCGTGGCGCAGGACGGTCGGCAGCGGGTCGGACGGTAGCCTGAGCCGGTGACTGAGATCGAGATCGGACGCGGAAAACGGGCCCGCCGGGCCTACTCCTTCGACGACGTCGCCGTCGTCCCGTCCCGCCGCACCCGGGACCCCGAGGACGTCTCGATCACCTGGCAGATCGACGCCTACCACTTCGAGCTGCCCATCCTCGCGGCGCCGATGGACTCGGTGGTCTCCCCGGACACGGCGATCGCGATCGGCCGGCTCGGGGGGCTGGGTGTGCTCGACCTCGAGGGGCTGTGGACCCGCTACGAGGACCCCACCGACGCGCTCGGCGCGATCGCCCGGCTCGAGGGCGAGGACGCCACCTCACGGATGCGCGAGCTCTACGCCGCGCCCATCCGACCCGAGCTCATCACCGAGCGGCTGCGGCAGATCAGGGAGTCGGGGGTCACCGTGGCCGGCTCGCTCTCGCCGCAGCGGACCCAGCAGTTCTGGAAGGCGGTCGTGGACGCCGGTGTCGACCTCTTCGTCATCCGCGGCACGACCGTGTCTGCCGAGCACGTCTCCAGCCAGGCCGAGCCGCTCAACCTCAAGCGATTCATCTACGAGCTCGACGTGCCGGTCGTCGTCGGCGGCGCTGGCACCTACACCGCGGCCCTGCACCTGATGCGCACCGGCGCGGCAGGGGTGCTGGTCGGGTTCGGCGGGGATCCACCCACCGCACCCGCACGGCGCTGGGGATCCACACCCCCGCCGCCACCGCGATCGCCGACGTCGCCGCCGCGCGGCGGGACTACCTCGACGAGTCCGGTGGGCGCTACGTCCACGTCATCTCCGACGGCGGCACCAGCGAGTCCGGCGAGATCGTCAAGGCCGTGGCCTGCGGCGCCGACGCCGTGATGCTCGGAGCGGCGCTCGCGCGGGCCCAGGAGGCGCCCGGCGCCGGCTACCACTGGGGCAGCGAGGCCCACCACCCCGAGCTGCCGCGCGGAGAGAAGGTGCACGTCGGCTCGGTCGGGACGTTGGAGGAGGTCCTCGTCGGGCCGGCGCGGACGGCCGACGGGACGACCAACCTCACCGGGGCCCTGCGCCGGGCGATGGCGACGACGGGGTATACCGACCTCAAGGAGTTCCAGCGAGTCGACGTCGTGGTGGCGCCCTATGGCGAGCGGTGAGCCCGGCGACACCGCGGCCCGGCAGCGCGGCGCGGGCCTTCCGGAGGTGAGCCTCAGCCACGCCCCCGAGCACGTGCGCCGCCGGCGGGTCGTGCTCGCCGTGCTGCTCGTCCTCCTCCTCGTCGGCGGGTGGGGGCTCACCAGGGTCCTCGGCGCGGACGGCGATCCGGGAGGCGAGGGCGCGGCGCCGAGCCAGGCCGGCCCCACCGAGGCCGAGGCGCCGGGCGACGACGACGCCGAGGGGGAGGGTGAGGGCGAGGGTGACGGCGGGCAGGAGGCCGACTCCGCGCAGGAGGACGCCGAGACCGCCGCGCAGGAGCCCGGGGAGTGGCAGCGCGAGCCGGTCCCGGGCGAGCACGCCAGCGAGCTGACCGCCCTGGAGCAGGTGGACTACCTCACCGGGGGCTCACCCCGAAGTCGGTCATGGCCTCCGGGCACGGGCTGATGATCGCCAACAACATGATGTACAGCCATACCTCCACCGTCTTCGACAGCACCACCCGGGAGCAGGTGGAGGTGCTCTCCGACGAGGTGGACCTCGCCGACTACGGCATCGAGGGCCACCCCGGCCTGTCCCAGGGATCCCCGGTGGAGGCGGCCTGGACCGCGGACGGGCGCTACGCCTACGTCTCGCAGTACACGATGTACGGCGAGAACTTCGGCGTCGAGGGTTTCGACGCCTGCACCCGCGACAGCGGCGTCGGCGCGTCCTTCGTCTACCGCTTCGACGCCGAGGAGATGGCCTGGGACCAGGTCTTCGAGGTGGGTGCGGTGCCGAAGTACCTCACCCTCAGCCCGGACCAGAAGACGCTGCTGGTGAGCAACTGGTGCGACGCCACGCTGTCCGTCGTCGACACCGAGCGCGGCGAGGAGACGGGGGTCGTCGAGCTCGCCGCCGCGCCGCGCGGCGTGGTCGTCATGCCGGACAACACCACCGCCTACGTCGTCGCGATGTATGCCGACCAGCTCTACAAGGTCGACCTCGCCTCGGGGGAGGCCGAGGTCGTCATGGAGACCGCGCCCCGCCCGCGTCACCTCAACCTCGCCGACGAGGGGCGCACGCTCTACCTCACGACGAGCGGCGGCAACGCGATCTACAAGATCGACACCGCGACCGATGAGATCGTGGACCAGGTCGAGCCCGGCGTGGAGCCGCGCAGCGTCGCGCTCAGCCCGGACGAGACGGCGCTCTACGTGGTCAACTACAACGAGGCCAGCATCGCCAAGGTCCGTACCTCCGACATGGAGGTCATCGACTCCGCCCCGGTCGACGCCAACCCCATCGGCATCGACTACGACCCGGTCACCAACACGGTGTGGGTGGCCTGCTACGGCGGGTCGATCTACGTCTTCGACGACCAGAGCACCCTGCTCTGACGCCCAGCCGCAGCACCTACCCTGGAGCGGTGATCCGCACCGCGCTCAAGCCCGCCTGGCTGGCCCTGCTGGCGCTGCTCGTGGTCGTGGTCATCTCCTTCTACCAGCTCGGGATGTGGCAGCTCGGGGTGAGCACGAGCACGGCCTCGCGCGAGTCCTCGCAGGAGCAGGCGAGCCGCCCCACGGTGCCCGTCGAGCAGCTCATCGCCCCCCGGTCGACCTTCCCTGCCGAGGGGCCGGCCGCCCCGTCGCGGTGGAGGGCCGCTACGACCCCGGCCGGCAGTTCCTCGTCCCGGACCGGCTGCTGGAGGGGGAGCGCGGCTACTGGGTGGTGACCCCGGTGCGGACCGACGCGGGGACGGAGGAGGCGCTGCTCCCGGTGGTCCGCGGCTTCGTGACCTCGCCCGAGGATGCCGGCACGCCCGACGACAGCGTCACCGTGTCCCTGACCGGCACGCTGGCGCCGGGGAGTCGCCCGGGCCCTCGGCCTGCCCGCGGGACAGCGCGGCTCCATCGACACCGCCGATCTGGCCACGACTGGGACGCCCCCATCTACGACGCCTTCATCTTCATGGTGGAGGAGCAGCCCGCGCTCACCGACCCCGCCGTGCAACGGGTGCCGCCGCCGGTCTTCGGCGAGGACGGCATCGTGTGGCGCAACGTCGCTACGGGCTGCAGTGGTTCGTCTTCGCCGCCTTCGCGATCTTCATGTACCTCCGGTTCTTGCACGACGCCGCCCGGCGTGGCCGGAAACCGAGGCAGCCTCCGTCGCTGCCGCACTCCGCACCAGCACCCGTCACCGAGGAGACCCGACGATGACCCCCCGCGCCAAGTTGCTGTTCTTCCGTGTCATGGCCTTCGTGGTCGGGGTCGGGCTGCTGCTGCTCGTCGCCCACATGGTGCTGCGCTACGGCTTCGACAACGACCTCCTGGCGTGGTGGCCCTCCCGCACGGCTGGTTCTACATGGTCTACCTCGTTCGCGACCGCCCTGCTGGGCTTCGAGCTGCGCTGGGGGCTGGGCAGGATGGTGGGCGTCATGCTCGCCGGGTGCGTGCCCTTCCTCTCCTTCTGGTGGAGCACCGCGTCGCCGGCGACGCCGCGGCCCGGATCGCGGAGGCCGGTGCGGGCGCCGGTAGGGTGACGCCGTGACCTCGGCCCCCTCGCTCGACGTGCGCCGCGACACCGTGCTGGTCGTCGACTTCGGCGCGCAGTATGCCCAGCTCATCGCCCGCAGGGTCCGCGAGGCGGACTGCTACAGCGAGATCGTCCCCCACACGATGCCCGCCGCGGAGATGCTCGCCAAGGACCCGGCGGCCATCATCCTCTCCGGTGGGCCCGCCTCGGTGTATGCCGACGGCGCACCCGGGCTGGAGGAGGCCGTCGTCACCGCGGGGGTGCCGGTGCTCGGCATCTGCTACGGCTTCCAGGCGATGGTGCGGGCCCTCGGCGGGACGGTCGAACGCACCGGGAGCCGGGAGTACGGCCAGACCGACGCGACGGTGACCGGTCCGCCGAGCACGCTCTTCGCCGGGCAGCCCGAGCAGCAGGTCGTCTGGATGTCGCACGGCGACGCCGTGACCCAGGCCCCCGAGGGCTGCGCCGTGTCCGCACGCACCCCCGGCGCGCCGGTGGCCGCCTTCGAGGACGACGAGCGCCGGCTCTACGGCGTCCAGTGGCACCCCGAGGTCCTCCACTCCGCCCACGGCCAGGAGGTGCTCGTCAACTTCCTCACCACGGGAGCCGGGATCACCCCGTCGTGGACGAGCGAGAACGTCGCCGAGAGCCTGGTCGAGCAGGCGCGGGCCCAGATCGGTCAGGACCGGGTCATCTGCGGGCTCTCCGGTGGCGTCGACTCCTCGGTCGCGGCCGCCCTGGTGCAGCGCGCCGTCGGGGACCAGCTGACCTGCGTCTTCGTCGACCACGGACTCCTGCGAGAGGGTGAGGCCGAGCAGGTCGAGACCGACTTCGTGCAGGCGACGGGGGTCGACCTCGTCGTCGTCGACGCCCGGGAGCGCTTCCTGGCCGCCCTGGCCGGGGTGACCGACCCGGAGGAGAAGCGCAAGATCATCGGCCGCGAGTTCATCCGGGTCTTCGAGCAGGCGGCCCGCGACGTCGTGCGCGCGCACGCCTCGGACGGAGGCCCGTCGGACGGGGGCGGCGGCGACCATGGGGACCACCCGGTCCGCTGGCTGGTGCAGGGCACCCTCTACCCCGACGTCGTGGAGTCCGGCGGCGGCAGCGGGGCGGCCAACATCAAGAGCCACCACAACGTGGGTGGTCTGCCCGAGGACCTGCAGTTCCAGCTCGTCGAGCCGCTGCGCACCCTCTTCAAGGACGAGGTGCGGCAGGTGGGGCTCGAGATCGGCGTGCCCGAGGGCATCGTCTGGCGCCAGCCCTTCCCCGGCCCGGGCCTGGGCATCCGCATCATCGGCGAGGTGACCGCCGACCGGCTGGCCGTCCTGCGCCGCGCGGACGCGATCGCCCGGGAGGAGCTCACCGCCGCCGGGCTGGACCGGGACATCTGGCAGTGCCCCGTCGTGCTGCTCGCGGACGTCCGCTCCGTCGGCGTGCAGGGGGACGGGCGGACCTACGGCCACCCGGTCGTGCTGCGCCCGGTCTCCTCCGAGGACGCGATGACCGCGGACTGGACCCGGCTGCCCTACGAGGTCCTGGCGCGCATCTCCTCGCGGATCACCAACGAGGTCGAGGAGGTCAACCGGGTCACCCTCGACGTGACCAGCAAGCCTCCGGGGACGATCGAATGGGAGTGAGGACGACCCTCGCGCTCGCTGCCGGCAAGGGGGCGCGGCTGCTGTCCCGGTTGCGCGGTGGCGGATCCGCCCTGCCCGGGCTGGTGACCGAGCGGATCGACCCGGCCGTGCTCCGGCATACCCTCGGCTCGTTGCCACGCGGCGTGGTCGTGGTGAGCGGGACCAACGGCAAGACGACGACGACCAAGATGCTGGTGGCGCTGCTGCGGGCGCACGGGCTGCGCGTCTTCACCAATCCCACCGGCTCCAACTTCACCCGGGGGGTCATCTCCTCGATGCTCGGCGAGGTCGGGCTGCGGGGCCGGCTCGCGGCGGACGTGGCCGTGGTCGAGCTGGACGAGGCGCACGCGCTGCACTTCAGCGCGCAGGTGCCGCCGACGCACGCGTTGCTGCTCAACGTGGCCCGCGACCAGCTCGACCGGTTCGCGGAGATCGACCACACGGCGCGCCTGCTCACCACCCTGGCGGAGCAGACGACCGAGGGTGTCGTGCTCAACGCCGACGACTCCTTCATCTCCCGCATCCGCAGCCGTGTCGCGACCGGGGTGGCGGTCGGGTGGTTCGGCGTGGACCCGAGCATGGCCGACCGGCTGCCCGAGCTGCAGGAGGCCGACGTCCGCCCCGAGGACGAGGGCGGGGCGGTGCTCGACGAGGAGGAGCGGTCTCGCGCGGCGCTGCTGCTGCCCGCCGAGGGCGGGCAGGACTTCACGGTGAGGTTCCCGGGCGGGCAGGACGTCGGGCCGGTGCGGCTGCGCCAACGCGGGCTCGCCGCCATGATCAACGCCACGGCCGCGACGGCCATGGCGCGCCACCTGCTGGGGGAGGACTTCCGCGCCACCGACGCTGGCGCGGCGCTGGCGCGGGTCGCGCCGCCCTTCGGCCGGGGCGAGGTCGTCGACGCCGGCGGGAGCCCGCTGGAGCTCGTCCTGGTCAAGAACCCGGCCGGCTTCACCGTCGCGCTGGGGACCTATGGCGCCGAACCGGTCGCGACGATGGTGGCGATCAACGACAACTACGCTGACGGGCGTGACGTCTCCTGGCTCTACGACGTCTCCTTCGAGTCGCTGCGGGATCGCGGCGTGGCGCTGACCTCCGGGGTGCGCGGCTGGGACATGGCCCTGCGGCTGCGCTACGACGGCGTGGACGTGGGCGACGTCGAGCCCGACCTCGACGTCGCGCTGGACCGTTTCCTGCGGGAGGCGGCCGGGGAGCCGATGCGCATCTTCTGCACCTACACCGCCATGATGCACCTGCGGCGACGGCTGGCCGAGCGCTTCGGGCTGGCCCGCTTCGGAGAGGACCCGGACGCATGAGCGAGAGGACCGGTGAGCGACCCGAGGACGCCCTGCCCGACGACGTCGCCGCCCTGGCGCAGGTGCCCGCGGACAAGGGCGAGGTCCACCTCGTCCATCTCTACCCGCGCGAGATGAGCATCTACGGCGACCTGGGCAACACCCGGTGCCTCGCGGCCCGGCTGCGCTGGCACGGCTACCGGCCCGTCGTGCACGACCACCACCCGGGTGCCCCGTGGCCGCAGCGGGTCGACCTGCTGCTGGGCGGGGGCGGGCAGGACAGCGGCCAGGTGCGGGTCACCGAGGACCTCGAGCGGCACGCCGGGCGGCTCCGCGAGCTCGCGGCCGACGGGCTGCCGATGCTCATGATCTGCGGGATGTACCAGCTCTTCGGCGAGGCCTTCATCACGGTGGAGGGCCAGCGCCTGCCCGGCCTGGGGATCCTGGACGTCACCACCCGCGGCAACGCCACTCGGATGATCGGCCCGGTCGTGCTGGACACCGACTTCGGGTCGGTCGTGGGCTACGAGAACCACTCCGGCTCGACCGTCCTCGGGGAGGGGCAAAGGCCCTTCGGCCGGGTGCGGCACGGCAAGGGCAACAACGGCTCGGACGGGCACGAGGGCGCCCGCACCAGCAACGTCGTCGCGTCCTACCTGCACGGACCGATCCTGCCGGCCAACCCGGCCCTGGCCGACGGGCTGCTGGAGATCGCCGCCCGGCGCGCCACCGGCCAGTGGTCGCCCGGGGAGATCGACGACACCGTCGCCACCCGGGCGCACGAGGCTCAGGTGCGCAGGTTGCTCGGCTCCTGAGCGGAGCCGGGAGCGAGGGCGCGGCTCGGGCCGAGCCACCACGCGACGAGGGCGGCCACGCCGAAGGGCACCACGACGACGTGCGCGTAGATGGCATACAGCAGGGCCGTCGCCGACGCCGCTCCCGAGTCCCCGCCGAGCAGGACCAGCATCCCGGCGGTGCCCACCTCGGTGACGCCCAGGCCGCCGGGGGTGACCGCCACGACCGTGAGGAGCTGGCGGAAGGTGTAGGCGCAGATCAGCTCGGCGAGCGGGAGGTCGAGCCCGACGACCCGCGCGGCGAACCAGTACAGCCCGAAGAGCAGCACGAACTGGCCGGTCATCCCCAGGGCCATCGGGAGCCCACCGGTGCGGACCACGTGGGCCACCCGGTGACGCTGGTCGGTGAGCAGCCGGTCCGGCGCCTGGCCCCGCACGGTGGTCCGGCCGACCATCCCCAGCAGACGACGCACCCCTGCCGCGAGTCGGTCGGCCACCGTGTCCGACAGCACCCACACCCCGGCCACGACCACGAGCAGCGCCCCGAGGACCGCGGCCACCCAGGCACCGCGGACGACGACCTCGGGGGCGTCGACCGGTCCGGCGACGAGGACCAGGGCGCCCACGACCGGCAGGGCGATGCGGGCCAGGACGTTCCACAGCCCGGTCACGAGGAGGCTCGTGGAGATCGCCCGCAGGGCGAAACCCCATGAGCGGAACATCGCGGCCATGAGGGCGATGCCCACGGCCCCGCCCAGCGGCAGCAGGTTGGCGGCGGTGGCCGAGACCGCGTTGGCCTTGAGCGCCTGCACGTGGCCCAGCCCCGGGAGCGACCCGCTGAGCACCCAGGTGTAGCTGAACAGCCCCGCGAGGAGCAGCAGCCCCATGACCAGGGCGGTCCCCGGACGCACCCGGCCCAGCTGGGTCCCGATCTGCGACCACGAGGTGTCCAGGAACTGCGGCAGGCCGTAGGCGATGAGCAGCGTCGCCACGACGATCCCCAGGAGCGAGCTGAGCCCGTCGCGCCAGGTCAGGCGACGCAGCGCCGGTGCGCCGTCCGCACCGCTCACGCTCCCCGTCCCCTCGTCCACCCGGCCCATGGTGGCAGGACCGGTGTGGGCGTCCCCGGCCGACACGGCGCGGGCGCCCCGGTCCGAGAGCAGCCACCACAGCCCGGCGATCGGCAGGACCAGCGGGATGAAGAGGTAGCCCTGGCCGAAGTGGCTCCACACCGTCGCGTCCGGGAACATCTGCGGCGCGAGGTAGCTCCACGTGCCGACGACCAGCACACCGACCAGCTCGACCGACAGCGCCACCAGGCTGACCCACCACGCGGCGCGGCCGCGCAGCGACAGCGAGACGAGCGCGACGACATACACCACGGCCGCGATCGCGGAGAGGGCGTAGGCCAGGGGTGCCTCCTCGAAGCGAGTGCTGATCTGCGCGGCGGACCGCGAGACGGTGCCGATGACGAAGACGAGGTAGAGCGCGAGGATGACCCGGCCGGGTCCGTGCCGGCGGTCACCGGGATGTGCCGTCGGGCGCCTCACGGGACCATCCCGACGCCGTACCAGATCTGCGCCGTCCGGGCACCCATGACCGCGACCACGAAGGCCGCGACCGCCAGCACGAAGGTGCTCCACCGCGTCGGCTCCTGACCCGCCCAGACCAGCGCCAGCGCGGGCAGCAGCAGGATCGTGACGAGATAGGCCCACAGCTCCCACGACGGTCCGACCGGCGAGGCTCCGCCGAGCTGCCGCCCGGCGTAGGTGGCGCAGTAGGCCACGACACCGGCCTGCAGGAGCCAGCTCAGGCCCACCGTGACCCGGCCCGGTGGCCGTCCGTTGAGACCGGCGACCAGGCAGGCGACGGCGATGGCGAGGCCGCCGAGCAGGAGCATGAGGGTGGGCGGGTCGAGGTAGGCCGAGCTCGGGGTGGTCGCCGCGCCGCCGGTCACGACGGCGGTCGGGAGGGGTGGGGTCACGCCACCAGCGTATGCCGCGGGCTGTGGAGGACCGGACCGGGCATGTCGCCCGGGCTGCCTACTATGGGAGGCGATGAGCGGCTTGTTCGACCACCTTCCCTTCGACGCCCCCGTGCCGTCCATGAGCGCGCGCGCGGCGAGCGGCCACGCCGACCCGGGCGACGGTGGGCCTGGTGGGGTGGACGAGCGTGGGGTGCCGGCCTGGGCCGTCGCCGGGAAGGACCCAGCCGACGCCGGGGAGGACGGGCCCGGTGCGCGGAGGTCGGGCCCCGGTCGGGGGCAGGGCCCCTCGGTGGCCGAGCTGCTCGCCGGGCTCAACGAGCCGCAGCGCGAGGCGGTGACGCACCACGGCAGCCCGCTGCTCATCGTCGCCGGGGCCGGGTCGGGCAAGACCCGGGTGCTGACGCATCGGATCGCCTACCTGCTCGCCGAGCGGCACGTCCACCCGGGGCAGATCCTGGCGATCACCTTCACCAACAAGGCCGCCGCCGAGATGCGCGAGCGGGTCGAGCAGCTGGTCGGGCCGCGGGCCAAGGCGATGTGGGTCTCGACCTTCCACTCCGCGTGCGTGCGGATCCTGCGGCGCGAGGCGACCACGGCGGGGCTCAAGAGCTCCTTCTCCATCTACGACGCCGCCGACAGCCAACGGCTGATGGGCCTGGTCATCCGTGACCTCGATCTCGACCCGAAGCGCTACCCGGCACGGGCCTTCCTCGCCAAGGTGTCGAACGCCAAGAACGAGCTGATCGACGACGAGGCCTTCGCCGCGGCCGTCGGCAGCAACAGCTACGAGGCCAAGGTGGCGGAGGCCTACACGATGTACCAGCGGCGGCTGCGGGCGGCCAACGCGCTGGACTTCGACGACATCATCTCCACCACGGTGCACCTGCTGCGGGCCTTCCCCGCCGTGCGCGAGCACTACCGGCGCCGGTTCCGGCACGTCATGGTGGACGAGTACCAGGACACCAACCACGCGCAGTACGCCCTGGTGCGCGAGCTGGTGGGCTTCGAGGGCGACATCGTCGACGGGGGCAGCCGCGCGCTGCCTCCCGCCGAGCTGTGCGTCGTCGGTGACGCGGACCAGTCGATCTACGCCTTCCGGGGCGCGACGATCCGCAACATCGTCGAGTTCGAGGAGGACTACCCGCAGGCCCGGACCATCCTGCTGGAGCAGAACTACCGCTCGACGTCGACGATCCTGACCGCCGCCAACGCGGTCATCGCCCGCAACCCCAAGCGACGGGAGAAGCGGCTGTGGACCGACGCGGGGGAGGGCCAGCGCATCGTCGGCTACGTCGCGGACTCCGAGCACGACGAGGCCTCCTTCGTCGCCCGCCGGATCGACGAGCTGGCCGACGAGCGGGGGGTGCGGCCCGGGGACGTGGCCGTCTTCTACCGCACCAACGCCCAGTCCCGTGCCCTGGAGGAGGTGCTCGTCCGCACCGGGCTGCCCTACAAGGTGGTCGGCGGCACCCGGTTCTACGAGCGGCGCGAGATCAAGGACGCGCTCGCCTACCTGCGCGTCATCGCCAACCCGGCCGACGACGTCAACCTGCGGCGCATCCTCAACACCCCCAAGCGGGGGATCGGCGACCGTGCGGTCGCGGCGGTGACGATGCTCGCGGAGCGCGAGCGCATACCCTTCGTCGCGGCGCTGGGCCGCGCCGGCGACGCGCCGGGCATCGCGTCGCGCTCGGTCGCGGCGATCGGCGGCTTCACCGCGCTGCTGGAGGAGCTGGGCGACCTCGCCGGGCAGGAGGACTCGGGGATCGGGTCGCTGCTGGAGGCGATCCTGGACCGCACCGGATACCTCGCCGAGCTGCGGGCGAGCCACGACCCGCAGGACGAGACCCGGGTGGAGAACCTCACCGAGCTGGTCACCGTGGCCCGCGAGTTCGACGACAACTACCCGGAGGGCGGTCTCGTGGACTTCCTCGAGCAGGTCTCGCTCGTGGCGGACGCCGACGAGATCCCGGAGGGCGAGGACGGGGCCGCCGAGGGGGTCGACCAGGGCGTCGTGACGCTCATGACCCTGCACACGGCCAAGGGCCTGGAGTTCCCGGTCGTCTTCCTCACCGGGCTGGAGGACGGCACCTTTCCGCACCAGCGGAGTCTGGACGACCCGGACGAGCTGGAGGAGGAGCGGCGGCTGGCCTACGTCGGCATCACCCGCGCGCGCGAGCAGCTGCACCTGTCTCGCGCGGGCAGCCGGTCGGCCTTCGGCGCACCGCAGTGGTTCCCCGCCTCGCGCTTCCTCGACGAGATCCCCGAGGATCTGGTGACCTGGGAGCGCACCGACGCCGACCGGATGAGCATGACCGGGCGGCGCTCCGCGGCCGAGGGGATCGGCTGGTCCGGAGGGTATGCCGGGGGCTCGCGCGGCGGGTCCGGCTGGTCCGGCGGCGGGCGACCGGCCGCCGTGCGGCTCGACCCCCGGGGGAGCGCGCCGAAGCGGGATCGCACGCAGGAGCAGGAGGCCGAGCTGGCCGGGCTGGCCGCCGGGGACAAGGTGTCGCACGACAGCTTCGGCATGGGCACCGTGGTGCTCGTCGAGGGCACCGGCAACCACACGATGGCCCATGTCGACTTCGGCGACGCCGGGCTCAAGCGGCTGCTGCTGCGGGTGGCGCCGCTGGTCAAGCTCTGACGGACCCAGGATGTTCGCCCACCACGCACGGGATCCGCTCGATGCTGGCGCGGGCCTCTTTCGGCCGCTGCGATAGTGTGCGACGCAGTGCCGCCGACGGCGCCCAGGGCGCGGTCGAGCGGTGAGCACCGGCATACCGGAACCACCATCGACAGACGGGAAGCCCAACTGTGGATCTGTTCGAGTACCAGGCACGTGACCTGTTCGAGAAGCACGGCGTGCCCGTGCTCGCGGCCGAGGTCGTGACCGAGGCGTCCGAGGCGGGCCCCGCGGCCGAGCGGGTCGGCGCCGACAGCGGCGGCGTCGTGGTCGTCAAGGCGCAGGTCAAGGTCGGCGGCCGGGGCAAGGCCGGCGGCGTCAAGCTCGCCAAGAGCCCCGAGGAGGCCGTCGAGGCCGCCGAGCAGATTCTCGGCATGGACATCAAGGGCCACACCGTGGGCGCGGTGATGATCGCCCAGGGCGCCAAGATCGCCGAGGAGTACTACTTCTCCCTGCTGCTCGACCGCACCAACCGCTCGCTGCTCGCCATGTGCAGCAAGGAGGGCGGCATGGACATCGAGACGCTCGCCGAGGAGCGCCCCGAGGCCCTGGCCCGGGTCGCGGTCGATGCCAACACCGGCATCGACGACGCGAAGGCCCGCGAGATCGCCGAGCAGGCCGGCTTCGACACCGGTGACGTCGACGCGATCGCCCCGGTCCTCATCCGGCTGTGGGACGTCTACAAGAACGAGGACGCCACGCTCGTCGAGGTGAACCCCCTCGTCAAGACCGAGGACGGCACGATCCTGGCGCTGGACGGCAAGGTCACCCTCGACGGCAACGCCGACTTCCGGCACGAGGACCACGCCGCCCTCGAGGACGCCGCCTCCGCCGACCCGCTGGAGAACAAGGCCAAGGGACTGGGCCTCAACTACGTCAAGCTCGACGGCAACGTCGGCATCATCGGCAACGGCGCCGGTCTGGTCATGTCGACCCTCGACGTCGTGGCGTACGCCGGCGAGGACCACACCGGTGGCACGGCGAAGCCGGCCAACTTCCTCGACATCGGCGGCGGTGCCTCCGCGGAGGTCATGAGCAACGGGCTCGACGTCATCCTCGGCGACGAGCAGGTGAAGTCGGTCTTCGTCAACGTCTTCGGCGGGATCACCGCCTGCGACGCGGTGGCCAACGGCATCGTCAAGGCCTTGGAGATCCTCGGTGACGACGCCACCAAGCCGCTCGTGGTCCGGCTCGACGGCAACAACGTCGAGGAGGGCCGCGCCATCCTCGCCGAGGCCGCCCACCCGCTGGTCACCATCGAGGAGACCATGGACGGCGCCGCCCGCAAGGCCGCCGAGCTGGCCGCCGGCTGACCTGCGACAACGACATACGAAGGAAGAAGAAGAGACCACCATGGCGATCTTTCTGAACAACGACTCCGCCGTCATCGTGCAGGGCATGACCGGCTCCGAGGGCATGAAGCACACGCAGCGGATGCTGCGCTCGGGCACCCGCGTCGTGGGCGGGGTCAACCCGCGCAAGGCCGGGCAGACCGTGGACTTCGAGGACGGCGTGCAGGTGCCGGTCTTCGGCTCGGTGTCCGAGGCGATGGAGGCGACCGGCGCGAACGTCTCCGTGCTCTTCGTGCCGCCGGCCTTCACCAAGGCGGCCGTGATCGAGGCGGTCGACGCCGGTATGCCGCTGGCCGTCGTGATCACCGAGGGCGTGCCGGTGCAGGACACCGCGGAGTTCTTCGCCTACGCCCAGGCGCAGGGCGGCACCCGGATCATCGGCCCCAACTGCCCGGGGCTCATCAGCCCGGAACAGTCCAACGCCGGCATCATCCCCGCCGACATCACCGGGCCCGGCCGCATCGGCCTGGTGTCGAAGTCGGGCACGCTGACCTACCAGATGATGTACGAGCTCAAGGAGATCGGCTTCACCACCGCGGTGGGTATCGGCGGTGACCCGATCATCGGGACCACCCACATCGACTGCCTGCAGGCCTTCCAGGACGACCCCGACACCGAGGCGATCGTCATGATCGGTGAGATCGGCGGCGACGCCGAGGAGCGGGCCGCGGCCTACATCAAGGACAACGTCACCAAGCCGGTCGTCGGCTACGTCGCCGGCTTCACCGCGCCCGAGGGCAAGACGATGGGCCACGCCGGCGCGATCGTCTCCGGCTCCAGCGGCACCGCCGAGGCCAAGAAGGAGGCCCTCGAGGCCGCCGGGGTCAAGGTCGGCAAGACGCCCTCCGAGACCGCCGAGCTGATGAAGGAGATCATCGCCGGCCTGGGCTGACGCACCTGCTCGAACGAACACCCCTTGGGTCCGGCACCGACCGGACGCAAGGGGTGTTCTGTCATGGCGGGGGCAGGCGCAAGGCTGTCCGGTCGGCGCGCCTCCCCGTGGCTCCGCGCCCCGTCCGTGACCATGGAGGCGATGACTGTGGTGGAGCGGGCCAGGAGTGGCGGGCGATCCGAGGGTGCCGCGTCGCGGGAGGAGATCCCGGGGCGCGGTCCGACGTTGACCGTCCGGCGCCTCGGGGAGCTGCTCGGGGCAGGGGTGGCCGGGGTCGTGTGCGTCCTGCTGGGCGTGCTCGTCGTCGTGCTCCCGACGGTCCTGGCGTGGGTGGTCGAGCAACGGGGCACCGCGAGCTTCTGGCAGACGGTCGGCGTGGGGGTCGACGTGTGGGCGCTCGCGCATCGCGCCGCGGTGCGCACGCCCGCCGCCGAGGTCGTGATCGCCCCGCTGCTCCTCACGGCGCTCTTCCTCGCGCTCTGCTGGTATGCCGCGCGCCAGGTCGTCCTCAGCCGGCACCACCTCACCGCCCGTGTGCCCCGGATCGGGGGGTGGCGCACGGCGTGGAGCGCGCTGGGCGGGTCCGACGGCACGGCCTTCGTCGTGGGCTATGTCGTCGCGGGGCTGATCGTGGCGCACACCGCCAGCTTCGGGCTCGCGCCGGTGCGCCTGGCCACCCTGGTGCCCGGCGTCGTGCTCGTGCCGCTCGTGGCCCTCGGTCTCGTCTGGTGGGGGGAGCACCGGCGCGAGGAGCATCCGGTGGTGGACGCCGGTCTCGCCTTCCTCGAGGCACGCACCCCGGTGCTCGTGCGCCGCGCACTGCCGCCCGTCGTGGAGGTCCTCGTCGGGCTGGTCGCCGTCTCCTTCCTGCTCGTGCTCGGCCTGCTCCTGCTGCGGGGCGAGCGCATCCTCACCCTCTACGGCTCGCTCGACGCCGGGCTGGTCGGCACCGTCGTGCTCACGGTGGGCCAGCTGCTCGCCCTGCCCAACCTCATGGTGTGGGCGCTGGGGTGGACCACCGGGTCGGGGGTCACCGTGGGCACGGTGCACGTCGGCTGGGGCGAGACGACCGCCGGCGACCTGCCGGTGCTCCCGGTCCTCGGTGCGCTGCCCGAGCCCGGGGCCATGCCGCCGGGGATCTGGGCCATGGCGCTGGTGCCGCTGGTCGCCGGGGGATGGCTGGGCTACCGCGCGGCCGGCTCGGCCTCGCGGCTGGCGACCTGGTGGACCAAGGCGCAGATCATGCTCGCCTCGTGCACCGCGGTGGCCCTGGTGGTCCTCGTCCTGTCCTGGCTGGCGACGGGTGGCCTCACGCCCGGGCTGCTCGGCACGATCGGTGTCGAGGCGTGGCGCACGTCCGGCCTGTTGCTGGCCGAGCTGGTCGCGGGCGGCCTGCTGGTGCTGACCGTGCTCCACCTGAGCCGTCGCCGCCTCTGATCAGAAGGGTGGGGGCTTTCCGGGTGAGGTGCGCCATCCGGTCGCGCCGGTCGCGCGGTCCGCGGCGGGCCGACCGGGTCCGCGCCGGTCCTCGGCGCGGACGCCCTGGTCGGCTCCCGACGTCGGATGCGCTGTGTCTGTCCCGTCCAGGCCGAGGACAGCCTCTGTCGTCGGGGTGTCGGGCGCTGCGCCGTCCCGGCGGCGACCGGACTGGGTGCGGGTGACCCACATCCAGCCGGACAGCGGGCCGCCGTGCTCGCCGGTCCCGGGGTGGTCGTCGGCGTCGGTGAGGAAGGCACCCGGGCCGCGGTGCGCGAGAGCGGCGTAGACGGCGCGGTTCAGCAGGTCGCGCCGTGCGTGCAGGTCCTGCCGCTGCGCCGGGTGCTCGTCACCGCGGGCAGCGTCCAGCGGTGCGGTCCGGTCGAGCGCAGCGGCCAGGTCAGGTGCGGCAGTCCCCTCCGGTGCGGTCTGTCCCGTCGCCCACCGATCGGCACCCTCGTCGCCCGGCTGGCCGGTGCGGGATGCAGTCGAGACACGGCCCGGGCCGGCGCCGTGCTGTCGGTAGTCGTGCACCCGGGTGGTCTCGCGCTGGCCGAGCAGCGTGGTCCAGGTGAGGTCGCGCAGGTCGTTGATCTGGGCGAGCGCCCTCCCGAGCGTCTTGAGCTGGTGTGGCGACTTGGCGAGCGCGACGAGGTTGGTCTCTGACGTCGGTCCGCCGGGCCCCTCCGGAGCCCAGGGTGTGACGTGGTCCAGCTCGCACACGGCGCCCGGTTGGCGCGTGCCCGGTGCCCGGGAGAACACGTCGGCGGCGAGGACCTGTCGGCGCATGGCCGCGTCGGGCCGGTATGCGGCGATGGACCGCTCGATCAGCCGCCCGTCGGCCGGGTCGGTCAGCAGTCGGGCCAGGGTGGTGCCAGGCGTCAGCGCCAGCTCCCGGATCTGCCCGGGCGAGAGGTAGGCCGGATGCCGCCCGAGCACCAATCCCACCCCCTGTCGTCCGCCGGGGCCATGATCGTCGGCGCCGGCGAAGGCAGAGTCCTGCCCGTCGCACGTGTCTGTCGGATGCGGGACATGGTGGTCCGGGCCGGTCGGGGTGGTCAGAGTCCTCTCCATGGCACGTGTCTGCCCGGTCGCTGCTCACGTCCCTCGGTCCCTGTTTCACCGTTGGGGCGCAGGTGTGCAGGCAGGCCTGCCGGCGAGCGCGTCCCAGGGGACGACCACCTGCAGCTCGACGGTCGGCATACCGCTCACGACCCGCGCGATGCCCTCGAGGTCGGGTGTCAGCAGGTCCGCCCACCCGTCGGGAGATCCGGCCACCTCGTCCCTGGACGAGGGACCGGAGCCGGGGTTGCTCCCACCGGACTCGTCTGGCCCGCCCGGGGTCGGGTCACCCTGCCTGACGGCTGCGAGCGCGGGTCGCTCCCACCGGACTCGTCTGGCCCGCCCAGGTCGGGGCACCCCTGCCTGATGACTGCGGGCGGGGGTAGCCTCCGCCGGGCTCGTCCTGCGGCACCGGGAGCTGTCCGTGGACGACGAGCGCCATCAGCACGTCGGAGCGCAGCTGGTCCAGGGTGCGCGGATCACCCTGTTTGCGCAGCAGGCGAGCGGCCCGCTCGACCCTGCTGTGCGCGGCGATGAGCGAGAGCGCGGGGCCGGTCGTCTCCAGCGTCGCCGTGCCGTCGTCGTGCACGGTGATCGTCGCCCGGCGGGCCTGGTAGGCCTTGCTCCGGCGCTCCCGCTCGGCCGCCACGTCGACGCCCTCGGCCCGGGCGGCCTCCCGCGCGAGCGCCGCCGCGTAGTCCGCCTCGTGCCAGGGACGCTCGCGCAGGTCACCCTCCGGCGTCAGCCGCTCGGCCACGACGACATGAGGGTCACACCCGAAGAGGCCTTCGGCGACCAGGAGTGCGTCGTCGACCTGGAGCGAGCCGCAGCGACGCCAGAAGGATCGCACCATGTCCCACGTCACCTCCGCACGGTCCAACGCACCGAGCACCGCGGTGCGCACCCCGTCCGGTGCGCAGGCCATCCCCACCAGGTGCCGCGCCTCGGTGACGCCCATGCCGAGGCGTGCCTGCACCTCGGCGCAGGCGGCCCGCTTGGTCTCCGCCCGCCACTTCGTGCGCTGGCCCTCGGTCAGCTCGTCCGCCGAGGTGAAGTCCTTCTGAGCCAGGACGGCAGCACCGGTCACCGCGACGACCAACCGGGCAGCCTCCACCAGCCGTGCGTCCAGTCCCGCCCGGGTCGCCGCCACGACACCCAGGGCATCGAGCGCGGCGCCCTCCGCGCGCCCCTCCGGTTCGATCGCCGTGACCGCCATGCCCTCACCCCTCAGATGAAGCGTTGCTCCTGGCCCTCAGTCTAATCGAACATGTGTGCGAATGTCAAGCGCCCACGTTGCGCGGGTCAAAGCACCGATCACGCCCGGTCTCGCCCCGCACCGAGATCAGTGACCCAGCCCCTGTATGTCGGCCTGCAACCGGGCCGTACGCTCCCGCCACCACTCCAGAGAAGGATGGAGTCCATCAGAGTCGACCCGGGGCACCAGCGAGATGTGCAGCGTCAGGCCGGTCGCGCCGGCGCGGACAGTCTTGATACCTATCTGTGTCACAGTCCGAAACACCTCGGGAACCGTCTCGACCACATATTCGCGTTCCCCTGCTGGCCCATCAGGACCAAAGTTTCCACGCACCACAATCCCAAGGAGCAACTGAGACGCTCGAGCTCCCTGCGCCGTATGACCGGGCGACATCTGCGCGCGCAGCCCCTTCCCCACCCCAGAACTGATCAGCCCGTAGACCGGGCGCCCGAGCACCTCAGCGACCCACTCGCGCAACGCACCGAAAGCAGCCGATTCAACCTCATCCTGCTGAGCCACCAACTTCACGCTTATTACTTCTTCCGCACTACCCACGCGGGACCCTTCCCTCCCCGATCACGGAATCACCCAGGTGGGCACCGGACCAACGGACTCGCCAGACCGCCCGATGGTCCAAGTGCGCGAAGATACCAGAGGCATGAGCCGACGGTCCTGGACACCCTGAGGCAGCCCCAAGGTTCGACAGCACTGTCTTGTCCCTGGACGTCACGGAAGGTCGGCAGCACCTCCCTCGGTCGCCTCATCCCCGACGGCCCCTACGCTGGCACGGTGACCATCTCCTCGCGCCAGGCACGCGTCGTCGTCCTCGTCTCCGGCTCGGGCACCTTGCTCCAGGCGGTCCTCGACGCGTGCGCCGACCCGGGGTATGCCGTCACCGTCGTCGCCGTCGGCGCCGACCGGGAGGACATCGAGGGGTTGGCGCGGGCCCGCGCCAGGGGCATACCGACCTTCGTCGAGCGGGTGGCCGACCACCCGGACCGCGACGCCTGGGACGCCGCGCTGGCCGACCGGCTCGCGCAGCATCGCCCGCACCTGGTGCTCAGCGCCGGCTTCATGAAGATCCTGGGTCCGCAGGTCCTGGCCACGCACCGGGTCGTCAACACCCACCCGGCCCTGCTGCCGAGCTTCCCCGGCGCGCACGCGGTGCGCGACGCGCTCGCGCACGGGGTCCGGGTGAGCGGCGCGACGCTGCACCTCGTCGACGCCGGGGTCGACACCGGACCGATCCTGGCCCAGCGCGCGGTCGAGGTGCTCCCCGACGACACCGAGGAGTCCCTGCACGAGCGGATCAAGGTGGTCGAGCGAGAGATGCTCGTGCACGAGCTGCCCGTCGTCGCGGGCGGTTCGCCGACCACCGCGGCTGGCTAGACTGGCCGCACACGACTGGCGCGGGTGGGCAACCACCGGGAAGTGACGATCGTGGGCATCGCCCGCCTGGGTGCCCGCACCCGTCGACTGACGGCAGGCAGATCCGTCGAACCCCCGAGGAGCGATCCCATGACGTCGTCCACCACGACCACTACCGACGAGCGCCGCCCGGTCCGCCGGGCGCTGGTGTCCGTCTTCGACAAGAGCGGGCTCGACGAGCTCGTGAACGCTCTGCACGACCAGGGTGTCGCCCTCGTCTCCACCGGCGGCTCGGCCGCCCGGATCGAAGGGCTCGGGCTGCCCGTCACCCCGTCGAGGAGCTCACCGGCTTCCCCGAGTGCCTCGACGGCCGCGTCAAGACGCTGCACCCCCGCGTGCACGCCGGGCTGCTCGCGGACACGACCAACCCCGAGCACGTCGACCAGCTCGCCGACCTCGGCGTCGAGGGCTTCGACCTCGTGGTGTGCAACCTCTACCCCTTCGCGGACACCGTCGCCTCCGGTGCCACCGCGCAGGAGTGCGTCGAGCAGATCGACATCGGCGGCCCGTCCATGGTGCGCGCCGCGGCCAAGAACCACCGCAGCGTGGCCGTCGTGACCAGCCCTTCGGCATACCCGCAGGTGCTTGACGCGATCACCGCCGGCGGCTTCACGCTGGAGCAGCGTCAGCGGCTCGCGGCCGACGCCTTCGTGCACACCGCGACGTATGACGTGGCCGTCGCCTCGTGGATGGGCAACGTGCTGATCGACACCAGCTCGGGCACCGGCTTCCCCGCCTGGATGGGCGCGACCTGGGACCGGGCGGCGGTGCTGCGTTACGGCGAGAACCCGCACCAGCGCGCGGCGCTCTACACCGACGGACACGCGACCGTCCCGGGGCTGGCGCAGGCCGAGCAGCTGGGCGGCAAGGAGATGTCCTTCAACAACTACGTCGACGCCGACGCCGCCCGCCGCGCGGCCCACGACCACGGCGACCTGCCCACGGTCGCGATCATCAAGCACGCCAACCCGTGCGGCATCGCGGTCGGGAGCGACATCGGCGACGCCCATGCGAAGGCACACGCCTGCGACCCGGTCTCGGCGTTCGGCGGGATCGTCGCGACCAACCTGTCCGTGACCGAGGCGATGGCGCGCCAGGTCGCCGAGGTCTTCACCGAGGTGGTCGTCGCCCCCGACTTCGAGCCGGCAGCCCTGGAGGTGCTCGCCGCCAAGAAGAACCTGCGGCTGCTCCGGGTCCCCTCGCCGTCCTCGGGCGGCATCGAGACGCGCAGCATCTCCGGCGGGTTGCTCGTGCAGGCCGTGGACGCCGTCGACGCCGAGGTCGAGGACGGCGGCGACGACGCCTCGCGATGGCGGCTGGTCGCGGGCGAGCCTGCCGACGACGCCACCCTGGCGGACCTGCAGTTCGCCTGGCGGGCGGTGCGCGCCACGAAGTCCAACGCCATCCTGCTGGCCGACGACGGGGCCTCCGTCGGGGTCGGTATGGGTCAGGTCAACCGGGTGGACTCCTGCCACCTCGCGGTGAGCCGGGCGGATGAGCGCGCCGCCGGCTCGGTCGCTGCCTCCGATGCCTTCTTCCCCTTCGCGGACGGCCTCCAGGTGCTGCTCGACGCGGGGGTCCGGGCCGTCGTCGCGCCCGGTGGGTCGATCCGGGACGAGGAGGTCGTCGCCGCGGCGCAGGCCGCCGGGGTGACGATGTACTTCACCGGGACCCGCCACTTTGCCCACTGAGGCCTCCGCCTCGGCGGGGGCTCCCGAGCGGATCGCCCCCGCCCTCGTGGCCGCCGCCACCTGCGGGGCCGCGCTCGCCCTCCAGTCGCGGGTCAACGGCACCCTCGCGCAGCAGCTGGGCGGGCTCCCGGCCGCCACGATCTCCTTCGGCAGCGGGCTGGTGCTGCTCACCCTGATGCTCGCCGTGCCGACGCTGCGGCGGAGCGCGGCGAGGGTCTGGGCGGCCGTGCGGTCCGGCCGGTTGCGGTGGTGGCAGGTGCTCGGTGGCACGGCGGGGGCGCTGCTCGTCGCGGGGCAGACGTATGCCGTCCCGCTGGTGGGCGTGACCGCCTTCCTCGTGGCGCTGGTCGGCGGGCAGTCGGCCGGGGCTCTGCTCGTGGACCGGCTCGGTCTGGGCCCGCGCCCGGCGCAGCGGCTGCGGCGGGGCAGGGTGCTGGCGGCCGGGCTCGCCGTCCTGGGGGTGGCGGTCGCCGCGACCGCCCCACGCGGACCCGACGGCGCAGACGGCGCGGCAGCGGGCCCCGCCGTCGTGCTGCCCCTGCTCGTGGTCGCGCTCGTCGGCGCCCTGACCTCGGTGCAGCAGGGGTTCAACGGTGTCCTGACCGTCGTCGGCGGTGCCACGCTGGCCACCGCATGGGTCAACTTCCTCACCGGGACGCTCATGCTGCTCGCGCTGGGCGGGGTGGTGGCGGCCACGCAGGACGCGCCGCTGCGTGCCGCCGGGTCGGGTCTGCCGTGGTGGGTCTGGACCGGCGGCGTGATCGGGATCGGCTACATCGCCGCGGCGGCCTTCGCCGTGCAGCACCTGCCGGTCCTGGTCTTCGCCCTGGTGGCGGTGACCACCCAGCTCGCCACGGGCATCCTGATCGACGCGCTCCACCCTGCCGCGGACCACGTGCTGGGCCCACGGGTGGTGACCGGCGTGCTGCTGGCGGTCCTGGGTGCGGTCTGGGCGGCCCTGTCGCGACGGCGGGTCCCGGGTGCCGCGGCGACGAGGAAGGGCAGGTCGCCGGTAGGGTAGGCGTCATGGCGACCCTCGTGATCACCGTTGTCGGCGACGACCGTCCGGGCCTGGTCAGCGCGCTGGCCGACGTCATCGCGGAGCACGGCGGCAGCTGGGAGCGCAGCCAGCTCGCGGAGCTGGCCGGGAAGTTCGCCGGCATCGCCACCGTCGACGTCGCGGAGGCGTCGGCGCAGGCTCTGGCGGACGCCCTCGCCGGGCTCACCGGGGTGCTCGACACGACGGTGCACACCGCCCGCCCTCAGCCGGAGCAGGCTGAGGACGCTGGCCTGCTGCACCTCGACCTCGTCGGCAACGACCGGCCGGGCATCGTCAAGGAGATCACCGCGGCCCTGGCCGAGCACCGGGTGTCGGTGGAGGACCTGCAGACCAAGGTGGTCCCGACCCCGCAGGCCGGCGGGGACCTCTTCGCCGCGCGCGCGCGGCTCCGGGTGCCGCCGGAGGCGGATCTGCCGGGTCTGCGGGCCGGTCTCGAGCGGATCGCCACCGAGCTGCTGGTCGACCTCAGCTTCGAGCCGGGCGGCGACGTCGACTGGGAGTGAGGCCGCCTGTCGGTCCGATCGCCCGGGACCGCCGCCCTAGACTGCCCCCATGACCGCCACGATGCTCGACGGCAAGGCCGTGCACGCGACGATCCAGGACGAGCTGCGGAGCCGGGTGGAGGCCCTGGCCGAGCGCGGCGTGGTGCCGGGGCTGGCGACCGTCCTCGTCGGGGACGACCCGGCCAGCCGGTGGTATGTCGGCGCCAAGCACAAGGACTGCGCGCAGATCGGGGTCACCTCGGTGCGCCGGGAGCTGCCCGCGGGGTCCAGCCTCGAGGAGGTGCTGGCCGTGGTCGACGAGCTCAACGACGACCCCGCCGTCACCGCCTTCCTGGTGCAGCAGCCGACCGGGCTGGACGAGTTCGCCATCCTCTCCCGGGTCGACCCGGCCAAGGACGTCGACGGGCTGCACCCGACCAACCTCGGTGCCCTGGTCATGAACGAGCCCGCACCGCTGCCGTGCACGCCGGTCGGGTGCGTCGAGCTGCTGCGTCGCTACGACGTCCCGATCGCCGGAGCGGAGGTCGTCGTCGTGGGGCGCGGTCTCACGGTGGGGCGCCCGCTGGGGCTCATCCTCACCCGGCGCAGCGAGAACGCCACGGTGACGTTGTGCCACACCGGCACCCGCGACCTGGCCGCGCACACCCGTCGGGCCGACATCGTCGTCTCGGCGGCCGGTGTGCCGGACATGATCACCCCCGACATGGTCAAGCCCGGTGCGGCCGTGCTCGACGTGGGGGTGGCGCGGCGCGACGGCAAGATCGCCGGGGACATCCACCCGGGCGTCGCCGAGGTCGCCGGGTGGCTGACCCCCAACCCCGGTGGGGTGGGACCGATGACGCGGGCGATGCTGCTGACCAACGTCGTCGAGGCGGCGGAGCGGTCCGCGTCGGGCTCTTCGTCGGCCGGATGACGCCCGCCGCGGAGGATCCCGACGAGCTACCCGGCGGCGTCGACCCGTCCGGACCGGTGCTCGGGGTGTGGTGGCTGAGCCTGCTCGGCCTGCTGGTGGCGGCCCTGCTCCTGCTGTCCTCGAACCTGCGCGCCTACGGGTATGCCCTGGGCGCCACCCTGGGTGTGCTCGCGCTGCTCCGCGCGGGGCTTCCCACCGCCCGCGCCGGCGGTCTGGCGGTCCGGGGGCGGTGGGTCGACGTCGCGACCCTCCTGCTGCTCGGCGCCGCGGTCGCGGTGCTCGCCTCGACGCTGCGCATCGTCTGAACCGGACGGGCGGCCCCGGCATACCGCCGAGGCCGCCCGCGCGTTCGCTCAGATGAGGCCGAGCTCGGTGACCGCGGCCTTCTCCTCGACCAGCTCGGCGACGGAGGCGTCGATCCGGCCCCGGGAGAAGTCGTCGATGTCCAGGCCCTGGACGATCTCGTAGGAGCCGTCGCGGGTGGTCACCGGGAAGGAGCTCATGATGCCCTCCTCGACGCCGTAGGACCCGTCGGAGCGGACCGCCATCGAGACCCAGTCGCCCTCGGGGGAGCCGCGCAGCCAGTCGCGGGCGTGGTCGATCGTCGCCGACGCGGCGGAGGCGGCCGAGGAGGAGCCGCGCGCCTCAATGATGGCCGCGCCACGCTTGGCGACGGTGGGGATGAAGGTGTCCTCGATCCACTGCTGGTCGCCCACCGCCTCGGCGGCGTTGCGACCGCCGACCTGGGCGTGGAAGAGGTCGGGGTACTGCGTCGCGCTGTGGTTGCCCCAGATCGTCATGTGCGAGACGTCGGTGACGGGGGCGCCGACCTTGGCCGCGAGCTGGGCGATCGCGCGGTTGTGGTCCAGCCGGGTGAGCGCGGAGAACCGCTCGGCCGGGATGTCGGGGGCGTTGCTCATCGCGATGAGCGCGTTGGTGTTGGCCGGGTTGCCGGTGACGGTGATCCGCACGTCGTCGGCCGCGTGGTCGTTGAGCGCCTTGCCCTGCGCGGTGAAGATCGCGCCGTTGGCCTCGAGCAGGTCGCCGCGCTCCATCCCCTTGGTGCGTGGGCGCGCGCCGACGAGCAGAGCCACGTTGACGCCGTCGAAGACGACGTCGGCGTCGTCCCCGGTCTCGACCCCCGCGAGCAGCGGGAAAGCGCAGTCGTCGAGCTCCATGACGACGCCCTCGAGCGCCCCGAGCGCGGGCGTGATCTCCAGCAGCCGCAGCTCGACCGGGGTGTCCTTGCCGAGCAGCTCGCCGGAGGCGATGCGGAAGAGCAGGCTGTAGCCGATCTGGCCGGCCGCGCCGGTGACCGCGACCTTGACGGGGGTGTTCACGAGAGGGACCTTCTTTCGAGGCGGGACTGCGGTGCGCTGACGCGCTCGACGCTAGCACCCTGGACGAGCGTCACCACGGTCGAGTGGCCCCCGGTCCGGACCCTGGGCTAGCGTGCCAGCGAGCCGGTGCCGCGTCATCGTCCGGGCCAGTGCCCGGCCATGGCGGTCCGGCCCCGAGTGCCCGCACGTGGAGGAGCCAGACATGGGACTGTTCGACCGGATCAAGGGCGCGATCGACGGCGTCCGCGAGGCGCGAGCGGGCGGGCAGCAGGACAGCCGTCCCACCTCGACGGCGTCGCCGGCATCGGGGACGACCGAGCCGGTGCCGGCCGAGGAGCCGCGTCATGCCACGGTCACCGTCCAGCCAGGTCAGACGCTGTCCGGAATCGCCCAGGAGCGCGGCGTGGACCTCGACGAGATGGTGCGGCTCAACGGGATCGAGCGACCCGACCTCATCTTCCCCGGGCAGGTCTTCAAGCTCCCGCGCCGCTGATCCTCACCCGGTGAGCGGGTAGTCCGCGCGGGTGCGCCAGACGCCGTCCCCGTCGTGGACGTAGAGCCGGAAGGCGTCCGCGGGGTAGGTGCAGCTGAAGGCGCCGAGGTCGCGGAAGGCGCGGTCCAGGGCGGCCAGCGGCAGGTCGTGGGCGAGCGTGACGTGAGGGTGGTAGGGGAAGTCCAGCGTGCGCTGCAGCGGCCCGCGCCGCACGGCCCGCTCGAGTCGCTCGCAGTCGGCGACCCCCTTGGCCACCTGCACGAAGACCACCTCCGACACCGGCCGGAAGGTGCCCGTCCCGCGCAGCATGACCTCGAAGGCGGCGTGGTCCCGAGCCACCGAGAGCAGGTGGGCCTCCAGGGCCTCCAGCTCGGGCGCGCTGCACGGGGTCGGGGGCAGCAGGGTGATGTGCGTCGGGATGGCGGCCGCGCGCTCCTCGCCGTAGCCGATGCGCAGCCGCTGCAGGTGGCTGCCCCAGGGCTCGGGGACCGGAAGCGCCACCCCGACCACGAGGGACGCCTTCTCGTGCTCGTCGTGCTCCGAAGGGCTCATCGGCTCCAGCCTAGTGGGGGAGGCGCACCGCTCCGGCGGAACCCGGGTCGGACCGAAGGCGTCGCAGGCACATGGCCGGATCGACGCAGTGGTGCTCGCCCGTGATCCGGCGCGAGGTCGACCACGCCCGGTGCCGCGCCGGAGCGATGCTGCTCGCGCTCGGATGCGCGCTGCTGGCCGGGTGCGCCTCCGGCGGGAGGAGCCGACCCCCCGGTCACGACTCCGAGCACCGGTGCATCGGCGGCAGCCACGCTGGTCGTCGTCGGGTCAGGGACCACGATCGCCCACCTCGACAGCCAGGACGAGATCGCCCGATGGGCGTCCCAGGTGCTGGTCGTGACGCCGAGGTCTGAGGAGCCCAGAGACTCTGGTGGGGCGCCCGAGGTCGGTCGGGACGTCACGGTGGAGGTCGACGAGGTGATCTGGACGGCTGCGGACGCCATCACCTCCCTGGGCGAGGGCCAGCGCTCGACGTTCTACGAGTACCCGGCCTACGTCCAGGGCGAGGGAGAGCTGGTCCCCGCGGTCGAGGAGGGCCGGAGCCGGTTGGAGCTGGGTCAGCCCGGCGTGGTGTTCCTCGCCGACGACGTGGTCGACGACGAGCAGGTCCTCACGCTGCTGCACGTCTCGGCTCTGGAGGAGGGGCAGATCAGCCTCGCCGGTGCGGCCGGGCGGGTGGACATCAGCCATCTCGCCCAGCAGGTCGACGCCGCCGCGCTGCGGGTAGACCGCCTGACGCCTCACCCGGGTGAGTCGCTCGTGCAGCGGCTGGAGCGCTACCCGGTCGAGGAGTAGCCCCGCGCCCTCACGTCGGCGTCGTCGCGGATCCGCTCCAGGGGTATGCCCGTCAGGCCACCGAGCGCGAGCCGGCGTGAACCACCGCCGAGTAGTGGTCGACGAGCTGGTCCACCAGCGCCGGCCAGGACCGCTCCTGCACCCGCTGCCGACCGGCGGCACCCATCCGTTCCCGGACCTCGGCAGCGGTGGGCCCCACGAGGGGGGTCACGGCGGCGCACAGCGCGCCCCGCACGTCCGGGTCGAAGAGCTCACCGGTGCCGCCGGGTTGGATGAGGTCCAGCGGGCCGCCCCGTGCGGGCGCCACGACCGGCAGCCCGGCGGCCGAGGCCTCCTGCAGCGTCTGGCCGAAGGTCTCCCGCGTGCCGGTGTGCACGAAGAGGTCGAAGGCGGCATACGCCTGCGCCAGCTCGGCCCCCTCGCGCCGACCGAGGAAGACCGCCTCGGGCAGCTGCGCCTGCAGGATCTCCCGGCTCGGCCCCTCCCCGACGAGCACGAGGCGGGTGCCGGGCAGCGAGGAGAGCTCGGTGAGCCGGTGCAGCTCCTTCTCCGGGGCGAGCCGCCCGACGTAGCCCAGCACCGTCTCTCCGCGAGGCGCGAGCCGGTCGCGCAGCGCGAGGGCGCCGGGGTCGGTGCGGCGGTCGGGGTGGAAGAGGTCGGCGTCCACGCCACGTCCCCAGAGCGCGATCCGGGGCACCTGGTGCTCGGCGAGATCGGTCAGCGCCGCCGTGGACGGTGCCAGGGTGAGGTCGGCCTGCTCGTGGATGCGGCGGATCCAGCGCCACGTCGCCCGGGCGGTGAGGTCGCCGGCCGGACCGGCGTGCTGGCGGATGTAGGAGGGCATGTCGGTCTGGTAGATCGCGACCGAGGGGATGCCGAGCGCCCGGGCCGCGACGAGGCCGCGGACGCCGAGGACGAAAGGGGAGGCCACGTGCATGACGTCGGGGCGGAACCGGTGCAGCACGGTCTCGATCTCGTACGACGGCAGGCCGACGCGGAACTTGCGGACCGGGACGCTGGTGACGCTGTGCACCGGGAAGCCCGCGTAGTGCTCCGGGGTCATGACCGGGCTCCACGGGCTGGTGCCGGGGGCGACGACCAGGGCGTCGTGGCCCTGCTCGCGCAGGCACTCCAGCACCTTGCACACGCTGGTGGTGACGCCGTTGAGGGCGGGGAGGAAGGACTCGGTGACGATGGCGACGCGCACGTGGTCCAGCCTGGGCGCCTCGGGTATGCCGTCGGCGGACGGCGGGGGTGTGTCGGGTGGCCGTCGGGTGACGAGCGGGTGGCCCACGCCGTCGCGCAGCGTGCGGCGAGAAGGACCGCGGCCGGGTCGGTCGCTCACGTGAGGTCCCCCCGTCCCAGCTCCTGCAGGGTCGCCACCACGCCCCGGACGTCCTGGCAGCGCTCGCGGGTGGTCACCAGCAGGGCGTCCGGGGTGTCCACGACGACCACCTCGTCGAGCCCCAGCACCACGACTGCGCGCTCGCCGTGCGCCGCGACGACCCCGGTGGAGTCGCGGGCGACGACGTCACCGGCCCGTCCCAGCACCCGGACGCCGCCGTGCTCGGGCCGTTCCTCGAGCAGGCTCGCGAGCGAGGCGAAGTCACCCACGTCGTCCCAGCCGACGTCGGCGGGCACGACGGTGACGTGACCCGAGCGGGCGGCCGGCTCGGCGACGGCACGGTCGATCGCGAGCGCGTCCAGCGAGCCCCAGACCTGCTCCAGCTGCCCGGGGTCGGCCGCGAGGTGCCGGAGCAGGCGCACCATCTCGGGCCGCTCCTGCGCCAGGAGGTCGAGCAGCACCCTGGCCCGGACGACGAAGATCCCGGCGTTCCACCGGTGCCGCCCACCCTCGAGGTAGCCCTGGGCGACCTCGCGCTCCGGCTTCTCCACGAACGACCGGACCTGGTGCGCGTCCGGCGCGCCGGGCAGCGGCCGTGCCTCACCGAGCTCGATGTAGCCGAAGGCGGTCGAGGCGTAGCGGGGCCGGATCCCCAGGGTGACCAGGGCCCCGGCCCGGGCGGCGACGACCGCCTGTCGCAGGCTGGCGGCGAAGGCCGCCTCGTCGTCGATGACGTGGTCGGCGGCGAAGGAGCCGAGCACCGCCTCGGGGTCACGACGCTCGAGGACGGCGGCGGCCCACCCGACCGCCGGCATCGAGCTGCGCGGGGAAGGCTCCAGCAGGAGATCCTCGGCGCCCAGGTCGGGCAGCTGCGCGCGCACCGCGTCGGCGTGCCGTCGTCCCGTCACCACCATGACCCGGTCACCGGCCAGCGGGCGCACCCGGTCGACGGTGGCCTGCAGCAGGGAACGGCCGGTCCCGGTCAGGTCGTGCAGGAACTTCGGCGAGTCCTGCCGCGACAGCGGCCACAGCCGGGTCCCTGACCCGCCCGCGGGGATGACGGCGGTGAAGCCGTCCAGCGAGGTGGTCAGGGTGCTCATCCGCGTCAGTCTAGGGTTGCCGGCATGCGCGCGTCCTCGGTCCCCGCACCGCCCACCCGGCGCCTGCTCGCCGCCGCCGGGAGCACGGCATACCGGCGGCTGGCGCGCCCCGCCCTGTGGCGCCTCGACGCCGAGCGCGCCCACCACGCGACCCTCGTCGCCGCTGACCTCCTCGGGAGGGTGGCTCCGACGCGGGCCCTGGTCGCGGCCACGGGGTATGCCGTCCCCCCGGCACGCCCGGTCGACCTGCTGGGGCTGCGCTTCGACCACCGCATCGGGCTGGCGGCCGGCATGGACAAGGACGGGCGCGCGGTGCCCACGTGGGTGGCGCTCGGCCTCGGCCACGTGGAGCTCGGCACCGTCACCGCCCGGGCCCAGCCCGGCAACCCGCGACCGCGGATGGTCCGGCTCCCGGAGAGCGCAGCGGTCATCAACCGGATGGGCTTCAACAACGAGGGGGTGCACGCCCTGGCGCGGCGACTGCGGGACGCGCGGCGAGCCGGCCTGGTGCGCATCCCCGTGGGCGTGAGCATCGGCAAGTCCAAGGTCACGCCGGTGGAGGAGGCGGTGCCGGACTACCTCGCGTCGGTGGCCGCGCTGGACGGGCTGGCCGACTACCTCGCCGTCAACGTGTCCAGCCCCAACACGCCCGGGCTGCGCTCGCTGCAGGACGCCGAGCCGCTGCGCGCCCTGCTCACGGCGGTGGTGCGGGCCGCCGGGGACGTCCCGGTGCTGGTCAAGCTCGCGCCGGATCTCACCCGGTCCGCGCTCGAGGAGGCGGTGGGGGTCGGTGGGGGTCGGGGTCGCCGGCTTCGTCGCCACCAACACGACGCTCGCCCGCGGCGGCGTCGCACCGGGGGAGATGGCGCTGGCGAACGGGCAGACCGGCGGCCTGTCGGGGGCGCCGCTCACGGTCCGGGCGCGCGAGGTGGTGGGCCAGGTCCGATCGCTCACCGACCTGCCGCTCATCGGCGTCGGCGGGGTGATGACGGGGGCGGACGCCGCCGCCCTGGTGGACGCCGGCGCCGACCTGGTCCAGCTGTATACCGGCCTGGTGTATGCCGGGCCCGCGCTGGTGGCGGAGGCGGTCGCCGCAACCATCGGCGACGCCCGGTGGGGTTGAGGGCAACCATCCGCGACGCCCGGTGGGGGTGAAGGGAGTCTGGGGCGGGGCTGCGTATCCTGATGGGTGATCCATCACCCGACCGGAGAGAGCCGTTGACCACCGACCTGACCCGCCCGTTGCACCAGAGCGCCGCCGCTCCCGAGCCCGGCTCGCTGGCCCAGGTGCTGCGACGGGTCGAGGACGAGGTCGACGCCCGGGCCGAGGAGCTGCTGGCCTGGCGCCGCGAGGTCCACCAGCAGCCGGAGATCTGCTGGGAGGAGCACCGCACCACCGAGCTGGTCGCCGGGGTGCTCTCCGAGGCCGGTGCACGGGTGCGGACGCTGCCCGGCACGGGTGCGGTGGTCGACCTCGGCCACCCCGAGCCGCGCACCCGGATCGCCCTGCGGGCCGACCTCGACGCGCTGCCGATCGAGGAGGTCACCGGTCTGCCCTACTCCTCCCGCACCCCCGGGGCCTGCCACGCGTGCGGCCACGACGTGCACACCATCGGCCTGCTCGGCGCGGGGCTCGCGCTGCTGGCCCTCGACGAGGAGCTGCACGCCCGCGGCGTCGGGGTGCGGCTGGTCTTCCAGCCCGCCGAGGAGACCCATCCGGGCGGCGCGCTCAAGGTCATGGACGACGGCGTCCTCGACGGGGTCGACCGCATGCTCGCCGTCCACTGCGACCCCTCGGTCGACGTCGGCAGCGTGGGGCTGCGCGTCGGCCCGATCACCGCGGCCTCGGACCAGGTGCACGTCGTCATCAGCGGGCGCGGAGGGCATACCTCCCGCCCCCACCTCACCCAGGACATCACGTATGCCCTCGCCAAGGTGGTCACCGAGGTCCCGGCCGCGCTGACCCGCCGGCTCGACCCCCGCGCCGCGGCCGTCCTCGTCTGGGGCGTGGTGCGGGCCGGGGCGGCGGCCAACGTCATCCCCGCGCAGGGAGAGGCGCTCGGCACCCTGCGGATGCTCGACCCCGAGCTGTGGGAGGTCGTGGAGCCGATCTTCACCGAGACCGTCGACGCCGTCGTGGCGCCCTACGGGGTCAAGGCCACCGTGCACTACACCAAGGGTGTGCCGCCGGTCGACAACGAGAACAGCTCGGTGATGGCGATGTCCAAGGCGGCGATGCTGCTCCTCGGCGCGGGAGCGGTGCAGCCGACCAAGCAGTCGATGGGCGGTGAGGACCTCGGGTGGTACCTCCAGCAGGTGCCCGGGGCGATGGCCCGGCTCGGCACCCGCACCCCCGGCGGGCCGACCTACGAGCTGCACCAGGGCGACCTGGTCGTGGACGAGCGCTCCGTCCTCGTCGCCGCCAAGCTGCTCGCCGGGTCGGTCTTCACCGCCCTCGGCGAGTCACGGACGTGACGCTCCAGCACTGCTGTGGCTGATGTGACGGCCCAGGTCACGCTTGCATCACGTTGTGGCTGACGTGCGCGTCACCTGACCCCTACTCGCCGGTCACGAGAGTTACCATCTTCGCGTCATACCCACAGGACAAAGGAGTTTCCCGTGCGTCGGGTCCTGAAGCTTGCCACCGCCGGTGCGGCGGCCACCCTCCTCCTCGCCGCGTGCGGCGAGGCCCCCACCGAAGACGAGTCGAACGCCGGAGGCGGCGACACCGCCGAGAGCAGCGAAGGAGGCGGGGACAGCGAAGCGGCCAGCGACTTCAAGGCCTGCATGGTCTCCGACGCCGGCGGCTTCGACGACCAGTCCTTCAACCAGTCCGGCAAGGAGGGTCTGGATGCCGCCGCGGAGGCCCTGAGCATCGAGACCGTCGAGGTCGAGTCGCAGGCCGACACCGACTACGCCACCAACGTCGCGGGCCTGGTGGACCAGGGCTGCTCGATCACCATCGGCGTCGGCTTCCTCCTCGAGGACGCGATCCAGACCGCGGCCGAGGACAACACCGACACCAACTTCGCGCTCATCGACTCCGCCTTCAGCGACGCCGACTCCGCGCCGGTGGAGCTCGACAACGCCAAGCCGATCCTCTTCAACACCGCCGAGGCGAGCTTCCTCGCCGGCTATCTCTCGGCCGGCATGACCGAGACCGGCACCGTCGCCACCTTCGGCGGCCTGCAGATCCCGTCGGTGTCGGTCTTCATGGACGGCTTCGCCGACGGCGTCGCCAAGTTCAACGAGGACAACGGCACCGACGTCAACCTGCTGGGCTGGGACAAGGAGGCCCAGGAGGGCGCCTTCTCCGGTGACTTCGACAACCAGAGCCAGGGGCAGACGCTCACCGAGCAGTTCATCTCCCAGGGCGCCGACATCGTCATGCCGGTCGCCGGCCCGGTCGGCCTCGGTGCCGCCGCGGCGGCCGAGGGCGGCGACGACGTCAAGATCGTCTGGGTCGACTCCGACGGCTACCTCACCGCGCCGGAGTACTCCGCCCTCATGCTCACCTCGGTCATGAAGCAGATCGGCCCGGCCGTCGAGCAGACCATCACCGAGACCGTCGACGGCGGCTTCTCCAACGAGCCCTACGTCGGCACGCTCGAGAACGACGGCGTCGGCCTGGCGCCCTACCACGACATGGAGGGCGACGTCGCCGCCAAGGAGGTCACCGGCCCCGACGGCGAGGACGTCACGCTCGACGTGGCGATCGAGACGCTGCAGGAGATGATCATCTCCGGCGACCTGACCGTCGAGTCCGAGAACAGCCCGCAGCAGTGACCGTGCGCCGGTCCGGCCAGCAGCCGGCCGGCTGACACACCGGGTAGCGGCCCGACCCCACCGGGTCGGGCCGCTACGCTGTCCACCGCATCACCCGAGGTGCAGGCATACCCCACCTTCCCTCGGCCCGTCCCCGTGAGGTGCCATGAAGCAGGAACCGCGATGAAGCTCGAGCTGCAGGGCATCACCAAGGTCTTCGGATCCCTGGTGGCCAACGACCACATCGACCTCGTCGTCGAACCCGGCGAGATCCACGCGCTGCTGGGAGAGAACGGCGCCGGCAAGAGCACGTTGATGAACGTCCTCTACGGCCTCTACGACCCCGACGACGGGCAGATCCTGCTTGACGGCGAGCCGGTCACCTTCAAGGGGCCGGGCGACGCGGTCGCCGCGGGCATCGGCATGGTTCACCAGCACTTCATGCTCATCCCGGTCTTCACCGTGGCGGAGTCCGTCGCGCTCGGCTACGAGCCCACCGGAGCCGTCGGGGCCCTGAAGCTGGACGAGGCGCGGGCCGGGTCACCGAGATCTCCGACCGCTTCGGCTTCCACGTCGACCCGGACGCCAAGATCGAGGACCTCCCCGTCGGGGTGCAGCAGCGGGTCGAGATCATCAAGGCGCTCTCCCGGGACGCCAAGGTTCTCATCCTCGACGAGCCGACCGCGGTGCTCACGCCGCAGGAGACCGACGAGCTCATCGGCATCATGCGCGACCTCAAGGAGTCCGGCACCTCCATCGTCTTCATCACGCACAAGTTGCGTGAGGTCCGCGCGATCGCCGACCGGATCACCGTCATCCGCCGCGGCGCCGTCGTCGGCGAGGCCAGCCCCAGCTCCACCGAGACCGAGCTCGCCTCGCTCATGGTCGGGCGCTCGGTCAGCCTGACCGTCGACAAGGAGGCGGCCACCCCGGGCGACGCCGCCTTCGAGGTCGACGGGCTCTCCGTGGCCAACGACGCCGGGACCGTGCTCGTCGACGACATCTCCTTCGACGTCCGGGCCGGCGAGATCCTCTGTGTCGCGGGGGTCCAGGGCAACGGCCAGACCGAGCTCGCCGAGGTCATCCTCGGCCTGGAGGAGGCCGACTCCGGCACCCTGCGGCTCGACGGCGAGGACCTCGCGGGCAAGGGAGTGAAGCAGCGGCTCCGCGCCGGGATCGGCTTCGTCCCCGAGGACCGCTCCACCGACGGCGTCGTCCCCAGCTTCTCCATCGCCGAGAACCTCGTGCTCGACCTCTACGACACCGAGCCCTTCGCCCGGGGCATCTCCATGAGCCCGGCCACCGTGGCGAGCAACGCCGAGCAGCGCACCGAGGAGTTCGACGTGCGGCTCAGCTCGATCCACGACCCCATCTCCACCCTCTCCGGCGGCAACGCCCAGAAGGTCGTCCTCGCCCGCGAGATGTCGCGGCCGCTGCGCCTGCTCGTCGCCTCCCAGCCGACCCGGGGCCTGGACGTCGGCTCCATCGAGTTCGTGCACCGGCGGATCGTCGCCGAGCGCGACAACGGCACCCCGGTCATCATCATCTCGACCGAGCTCGACGAGGTCCTCGGTCTCGCCGACCGGATCGCCGTGATGTACCGCGGCCGGATCATCGGCGTCGTCGACGCCGTCGGCGAGGACGGCACGCCGGTCAACCGTGACGTCCTCGGCCTCATGATGGCCGGCGTGCCGCTCGAGGAGGCCCGCGAGCAGGCCGCCCAGCACCACTCCGTGCTGGGGCGGGCCGACCTGGACGGCGACGGCATACCTGACGCGCGGCAGCGCCGGCCCAGGGACGAGGACCACGATCAGCACGCCGACCCTGCCCCGACGAGCACGGAGGAGCAGCCGTGAGCGACCAGCCCCACGCCAGCCAGTCCCACGGACCCGACGCGGGGGAGGAGCAGTCGGTCACCGCCACGCCACCCGGTGACACCGGCGGCAGCGGGCCGACGCTGCGCGAGCAGGAGCGCCCCTCGGTCCTGCACCAGATCCTCTCCGGGAGCGCCCTGATGTCGGTGCTCGCCGTCGTGCTCGCGCTCTTCATCGGCGGCCTGCTCATCGCCTTCGCCAACGAGGACACCCGCGAGGCCGCGACCTACTTCTTCGCCCGGCCGCTGGACACGATCTCGGCCGGGTGGACCGCCATGTGGGAGGCCTACGTCGCGATGTTCCGCGGCTCGGTCTTCGACTGGCGGGCCGACACCCTCGCCGGGATGGTCGACCCGCTCACCGAGTCGATGGTCTTCGCCGTCCCGCTCATCCTGGCGGGCCTGGGCATCGCGATCGGCTTCCGCGCGGGCCTGTTCAACATCGGCGCGCAGGGGCAGATCATCGTCGGCGCCATCGTCTGCGCCTGGCTCGGGTTCGCCTTCGACCTGCCCCCGGTGATCCACCTGCTCGTGGCGATCATGGGCGGCCTCGTCGGCGGCGCCGTCTGGGGCGGGATCCCGGGTGTGCTCAAGGCCCGGTTCGGCGCCAACGAGGTGATCGTCACGATCATGCTCAACTACATCGCGGTCTACCTCATCAGCTACATGCTCAAGCAGCCGAGCTTCAACCCGGGGCGGACCGGGCAGCGCAGCCCGGCGGTCGGGGCGGACGCGACCTACCCGCTCCTGGTGCCGCAGTGGCTGTGGCCGGACAACGGCTTCCGGCTGCACTGGGGCTTCGTCGTGGCCATCCTCGCCACCATCGCGGTGTGGTGGCTCATGGAGCGCTCCACCGTCGGCTTCCAGATCCGCGCCGTCGGGGCCAACCCGGCCGCCGCCCGCGGCCGGCATGTCGGTCGGTCGGATCACCGTCATCACGATGGTGCTCGCCGGCGCGCTCGCCGGGCTCGCCGCGACGGCGCAGGTGCTCGGCACCGAGCGTTCGCTCACGGCCGGGGTCGCCGCCTCCTTCGGCTTCGACGCCATCACCGTGGCGCTGCTCGGGCGCTCCCGCCCGTGGGGCACCTTCTTCGCCGGCCTGCTCTTCGGCGCGCTCAAGGCCGGCGGCTTCCTCATGCAGTCGCTGACCGCGACCCCCATCGACATCGTGCTCGTCGTGCAGTCGCTCATCGTGCTGCTCATCGCGGCCCCGCCGCTGGTGCGCAGCGTCTTCCGGCTGCCCGACCCCGACAAGCCACGACGCAGACGCGTCTCCCGCGGCGACGCGAAGACCCAGGAGGCCACGGCATGAGCACCCCCACGCAGGCCCCGGCACCGACCACCCCCTCCGAGGGCGAGGGTCCGGCCCGCGGCCGCCCGAAGGTCGGCATCAAGACGACCGTCGTGTATGCCCTCGCCGCCCTGGTGACGCTGCTCGCCTGGGTGCTGGACACCCCGGCGGACGCCCGGACGACGTTCCAGTTCGGCACCGGCGGCGACCTGTTCCGCATACCGAACATCCCGCTGCCGGCGCTGGCCACCCTCGTCGTGCTGCTCGTCGTCATGCTCGCCGCGACGGCCTTCGCGTGGGTGCGCTACCGCGCCCGCCGGCCGGTCCCGGTGTGGTTGCACGTCGTCGTCGGCGCAGCCTTCGTCATCTCCTTCCTGACCTTCGTCGGCGCCGGCCGCAGCACGGTCATCCCGATGGTCTCGCTGCTCGCAGGCGCGCTGGCGCTGTCGGTGCCGCTGGTCTTCGGCGCGATGTCCGGCGTGATCTGCGAGCGCTCGGGGATCATCAACATCGCCATCGAGGGGCAGCTGCTCATGGGTGCCTTCGCCGGTGCCGTGGTCGCCTCGGCGGCGGGCTCGGCCTACCTCGGTCTCGTCGCGGCGCCGATCGCGGGCGGTCTGGTCGGGGCGGCCCTGGCGTGGTTCGCGGTGTCGTTCCGGGTGAACCAGATCATCGTCGGTGTCGTCCTCAACACGCTCATCATCGGGCTCACCGGCTTCCTCTTCTCCACGGTGCTGTCGGACAACAAGGCGCTGTGGAACACGCGGATGCCGCTACCGCGCATCCGGATCCCGCTGCTGGCCGACATCCCCGTCATCGGGCCGGTGCTGTTCAACCAGACGATCCTGGTCTACCTCATGTACGTCCTGGTCATCGGGCTGCAGTTCATGCTCTTCCGCAGCCGCTGGGGCCTGCGGACGCGCGCCGTGGGCGAGCATCCCAAGGCCGCGGACACGGTCGGCATCAAGGTCAACGTGCGCCGGGTGTGGAACACCATCCTCGGCGGGGCGGTCGCCGGCCTCGGCGGCGCCTTCTTCACCGTCGGCTCCGGGCTGGCCTTCGGTCGTGAGATGTCCGCCGGGCAGGGCTACATCGCGCTGGCCGCGATGATCCTCGGCAAGTGGAACCCGTGGGGCGCCGTCATGGCGGCGCTGCTCTTCGGTTTCTCCAAGAACCTCGGCAACGTGCTGTCGACCATCGGGAGCGGCGTCCCCTCCGAGCTGCTGCTCATGCTGCCCTACGTCATCACGATCCTGGCCGTCGCCGGCTTCGTCGGACGGGTCCGCCCGCCGGCCGCCGAGGGCGTGCCCTACACCAAGAGCTGAGAGGGGCATATCCCGTGCCGGAGCAGATCGACTGGCAGCCGCTGCACGACCGGGCGGTGGAGATGACCCGGCGGGCGTATGCGCCGTACTCCGGCTATCCCGTGGGCGTCGCCGGCCTGGTGGACGACGGCCGGGTCGTCGCCGGGTGCAACGTCGAGAACGCCGGCTACGGCGTCACGCTGTGCGCCGAGTGCGGCATGGTCTCCGACCTCGTGGCCGGTGGCGGCGGGCGGCTCGTGGCGGTGTGGTGCGTCGACGGGCGCGGCGAGACCATCATGCCCTGCGGCCGGTGCCGGCAGCTCGTGTGGGAGCACGGGGGAGCGGAGTGCCTGCTGCAGACGCCCGAGGGCGTGCTGCGGATGGACGAGGTGTTGCCCCAGGCCTTCGGCGCCGAGGACCTCGACCGCTCCTGAGCCGGGCGGCACCGCCGCCGGGCGAGCATGCCCGGCGCGCGACTGCCGGCCCCGTACGCTCAGTCGGCGGCGGTCTCGCCGCCGAGCAGGCAGGCACGGGGGAGGCCGGCGGACAGCGCCAGCCGGCCGGCCTCGGGGCTGCGGGCGACGTAGAGCGCCCGACCGCCGATCTGGGCGACCCGCTCCTGCAGCGTGGCCAGGGTGCCGGCGTCGACGACGACCCGGCCCTGCTCGGGCGGCAGGAAGGTCTCCTCGCCGAAGGTGCCACCCCGGTCGGTGCGGGCCACCGTGCTGACGTCGACCGGCCGCTGCGCCATCGCCTCGGCCAGCAGCCGCAGCGTCCCGGCCGCCTGCCCGGTCGGCTCGCCCCCGTCGACCGGCACCGAGAAGCGCACCTCGTCGCCGGACCCGATGATCTCCTGCAGCACCCATCGGGCGGTCCGCTGCCGGGTCATCACGGCATACGTCAGCGCCGGCTGCTCACCGTCGAAGCGTGCCTCCGTCGCGACGACGAGCGCCTGCGGGTCGAGCCCCACGGCCAGGCTGGCGGCGGCCGACATTGTGGCCTCGATGCGCGGCGTCGAGACGATCGCCACGACGCGGTCGTTGCGGACCGCCACCATCGTCGGGAACATCGGCTGCGGTGACGGCGTCCCAGTCTGGGAACGCCGCAGCAGATCGGTCACCGGAGGAGCGACGAGGGTCATGAGGTCAGCCACGAGCACGCCGCTCAGGATGTCACACGAGGTCGGTGCGACCACCGGTCGCACCGAGGGAGCGGCATGATGTGCCCCATGAAGGGCAAGCAGGTGCCGTGGGCCGGGATCATCTTCGCGATCATCCTGCTCAACATCTTCACCGACCTCGACCTCCCGGTCATCCCGATCATCATCGGCGCGGTGATCTTCAGCATCGTCACCGGCCCGCGGCGGGCGCGGCAGGTCGGCGGTGGACGGCCGCAGGGGCAGCAGCCGCCCGCGCCGCAGCAGGACCCGGCAGCACGAGCCGAGGACGACGGCGGGCTGCCCCGGATCGACGTGCCGCGCTTCCCCGGAGAGTCATCGCCCCCTCCGCTGCCCGGCCAGGGCCCGAGCGGCGCGGACCAGCCGACGCCCGAGCCGCCGACCACCCGACCCGCTGCCTCGGCGACGCCCGGCGCCGCGGCATACCCCTCCAGCACGTCGACCGATCCGGTCGTCTCCCTCGGGCAGCTGCACCTGGGCCGCCTCGCCCGTGAGCTCGACGCCGCGGCGCGCACCGGCTCCGACGCGGACACGCAGCGACTCCTCGGCGAGATCGAGAAGATGACCCGCCGGTCGCTGATGATGCTCGACGGGGCCAGCGGCGTGCCGGGCAGCGGGCGCAAGGAGTTCGAGGCGGGCCTGCGCCGGCTGGAGCGGGAGGTCTCGGCGGCACGCGGGGAGCAGCCGCCCGGCGGCAAGGTAGCGCGCGTGGTCCAGACGTGCAGCGCGCTCGGGCAGACCGGGCGGTATGCCTGAGCCCACCGGCTCGGCACACCCGGCGGCGGCGAGGATCGTCGATAGGCCACACTGGCCTGCATGAGTGAGTCCTTCGACGCCGTCGACATCATCCGCACCAAGCGCGACCGGGGCGAGCTGAGCCCCGAGCAGATCGCGTGGGTGATCGACGCCTACACCCGGGAGGTCGTGGCCGACGAGCAGATGTCGGCGCTGGCGATGGCGATCCTGCTCAACGGCATGGACCGCCGCGAGATCAGCGACTGGACCGCCGCCATGATCGCCTCGGGGGAGCGGATGGACTTCTCCTCGCTGTCGCGGCCGACGGCCGACAAGCACTCGACCGGCGGGGTCGGCGACAAGATCACGCTGCCGCTCGCGCCGCTGGTCGCGGCATGCGGCGTGGCCGTGCCGCAGCTCTCCGGGCGGGGTCTGGGCCACACCGGCGGCACGCTGGACAAGCTGGAGGCCATTCCCGGCTGGCGGGCGGCGCTGTCCAACGAGGAGATGATGGACCAGCTCGAGGATGTCGGTGCCGTCATCTGCGCGGCGGGGTCTGGCCTGGCCCCGGCGGACAAGCGGCTCTACGCCCTGCGCGACGTGACCGGGACCGTCGAGGCGATCCCGCTCATCGCCTCCTCGATCATGAGCAAGAAGATCGCCGAGGGCACCGGCACGCTCGTGCTGGACGTCAAGGTCGGGTCCGGGGCCTTCATGAAGACCCATGAAGATGCGCGCGAGCTCGCCGAAACGATGGTGGCGCTGGGGCAGGACGCCGGCGTGCACACGGTCGCCCTGCTCACCGACATGTCGACCCCGCTCGGGCTGACCGCCGGCAACGGCGTCGAGGTCGCCGAGTCGGTGGAGGTGCTCGCCGGAGGCGGCCCGCAGGACGTCGTCGACCTCACCGTGGCACTGGCCCGGGAGATGCTCGAGGGCGCCGGCGTCACCGACGTCGACCCCGCGGACGCGCTCGCCGACGGCCGCGCCATGGACGTCTGGCGGCGGATGATCGAGGCCCAGGGAGGCGACCCGGACGCCCCGATGCCGGAGGCGAAGGAGAGCCAGGAGGTGCTCGCGGACGCCGACGGGGTGCTCACCCGGCTGGACGCGCTCGCCGTGGGTGTCGCCGCGTGGCGGCTCGGGGCCGGACGTGCCCGCAAGGAAGACCCGGTGCAGGCCGCCGCCGGCGTGGTGCTGCACGCCAAGCCTGGCGAGGAGGTCAAGAAGGGTCAGCCGCTCATGACGCTGCACACCGACGAGGAGCAGCGGCTCGGCCGGGCGACCGAGGCGCTGGAGGGGTCCTGGGCCATCGGCACCGCCGACCAGGTCGAGACCGCCGACAGCATCGTCATCGACCGCGTGAGCTGACCCGGCGCCCGGTCACTCCGACCGGACGTACGGTATGCACGGACCGGCCGCGCGGTATGCACGCGCTGGCCGCGGTCGGTCGACCCACGTGCGCGGTCGGTCGACCCGACCGCGCGGTCAGTAACCCTCGCCCTGGGCACCGGGAGCGTCGGCGCCCGGCTCGGGCACGACCAGCGTCCCCTCATCCTCGCGCTCGCGCGCTCCCGCGAGCAGGGCTTCGGTGGAGGAGGTCCCGATCCGGGTGACGCCTTCGGCGACCATCGCCAGCAGGGTGTCGATGTCGCGGACCCCGCCCGAGGCCTTCACCTGCATCGTGTCCGGGATCGTGGCCCGCATGAGCCGCACGTCCGGCAACGTCGCGCCACCGCCGGCGAAGCCGGTCGAGGTCTTGACGAAATCCGCCCCCGCGTCCTCGCTCGCCCGGCAGGCCGCCTCCTTCTGCGCCTCGTCGAGCAGGGCGGTCTCGAAGATGACCTTCACCAGGACTCCGGCCGCGTGGCCGGTCTCGACGACCGCGGCGATGTCCTGCTTGACCGCCTCGACGTCACCACCGCGCAACCGCCCGATGTTGAGCACCATGTCCAGCTCGGTCGCGCCGTCGGCCAGCGCCTGGCGCGACTCAGCCACCTTCGCGGCGGTCGAGGTGGTGCCGTGCGGGAAGCCGATGACCGTGCATACCCGGGTCTGGTGCCCCTCGACCGCCTGCAGCGCCAGCCGGACGTCCGAGGGCCGGACGCACACCGACCAGATCTCGTCCTGGGCCAGCTCGCGGCAGGTCTGCTCGACCTCCTGCGGCGTGAGCTCGGGCTTGAGCAGCGCGTGGTCGATGAGGTCGGCGACGTCCTGCGCGGTCAGGCTGGTCCCGGGGGCGATGATGTGCGACATGACCACCACTCTAGGATCACTGCTATGCCGACGATGCTGCGGCCGGTCCGGGTGCCCGGGACCGGGGAGAAGCTGATCCAGGAGCTGGCCGGTTCGGCGAGCACCGGGCATGACGGTGTCTCGGTCGCGCGGATGACCGCCCCGGCGGGGTGGGACGAGCCGGGCCAGCGGCCCGAGTTCGACGAGGTGACCTACGTCCTGGCCGGTCACCTCGTGGTCGAGCACGAGGATGGTCAGATCGACGTCGGCGCGGGGGAGTGCGTGCTGACCCGCGCCGGGGAGTGGGTCCGCTACTCGGTCGGACCCGGCGGCGCGGAATACCTCGCCGTCTGCGCCCCCGCCTTCACCCCCGAGCGGGCGCACCGCGATGAGTGAGCTGGGCGCCGAGCAGATCCGCGCGCTGCCGAAGGTGCTGCTCCACGACCACCTCGACGGCGGCGTGCGCCCGGCGACGGTGCTCGAGCTGGCGCAGGAGCAGGGGTATGCCGCGCTCCCCGACGACGACGTGGCGTCCCTGTCGGCGTGGTTCGCCGAGTCCGCGGACAGCGGCTCCCTGGTGCGCTACCTCGAGACCTTTGCCCACACCGTCGGGGTGATGCAGACGGCAGACGCGCTGCGGCGCACGGCCCGCGAGTGCGTCCTGGACCTGGCGGCGGACGGCGTGGTCTACGCCGAGGTCAGGTATGCCCCCGAGCAGCACCTCGAGGGGGGCCTGGGTCTCGACGAGGTCGTGGCGGCGGTCAACGAGGGGCTGCGGGACGGCGAGCGCGAGGTGGCGCAGGGTGAGGCGGAGGCACCGGCCGGACGCATCCGGGCGCGGGCGATGCTCACCGCGATGCGGCACGCGGCGCGCAGCAGAGAGATCGCCGAGCTGGCGGTCCGGCACCGTGACAGCGAGGTCTGCGGCTTCGACATCGCCGGCGCCGAGGACGGCTTCCCCCCGACCCGGCACCTCGGTGCCTTCGAGTTCCTGCGGCAGGCCAACGCGCACTTCACCATCCACGCGGGCGAGGCCTTCGGGCTGGCCAGCATCTGGGAGGCGATCCAGTGGTGCGGGGCCGAGCGGCTCGGGCACGGCATCCGGATCGTCGACGACATCACCCTCGACGGGTCACCGGTCACGGACGACCTGGCCGGGGCCATCGCCCGGGCGCAGGAGGAGCCGGGCGCCTTCGCGCTCGGCGAGCTGGCGGCATACGTCCGGGACCGGCGGATCCCGCTGGAGATGTGCCCGAGCAGCAACGTGCAGACGGGTGCGGCGCCCTCGATCGAGGAGCACGCGATCCGGCTGCTGGACGCACTGCGCTTCCGGGTGACGCTCAACACCGACAACCGGCTGATGAGCGCGACGTCGATGAGCCGCGAGGCACAGCTCCTCGTGGAGCGCGGCGGCTGGGGCCGGACCGAGCTGCGGCGGGTCGCCGTCAACGCGATGAAGTCGGCCTTCCTGCCCTTCGATGAGCGGCTGGCGATCATCGAGGACGTGCTCAAGCCCGCCTACGACGGCTGACCGAGCACCCGGGCGCGCAGGGCGTCGGCGCGCTCCAGCCGCTCCTCGTCGCGGCGCCGCCGCTGCGCGAGCACGCTGGCCATGACCTGCTCCGGGTGGGCGCCGGCCGGCGGCGGGGGAGCGACGTGGCCGAGCACGGCGGCATACAGCTCGCTGCCGGTCTGCGCCCGGGCGGCCGGGGTGAGCGTCCCGGCCCGGGCCAGGAACTGCCGGGTCGCCACGACGAGGCTGTCGGGCAGCACCCCGATGTCGGCACCGGCCACCCAGTCGGCCAGCTCGGGGGCCGTCTGCGGAGGGGTGAGCATCCGCAGCCGCACCCGGTCGTGCACGACGTAGGTGCCGGCGAGGAAATCACCCAGGCGCTTGGCCCTCTCGTTGGTCATGGCGCTGATGAGCGCGACGCTGCCGAGGGTCATCCAGAGCTCGACGGTGCCGGCCAGCGCGCGGATGATCGCGTGCCGCAGGGCCGATCGGGCCCGTGTCGTCCCGGACGGTCCGCAGCCCCATGACCATCTTGCCCACGGTGCGGCCACGGGTGAGGGTCTCCAGCGTGATCGGCACCCCGGCCATGACCAGCGCCACCACGACGATGACGAAGACCTGCCCGAGGGCGGCGTCGGCGGCGAAGACCTCGCCCGGCACCAGCCAGACGAGCAGGAAGACGCCGACGGCCACGAGGAGCAGGTCGATGATCCCGGAGACCATCCGGGTCGGGACCTGGGCGGCGGGCAGCTCGACCTCGACCGCCTCGCTGGTCACGAAGCGCTGGGCCTCGAAGATCCCCCGCGTCGCCATGGCCGCACTCTATCCCTGGGGCCGCCGGTGATGGCCTACCGTGGTCCCGTGGACCTTGATGCGCTGGTGGGGCGGCGGAGCGCGGCGTGGGAGCGGCTGGACCGGCTCTCGCGGGAGCGCCGGCTGGACGGCGCGCAGGCCGACGAGCTGCTCGACGGCTACCAGCGGGCCGCCACCGACCTGTCGGTCGTGCGTTCCAGCGCCCCCGACGCCACGGTCGTGACGCACCTGTCGACCCTGGTGGCACGTGCCCGGGCCCGCGCGGCGCGCGTGCCGACGATGTCCTGGGCGGGCATCGGTCGGTTCTTCGCCGAGGACTTCCCGGCGGCGCTCTACCGCCTGCGGTGGTGGTGGGGGATCACCGCCGCGGCCAACGTCGTCGTCGGCCTGGTGCTGGGGTGGTGGCTGGTGCAGAACCCGGTCGTCGAGCAGTCGCTGCTCAGCACCGAGCAGGTCACCGAGCTGGTCAACGTCAGCTTCGAGTCCTACTACTCCGAGCACGCGGCGAGCAGCTTCTCCACGCTGGTCTGGGTCAACAACGCCTGGGTGGCGGCGCGCTGCATCGGCATGGGCGTGCTCGGTGTGCCGGTGATCTGGCTGCTGTGGCAGAACATCGCCAACGTCGCGGTGATCGGCTCGCTCATGCACCGGCACGGCCGCGCCGACGTCTTCTGGGGGCTCATCACGCCGCACGGTCTGCTCGAGCTCATGGCGATCTTCGTGGCGGCCGGGGTCGGGCTGCGGCTGTTCTGGGCCTGGGTCGTGCCCGGGCGCCGGACGCGGCTGGCCAACCTCGCGGCCGAGGGCCGCACCGCGGCCGGTGTCGCGATCGGGCTGGTCTTCGTCCTGCTGCTCTCCGGTGTCATCGAGGGCTTCGTCACGCCCTCGCCGCTGCCGACGTGGGCGCGGGTCGGGATCGGTGTCCTCGCCCTGCTGCTGCTTCTTCTTCGTGTATGTCTTCACGCTCGGCCGGCGGGCGGCGCTGCGGGGGCGGACGGTGACGTCGGCGAGGAGCTGCAGGCGGCCTCCGCGCCCACCTCGTCCTGACCGGACACATACCCCAGGCGTAGGACGAGGCAGTCCGTGACCGGGAGGCCGCGGCGGTGCCGCCGGTCGACGCAGACCGTGCGGCCGGTCGGCGGAGCGGGAGGGTCAGAGCAGGCCCTGGGCCTTGAGCGCCAGGTAGTGGTCGGACAGGGCCACACGGGCAGGTCCTCGGGCGACTCGTCGAGCACGGTGACGCCGAGCTGGTTCAGCGCGACGGCGGTGCGATGCCGCAGCGACTCGGTGCGCTCGGCCGCGGCGGCGGCGTAGGTCTGCTCGACCCGGTCGGTGCCGGTCCGGATGTCCTCCAGGGCCGGGTCGGCGACCGAGGCGACGACGACCCGGTGGTGCGCGGTGAGGCCGGGCAGCACCGGCAGCAGGCCCTCCTCCAGCGCGGCGGGCTCGAGCGGGGTGAGCAGCACGACGAGCGCGCGGCGGCGGGTCAGCGAGGTCACCGCCCCGGCGAGGAGGGGCCAGTCTGCCTCGAGCAGCACCGGCTCCAGCGGGGCCATCGCCGTGACCAGCTGGTGCAGCAGCCCCGAGCGGCCGGCCGTGGTGCCCGACCCGACCCTCGCCCGGATGCTGCGGTCCCCGGCGACCAGGTCGACGCGGTCGCCCGCCCGGGAGGCGAGCGCCGCGAGGAGCAGGGCGGCGTCCATCGCGGCGTCCAGCCGCGGCTCGTCACCGATCCGGGCGGCGCTGGTGCGGGCGGTGTCGAGCACGAGGATGACGCGCCGGTCGCGCTCGGGCTGCCAGGTCCGCACCACGACGTGCTGGCGCCGCGCCGTGGCCCGCCAGTCGATCGAGCGCACGTCGTCCCCCTCGACGTAGTCGCGCAGCGAGTCGAACTCGGTGCCCTGACCCCGGGTGCGCACCGCGGACCGGCCGTCGAGCTGGCGCAGCTGGGCCAGCTTGGCCGGCAGGTGCCGTCGCGACCGGAAGGGCGGCAGCGAGCGCACCACCCCGGGCACGGGCGTGGTCCGCTGGCGTGCACCGAGGCCCAGCGGGCCGAAGGTGCGCACCGTCACCCCCACCGCAGGGCGGTCGCCGCGGCGGGTCGGGCGCAGCGCGGTCTGGACCGTCCGCCGTCACCGCCCGGCAGGTCCAGCGGGTGCCGGGTCGGCTCCTGCGCACCTGCCGAGGGGACCCACGCGTCCCGGAGAAGCCCCCGGAGACGTCGCGAGCCGGGGTTGGTGACCGTCAGCGTCGTCCGCGTCTCCTCGAGCAGTCGCACCTGCGGCACCGGGGCGCGCTCGAGCAGCAGCGAGCGCGGCGCGGGCGCCAGGGCGACGTCGGCGGCGACCAGCACCGCGACCCCGAGCAGCCACGCTGCCGCCACGGCTCCGGCGGAGTCCGGCCACAGCACGACCGGCACCAGCCCGAGCAGGGCCAGTGCCACGACGGGACCACGGACGACCATCGCAGTGTCCTGGTCAGCGGGGGACGGGGACGCTGGAGAGGACAGAGTCGAGCACCGAGTCGCTGGTCACGCCCTCGAGCTCGGCCTCCGGGCGGAGCGCCACCCGGTGCACCAGGGTGGCCCGGGCCAGCGCCTTGACGTCGTCCGGCGTGACGAAGTCGCGCCCGGACAGCCACGCCCAGGCCCGGGCCGTGCCCATGAGGGCGGTGGCACCGCGAGGGCTGACGCCGAGCTGCAGCGAGGGCGCCTCGCGGGTCGCCCGGGCGAGGTCGACGACATACCCGATGACCTCGGGGGAGACCTGCACCTCGCGGACGGCGGCCGCACCCGCCGCGAGGTCCTCGGGGTGGCGACCGCGCGCACTCCGGCGGCAGCGAGGTCGCGCGGGTCGAAGCCGGCCGCGTGGCGCTCCAGCACCTGGGTCTCGTCCTCGCGCGGCGGCAGCGGCAGCGTGACCTTCATGAGGAAGCGGTCCAGCTGGGCCTCGGGGAGGGGGTAGGTGCCCTCGTACTCCACCGGGTTCTGCGTCGCCGCCACGAGGAACGGGGTGGGCAGCGGACGGGACGTCCCGTCGACGGTGACCTGGCGCTCCTCCATGGCCTCGAGCAGGGACGACTGCGTCTTGGGCGGGGTGCGGTTGATCTCGTCGGCCAGCAGCAGGTTGGTGAAGACCGGGCCGGGGCGGAACTCGAACTCGCCGCGACCGCTGTCGTAGACCATCGACCCGGTGACGTCCCCGGGCATGAGGTCGGGGGTGAACTGCACCCGCTTGGTGTCGATCGACAGGGCCGCGGCCAGCGTGCGCACCAGCAGGGTCTTGGCGACGCCGGGCACACCCTCGAGCAGGATGTGGCCGCGGGCCAGGAGCGCGACGATGAGACCGGACACGGCCTGGTCCTGCCCGACCACGGCCTTGCCGACCTCGGCGCGGACGGCGTGGAGCGCCGTGCGGGCGGCCTCGGCACGGTCGGCGGAGGGGCCGGGCGAGGTCGGGGCGGGCCCCTCCGGCGGCGTCGTCGGGTCGTGCTGGTCGGTCATGGTGTCCTCTCGCGAGTCGGTCGGGGCGCTGGTGCGCACCAGGAGCGGGTTCGGGGGTCGCCGGTCCGGAGACGGCCGGTGCGGCTGCCCGCGTCGTGGGTCGCCGCACCTGCGCCTCGAGGTCGTGGATCTCCCGGACCAGGCGCACGAGGGAGGCGTCGTCGGGCAGCGCCGGCGCGTCCACGAGCAGCCGGCGGGCCCGGGCGTCGTCGGTGTCGGTGGCCCCGCTCACCGCCCGCACCAGGGCGTCCGGGCCGGCACCGGTCGGCAGCCCCAGCACCGGCGCGATCCGGCGTCGCGCCCCGGCCTGGACGGCGCGGGCCGCGTGGTCGCGGTCGTGCGCCTGGTGGTAGAGCCGGCCGCGGCTGAGGGTGGTCTCGGTGGCACGGACCACGGCGGGCAGCGGCTCGGTGACCACCGCCCCGAGGCGTCGTCCCTGCCAGAGGGCGAGGGCCAGCACACCGCCGGCGACGACCCACAGCGCGGCGGTGAGGTTGCGGGGCAGCACGTCCCACAGCGAGGAGGCGGCGTCCAGCCCGGCGTCGCGCGGTTGCGGCAGCACCCACAGCAGCCGGTCGCTGGCACCCAGCGCACGCAGCGCCAGCGCCGCGTTGGCCTCCTCGGTGATCTGCGCGTTGGTCCAGGCCGGGCCGGTGCCGGCGACCACCGTCACCGGCCGGTCCGGCTGCGCCTCGAGGACGAGCAGGGCGCCCTCGCGCGCGCCGCCGGCGTTGTGACCCGCCCCGGGCGGGTAGCACGCCGTGGTCCCCGCCCGGTCCTCGCCGCCGGCCGAGAAGAGCACGTCCCACCCGACCACCCGGTCGCCCTCGCGGACCAGCGGGTGCGAGCAGTCCGCGGCGACGGAGATGCCGGACCCGCTGCTCGTGTCGACGTCGAGCCCGAGCGCGGCGCCGACGTCGCGGCCCGGGTCGTCGGTGAGCACGACCAGGCGGTCGAGTCCCGCGGTCGCCAGCTCGGCGAGCAGGTCGGGCCCGCTCTCCGGCCCGAGGTATGCCGTGTGCGGCAGCAGCATCGACGTGCCGGGACCGAGGTCGGCCGGGTCGAGCTCGCTGGTCCCGTCGACGATCTCCACCTCCACGCCCTGGGACACCAGCACCTCGTGCAGCGCCTGCGCCCCGTCCGGGCCGGGGTTCATCGGGTGCAGCAGCTCACCTGAGCGTGGGGTCGTCAGCATCGCCGCCACGACCACGGCGGCGAGGGCGAGCAACGCCCACGGGGCATACCGGCGCAGCGCCCTCACGACGGCACCGTCGAGCGCGGTGCAGCCGCCGCGAGCTCGGGTCGTGAGTCCAGCAGCCGCTCGTCGAGCGCGAGCACGGCCTGCGCCTGCTCGGTGCTCGCGCGGTGGTCACCGTAGCGGACCGCGTCGAAGACGTCGCCGGCCCGCCGCAGGTCGTCGGCGTGCACCGGGAAGACGGGGGAGAGCTCCTGGGCCACCTCGTGCGCGGTGCGCCCGGGGCGGTCGTCGAGCAGCGTGCGCTCGATGGCTCCGGCGGCGAGCGCCCGGTAGCCGTCGAGGACGGCCTCGTCGACCCGTTCCGCCGACAGCGCCTCCCGGGCGCTGGTGCGGTAGTCGGCCGCGGAGCGCCGCGCACCGCCCAGGACCGGTCCCGCAGCGGCCTGCGGGGCGAGCCGTCCCGCGCGCCACCGGTCGCGGCTGGCGAAGACCAGGACGGCCGCCACCGCGCAGAGCACGAGCCCGAGCACCGCCCAGGTCGTCCACGGGGGCAGCGCGCCCAGGTCGGGGACGTCCGGCAGCTGCTCGACGAACCATCTCCAGGCCCGGGTCAGCCAGGGCTCCTGCAGCCGGTAGTCGCCGGACTCCAGCTCCTCGGTCAGCAGGCGTCGCGCCTCGTCCCGGTCCGGGTCGATCGGAGCGGCGGGCAGGGGGTGTCCCGCCTGCCGGGGCAAGGGCATACCTGTCGTCCTGGTCAGCCCGACCGCTGGGCGGCCCGCGCCTGAGCCGACCGCACGAGCGAGACGTCCAGACCCTCACGCCGGATGCGCTGGTCGAGGTAGAGCAGCGCGGTGACGCCGGCGGTGAACGGGATGGTCAGGGCACCCACCACGAGCTGGAGCGCGTGGTCGGTGACGAGCACGGCCGGGCTGAGCGGGTCGAGCCCGGCGGGTCCGAGGGCCGCGATGAGGGCACCGGTGATAGGCACCTGGATCACGCTGGCCAGGATCGCGGTGACGATGCCCGCGAGCATCGTGATCCCGACGATGCGCCAGCCCTGGCCACCCGTGGAGAGGGTCCAGGCGCGGGCGATGCCCCGCCAGGGGCCGACCCGCTCCAGCACCACGGGTGCCGGTGCGAGGCTGAGCCGGCAGGCCGCCCACACGAGCCCGACGAGCGCCCCGAGGCTGAGCAGGACGACGAGGAGGATCGACAACGCGCTGTCCCCGAGCCCCGCGACGATCAGCACGATCAGCAGGACCAGGGCCACGACGGCGATGACGGTCATGAGGCCGATGAGCAGCACGGTGCCGACGAGCGCGAGCAACCGGCTGCGGACGGCCCGCCAGGTGTCGCCCAGACCGGCGCGGTCGCCGAGGACGGCCTCCCCGACGACGTGCACGATCATGCCGGTGAGCGCGATGGAGGACAGGCCAGAGAAGATCGCCCCGAGCGTCAGCTGCAGCGCCTGCACGTCGAGGTCGCTCATGCCGGTCAGCACGTTGCCCAGGAGCAGGGAGAGCAGCAGCGAGGGGACGAGCAGGACGGCGAGCACGATGAAGCCCATGCCGATGGTGGCCTCGGGGTTGCGTCGCATCGTCTGCAGCGCACCACCGAAGATGTCGCCCAGGGTGAGCGGGCGCAGCGGCACGACGCCGGGCTGGTGCATCCGGGCGAGCTGCTCGGGCGGCAGCTGCTGCCACTGCGGCTGCTGCTGCGGTGGCTGCTGCCACTGCTGCGGGGGAGCCGGTTGCTGCCACTGCTGCGCGCCCGGCGCCTGTCCAGGGGGCGGGTCCATCGGACCAGGGGGCACCGGCGGGGTCAGGGGCGTGCGGTCGGGTGGTCCCTGGCCGCCGGGCGGCGGGCCGAAGGGTGGCTGGGTCATCCCCCTCCTCCTCGGTCGGTCTCTCGTGGCTGCGTCGCCGGTGGTCGCTGGAGTCCCCCGGCCCGAGCCATTGCCTCGCGCGCGGTCATCGGTGCGGCACCGAGCGCCTGCTGTGCGGCCACGATACCCGGCTCGGCGCGGCGCAGGACGTGACCCCGCCGCCACAGGGTGAGTGGGGGCTTGCGGCGCTGGGCGAGGTCGCGCGCCAGGCGCCGGGCGAAGGTCTTCCAGGGCTGGTTGCGGATGCACCAGGCACCCGCGAGCAGGCCACGCTCGCGCAGCCCGGCCACGACGTGGGCGGCGAAGATCCCCTCCGCGACGACGACGGTATGCCCGTCGCGGCGCACCTCGTGGGCGCCGCTGACGGCCGAGCGGCCGATGTCGTAGACCGGCATCTGCGCGATGCCCTCGCGGCACAGCTGCTCGAGCGCGTCCAGGGCGGCCTCGCCGTCCCACGAGTCGACGTGGTCCCAGTCCGGCAGGCCCAGAGGACTCATCGGCAGACCGGTGTCCGTGCCCTCGCGGTAGAAGTCGTCGAGCTGGACCACGGGCCAGCCGTGGCGGGCGTGCAGGCGGGAGGCGAGCCGTGACTTCCCGGCGCCGCTGGGGCCGGCGAGGACGAGCACGCGGGCAGGAGGAGGGGCCGGGTCCATGGGCGGACAGTCTAGGAGGGTGCCCGACGGGCACCGACGGCTGCTCAGGCGAGGATCGCGACGAGCGCCAGGCAGATCGCCGCCCCGAGGACGACGATCGCCGGCCAGGCCAGCCGCGTCCGCGCCGCCTCGAGGCCACCGTGCAGCTCTCCGCCGTCCAGCCGCCAGCGCTGCAGCGCGCGCTGCGCCTCGTCGGCCACCCCCTGCGCCGTCGCTCCCGCGTCGCCGCGCCGGCGGGTGGTCTCGGCGAAGTCGTCGATCTGCTGACGCCGGACGCGCTCCCGCTTGGCCGGCACGGCCCAGGCGCTGTGCCGCCGGCCGGCGGTGTCGTGCAGCTCCAGCGCCCACTGGTGGGTGATCTCGTCGACGGCGGCGAAGGGCACGGACGTGTCCGCCACGACGTTGGCCAGCAGCACGCCGTCCTCGCGCAGCACGACGTGCGGTCGCAGGAAGAGAGCCCAGGCCACGGCGGCGATGCCGAGGACGAGGGCGACCGCCCCCAGCAGGCCCTCGGTGCGACCCGACCCGACGTCCCAGATCGTCAGGGCGGCCAGGACCGCGGCACCGGCCACCATGAGCCAGCCCAGGACGCGTGCCGGCAGGGTCCGGTAGACACCGATGACCTCACCGGTGAGTCCCTGGTCGTCCTGCTCCACGCACCGATCCTAGCCCGGTGGGGGCAGGCTCCCGTGGTCTCAGACGGCGGTGAGCTCCTCCATGCCGGCGCGCACGGACGCGAGCCGTCGGGCCGCCTCGTCCCGGGCCGCCGCCAGCGCGGCCCGCTCCTCGACGGGCACGACGGCCTCGAGGTAGACCTTGAGCTTGGGCTCGGTGCCGCTGGGCCGCACGATGACCCGGGTGTCGTCCTCGAGCAGGAAGCGCAGCCCGTCGGTCGGCGGCAGCCCGTCGACACCGTCCGCGAGGTCCTCGGCCCGGGCCACCGGGACGCCGCCCAGCTCCTGCGGCGGCTGCTCCCGCAGCCGCGCCATGACCGGCGGGATCTGCGCCAGGTCGCTCACCCGCACCGAGAAGGCGTCGGTCTGGTGCACGCCGTGCCGTTGCGCCAGGTCGTCGAGCAGGTCCGCGAGGGTGCGGCCCTGCTGCGCGAGGGTGGCGGTCAGCTCGGCGGCCAGGAGCGCCGCGGTGACGCCGTCCTTGTCCGGCACGGTCGCCGGGTCGACGCAGTAGCCCAGGGCCTCCTCGTAGCCGTAGGCCAGCCCCGGGACCCGGCCGATCCACTTGAACCCCGTGAGCGTCTCCTCGCCCTGCAGCCCGGCATACCGGGCCATCGCGCCGAGCAACCGGGAGGAGACGATGGAGCGGGCGAGGACCGGGCGGTCGCCGCCGGCGCGCCCGCGGTCGATGACGTGCTGGCCGAGCAGCGCACCGACCTCGTCGCCGCGCAGCATCCGCCAGCCGTCGCCGTCGCGGACCGCGAGCGCGCACCGGTCGGCGTCCGGGTCGTTGGCGATGACGAGGTCGGGGCCGACCTGCTCGGCGAGCTCCAGGGCGGCGTCGATGGCCCCGCTCTCCTCGGGGTTCGGGAAGGCGACGGTCGGGAAGTCCGGGTCCGGCTCGGCCTGGGTGGCCACGGCCGCGGGGGCGGGGAAACCGGCCTGCTCGAAGGCCCGGCGCACGACCTCGGACCCGACCCCGTGCAGCGCGGTGTGCACCACCGACAGCTCGCGCGGGCTGGTCGGGTCGAGCACGGCGACCGCGGCCGCGAGGTAGGACTCGAGGACCTCCTCGCCGAGGGTCTCCCAGCCGTCCTGCGCGAGCGGCACGTCGGCGGTCGCGGTGACCGCGTCGATCTGCTCGGCGATGTCACGGTCGGCGGGAGGCACGATCTGCGAGCCGTCGCCGAGGTAGACCTTGTAGCCGTTGTCCTCCGGCGGGTTGTGGCTCGCCGTCACCATGACCCCGGCGTCGGCCCCGAGGTGCCGGATCGCGAAGGCCAGCACGGGCGTGGGCAGCGGCCGGGGCAGGACCATCGCCCGCCCGCCGGCCGCGGTGACGACGGCAGCGGTGTCGCGGGCGAAGACGTCGGAGTGGTGGCGTGCGTCGAAGCCGACGACCACGGCGGGGCCCGGGGTCGCGTCGCCGGACTCCGCCAGCCGCGCCCGGAGGTAGGCCGTCAACCCGGCCGCGGTGCGGATGACGACCGAGCGGTTCATCCGGTTGGGCCCGGCCCCGAGCCGGCCGCGCAGGCCGGCGGTGCCGAACTCGAGGAAGGCGCTGAAGCGGTCCTCGAGGTCCGCCAGCGCGGTGTCGTCGCCGCCCTCGGCGGCGGTGAGCACCTGCTGCAGCTCCTCGCGGGTCGCCGGGTCGGGGTCGTCCTCCAGCCAGGTGCGGGCGGTGCGCAGCAGGTCGGTCGGGTCGCTCACGGGGGTCACCTCTCGTGCGTGTCAGTGGGGGCGTCGGGGCGGTGGCGCTCAGATGCGCTCGACGATGCGGGCCAGCAGCTCGCCGCAGCGCTGCGCCGCCGCGGCGCCGGCGTCGATGACCTCCTGGTGGTCCAGCGGGGTCTCGCTGATCCCCGCGGCCGGGTTGGTGACCAGGGAGACCCCCAGCACCTCGAGCCCGGACTGCCGCGCCGCGATCGCCTCCAGGGCGGTCGACATACCGGCGAGGTCACCCCCCATCACTTTGGCCATCTGGACCTCGGCCGGGGTCTCGTAGTGCGGCCCGGAGAACTGGACGTAGACGCCCTCGTCGAGGTCGGCGTCGACCTCACGGGCGAGGTCGCGCAGGCGGGGGGAGTAGAGGTCGGTGAGATCGACGAAGTTCGCCCCCTCGACCGGCGAGGTCGCGGTGAGGTTGATGTGGTCCTTGATGAGCACCGGGGTGCCCGGGGCCCACTCCGGCCGCAGTCCGCCGCAGCCGTTGGTGAGGACGATGGTGGAGCAGCCCGCGGCCGCGGCGGTCCGCACGGCGTGGACCACGGAGCGCACCCCCTTGCCTTCGTAGAAGTGGGTGCGCGTGCCGTAGACGAGCACACGCCGGCCGTTCGCCAGCGGGATCGAGCGCATCGTGCCGGAGTGCCCGGCGACCGCCGCCGCGGCGAAGCCGGGGACGTCGGCGTGGTCGATCTCGGCGTCGGCCTGCCCGAGCGCGTCGGCGGCGGGCTTCCAGCCGGAGCCGAGGACGAGCGCGATGTCGTGCTGCGGCACCCCGGTCCGCTCGGCGATGACGTCGGCCGCCGCCTGCGCCACCGCCAGCGGGTCGGTCGCGGGGTCGTCGAGGGCGAGGTCTCGGGCTGCACCAGTAGTCATGGGCTCAGGGTAGCGATGGTTGGATAGGGGTGTGAGTGCTGGCAACAAGTCCGTCGTCGTCATCGGTGGTGGCCCCGGCGGCTACGAGGCCGCCCTGGCCGCCGCGCAGCTCGGTGCCGAGGTGACCGTCGTCGAACGCTCCGGGCTGGGCGGGGCCGCGGTGCTCACCGACTGCGTGCCGAGCAAGGCGCTCATCGCGACGGCCGACTTCATGGACCGGTTCAGCGCCGCCAAGCGGATCGGCGTGCACTTCGACGGCGCCCAGGTGCCGGGCGACCAGGGCGTCACCGCGCACATCGCCGACGTCAACTCACGCATCCTCGACCTCGCCCGGGCGCAGAGCCGCGACATCGGTGAGCGGCTGGAGTCGGCCGGGGTCGAGGTCGTGCAGGGCGCCGGCAGCCTGCTCCCGGACGGTCGGGTGCAGATCGTCGAGGGGGTGGACGAGGTCGAGTCCGGCGAGGAGCCGGCGCCGCACGACGACGACTGCGGCGACGCGCATACCCGGCGCGAGGTGGAGGCCGACCTCGTGCTCGTCTCGACCGGTGCCCGCCCGCGGGTGCTGGACTCGGCGCAGCCGGACGGCGAGCGCATCCTCACCTGGCAGCAGATCTGGGACCTCGAGGAGCTGCCTGAGCACCTGGTGGTCATCGGGTCCGGCGTCACCGGCGCCGAGCTGGCGCACGCCTACCTCGGGCTCGGGTGCCAGGTCACGCTGATCTCCTCGCGCGACCGGGTGCTGCCGGGGGAGGACGCCGACGCGGCCAACGTCGTGGAGGAGGTCTTCCGGCGCCGGGGGATGACGGTGCTCAACCGGTCGCGCGCCGGAGCCGTGCGCCGCGAGGGGGACGGCGTGGTCGTGACCCTAGAGGACGGGCGCGAGGTGAGGGGGAGCCACGCGCTGCTCGCCGTCGGATCGATCCCCAACACCTCGGACATGGGGCTGGAGGAGGCCGGTGTCCGGGTGAGCCCGTCCGGGCACATCGAGGTCGACCGGGTCTCGCGCACCAGCGCGCCCGGGGTGTATGCCGCGGGGGACTGCACCGGCGTCTTCCCGCTCGCCTCGATCGCGGCGATGCAGGGCCGGATCGCGGTGGCGCACTCCCTCGGTGACGCGGTGGCGCCGCTGTCGCTGGGCAAGGTGAGCTCCAACATCTTCACCGACCCCGAGATCGCCACGGTCGGCGTGAGCCAGGCCGACGTCGACGAGGGGCGGGTGGACGCGCGCGCGGTCATGCTGCCGCTGACCAAGAACCCGCGGGCCAAGATGCAGAACCTGCAGGACGGCTTCGTCAAGCTCTTCGCCCGCAGCGGCAGCGCGACGATCGTCGGGGGAGTGGTCGTGGCCCCGCGCGCCAGCGAGCTGATCTTCCCGATCGCGCTCGCCGTCGCCAACCGGCTCAACGTCGACCAGTTCTCGGCGACCTTCACGGTCTACCCCTCGATGAGCGGCTCGCTGTCCGAGGCCGCCCGCCAGCTGCACGAGATCGCCGACTGACCCGGCCCGAGGCATACCACCGGGCGTCGCGTGTGGTTGTCCTGGGCAACCATGGGCGGCGCTCGGTGGGGGTTGAGCCGACCATGGGCGGCGCTCGGTGGGGGAGGGCGGACGGGGTGTCGGTCAGTCCTTGAGCTCGCAGATGGCGGCGCCGTTGGTGACGGTGTCGCCGACGGCGGCGGACAGGCCGGTGACGGTGCCGCCCTTGTGCGCTTTGATCGGCTGTTCCATCTTCATCGCCTCCAGCACGACGACGACGTCGCCCTCGGCGATGCTCTGGCCCTCCTCGACCGCGATCTTGACGATCGTGCCCTGCATCGGCGCGGTCACCGCGTCACCCGAGGCCGCCGCCGCGCCACCGCCGCCGCGGGAGCGCTTGGGCGCCTTGCGCCGGCCGCCGCCGGACGCGGCACCGCCGCCACCGCCGAGCGACAGCCCGGCGGGCAGCGAGACCTCGAGCCGCTGGCCGCCGACCTCGACGACGAGGTTCTGCCGCTCGCCCTGCTCGCCCGGGTCCTCGGCGGTCGGCCCGGAGTAGGGCTCGATCGTGTTGTCGAAGTCGGTCTCGATCCAGCGGGTATGCACGGTGAAGGGCTGGTCCGCGTCCTCTGGGGCGAACGCGGGGTCGGCGACCACGGCCCGGTGGAAGGCGAGCACGGTGGGCATACCCTCCAGCTCGAACTCGGCGAGCGCCCGGCGCGAGCGCTCCAGCGCCTGCTGCCGGGTCCGCCCGGTGACGATGAGCTTGGCGAGCATCGAGTCGAAGGCGCCGGCCACCGTGTGTCGCCCTCGAGGACGCCGGAGTCGAGCCGCACGCCCGGTCCCGACGGGGGCCGGAAGACCAGCGCCGTCCCCGGCGCGGGCATGAAGTCGCGACCGGCGTCCTCGGCGTTGAGCCGGAACTCGAAGGAGTGCGCGTGCGGCACCGGGTCGTCGTAGCCGAGCTCCTCGCCGTCGGCGATGCGGAACTGCTCGCGCACCAGGTCGACGCCGGTGACCTCCTCGGTCACCGGGTGCTCCACCTGCAGCCGGGTGTTGACCTCCAGGAAGGAGATGTCACCCTCCGGCCCGACGAGGAACTCGCAGGTCCCGGCGCCGACGTAGCCCGCCTGCCGCAGGATGGCCTTGCTCGCCCGCACCAGCTCGGCGTGCTGCTCCTCGCTCAGGAACGGCGCCGGCGCCTCCTCGACGAGCTTCTGGTTGCGCCGCTGCAGCGAGCAGTCGCGGGTCGAGACGACGACGACGTTGCCGTGCTGGTCGGCCAGGCACTGGGTCTCGACGTGCCGCGGGCGGTCGAGGAAGCGCTCGACGAAGCACTCGCCGCGGCCGAAGGCGGTGACCGCCTCGCGCACCGCGGAGTCGAACAGGTCGGGGATCTCCTCCATCGTGCGGGCGACCTTGAGGCCGCGGCCCCCGCCGCCGTAGGCCGCCTTGATCGCGACCGGCAGGCCGTGCTCGGTCGCGAAGGCCACGACCTCGTCCGGCCCGTCGACCGGGTCGGTCGTGCCGGGCACGAGCGGCGCCTCCGCCTCCAGCGCGATGTGCCGGGCCTTGACCTTGTCGCCGAGCGAGTCGATCGCCTCGGGGGAGGGGCCGATCCAGGTCAGCCCGGCGTCGATGACGGCCTGGGCGAAGGAGGCGTTCTCCGCGAGGAAGCCGTAGCCCGGGTGCACCGCGTTCGCCCCCGCCTGCCGCGCGACATCGAGCAGCTTCTCCTGCAGCAGGTAGGACTCGCCGGGGGTGCTGCCGCCCAGCGCGTAGGCCTCGTCCGCCACCTTCACGTGCAGCGCGTCGCGGTCGGGCTCGGCGTAGACCGCCACCGAGCCCAGGCCCGCGTCGGCGCAGGCGCGGGCGATGCGCACGGCGATCTCGCCGCGGTTGGCTATGAGGACCTTGCTGATCGGCATGGGGGTCACCCTAGCCCCAGGGGTATGCCCGACGCGCGCGACTCCGGCGCGCGCCCGCAGACCTCGCCGGCAGCGGTCGCCGCTGCTCAGGACAGCCGCGCGACGTCCTCGGCGCAGCGCTGCTCCAGCTCGTCCAGCTCGCGCAGGCTGTCCTCGATGTCGCGGCGGCGCCGCTCCAGGTCCTGGCGACGGTCGCCGATCTGCGAGAGCAGGTAGCGCAGCTGACCGACCTCGCCCGGCTGGTCGTCGTACATGTCGAGGATGGTGGCGATCTCCTCGAGCGAGAAGCCCAGCCGGCGCCCGCGGAGGATGAGCGCGAGGCGGGTGCGCTCGCGGCGGTGGTAGATGCGGCGCTGCCCCTCGCGGTCGGGCCCGAGCAGGCCGAGGTGCTCGTAGTGGCGCAGCGCCCGGTGGGTGACGTCGTAGTCGTCGGCCATCTGGGCGATGGTCCACGTCGTGGTGGCGTCGGTCATGGTTGTCCTTACGTCAAGTCGTCCGGGACCATCTTGCTTGACCTTCGCGTCAACGTCAAGCACGATGGAGGGACGGTGCCGGGAGCCCCCGTCACCCCCCGAGCGCGAGCGAGGATGCGGACGGCGATGTTCGAACTGACCCAGGATCATGAGGAGTTCCGCGGCCTGGTCCGCGAGTTCGCGCAGGGGGAGGTGGCGCCGCACGTGGAGAAGTGGGACAGGGACTCCCACTTCCCGACCGAGCTCGTCCCCAAGATGGGCGAGCTGGGTCTGTTCGGTCTCAACGCCCCCGAGGAGTTCGGCGGCGCGGGCACCGAGCACGGCGGCTTCACGTATACCTGCCTCGCGATCGAGGAGCTCGGTCGCGTCGACCAGTCGATCGGCATCACCCTGTCCGCCGGCGTCGGTCTGGGCATCAACCCGATCCTGTCCTACGGCACCCAGGAGCAGAAGGAGCGCTGGCTCCCCGACCTGCTCGCCGGCAAGACCCTCGCGGGCTTCGGGCTGACCGAGCCGGACGCCGGCTCGGACGCCGCCGCCAGCAAGACCCGAGCCCGGGTCGAGGACGGCCAGTGGGTGGTCAACGGCGCCAAGGCCTTCATCACCAACTCCGGCACCGACATCACCTCCGTGGTCACTGTCACCGCCAAGACCGGCGAGGACGAGAACGGCCGGCCGGAGATCAGCGCGATCATGATCCCCGCCGGCACCGACGGCTTCGTCGTCGAGCCGTCCTACCGCAAGCTCGGCTGGCACATCTCCGACACCCACGGCCTGAGCTTCGAGGACTGCCGGGTGCCCGAGGACCACCTGCTCGGCGAGCGCGGCGAGGGTTTCAAGCAGTTCCTCAAGACCCTCGACGATGGCCGGATCGCGATCTCGGCGCTCGCGCTCGGCTGCGCCCAGCGGATGCTCGAGGAGTGCACGGCCTACAGCCAGGAGCGCACCGCCTTCGGCAAGCCGATCGCGGTCAACCAGGGCGTCTCCTTCCAGATCTCGGACCTGGCGGTCATGGTCGAGGCGGCGCGGCTGCTCACCTACAAGGCGGCCTGGCTCAAGGACGAGCAGGAGGCCGGGCGCCGCTCGGTCGCCGAGGTCAAGCAGGCGGCGGCGGTCGCCAAGCTCTACTCCACCGAGGCAGCGGTCACCTCGACCCGGATCGCCACCCAGCTCTTCGGCGGCAACGGCTTCATGGAGGAGTACCCGGTCGCCCGCTTCTACCGCGACGCCAAGATCCTCGAGATCGGCGAGGGCACCTCGGAGGTGCAGCGGATGGTCATCGCCCGCGGCCTCGGGCTCCCCGCCCGCTGACAGCCGTCGGTGGGTGCTGACACGATGACCGGCATGAGCGACGACGCCACCTCCGCCGACGCCGCCGGCGACCCCCGGGTCGCCGACCTGCGCTCGCGGCTCGCGACGGCACACCAGGCCTCGGCGGAGCCCAGCGAGCGGGCCCGGGCCAAGCTGGACGGCCAGGGCAAGCTCTACGTCCGCGAGCGGATCGCGCTGCTCTTCGACGAGGGCAGCTTCGTCGAGGACGGTCGGTATGCCAACGCCACCGCCGAGGGTCTGCCGGCCGACGGCGTGGTCACGGGCCGCGGCGAGGTCGACGGCGCGCGCCGCGATCGTCGTCGCCAACGACCCGACGGTCAAGGCCGGGTCGTGGGGTGCCCGGACGGTCGAGAAGATCATCCGCGCCACCGAGGCCGCGCTGCGCGAGGAGCTGCCGGTCTTCTGGTTCGTCGACTCGGCGGGTGCGCGGATCACCGACCAGGTGGACCTCTTCCCGGGGCGTCGCGGTGCCGGGCGGATCTTCCACAACCAGGTGGCCCTGTCCGGCAAGGTGCCGCAGATCTGCTGCCTCTTCGGGCCGAGCGCCGCGGGCGGCGCCTACATCCCGAGCTTCACCGACCTGATCATCATGGTCGAGGGCAACGCCTCGATGTACCTCGGCAGCCCGCGGATGGCCGAGATGGTCGTGGGGGAGCGGGTCTCGCTGGAGGAGATGGGTGGCGCGCGGATGCACTGCACCGTCTCCGGGGTCGGCGACCTGCTCGCCTCGGACGACACCGAGGCGATCGAACTGGCCCGGCACTTCTTCTCCTACCTGCCCGAGTCGTGGCGCGCCCCCGCGCCCGCCTACGAGGGCGAGGAGCCCGCGGTGCCGCTGGGCAGGCATACCGTCCCCGAGGCGGAGTCGGTGCCCTTCGACGTGCACGACGTCATCGAGGGGCTCGTCGACGACGACAGCTTCTTCGAGGTCAAGCCGCTCTTCGCCGCCGAGCTGGTCGTCGGGCTGGGACGGGTCGACGGGCAGAGCGTCGGGATCGTCGCCAACAACTCGGCGGTCAAGGGTGGGGTGCTCTTCACCGACTCGGCTGACAAGGCGTCCCGCTTCATCTGGCTCTGCGACGCCTACGGCATCCCCCTGATCTACCTCGCCGACGTGCCGGGATTCATGATCGGCTCCGAGGTCGAGCGCGGCGGCATCATCCGGCACGGCGCCAAGATGGTCTCCGCGGTCTCGGAGGCGACGGTGCCGCAGCTGTGCGTGGTGCTGCGCAAGGCCTACGGCGCCGGGCTGTATGCCATGGGTGGCCCCGGCTTCGGCCCGGACGCGACGATCGCGCTGCCGACGGCGCGGATCGCGGTGATGGGCCCCGAGGCCGCGGTCAACGCGGTCTACGCCAACAAGATCGCCGCGATCGAGGACGAGGGTGAGCGGCAGGCCTTCATCGACGCCCGGCGTGCGGACTACCTCGAGGACGTCGATCTCGAGCGGCTTGCCGCCGACCTCGTCATCGACGCGATCACCGAGCCGGAGGACCTGCGCGCCGAGGTCGTGCACCGGCTGCGGTATGCCGCGCGCCGCGACCGGCACTTCTCCGCCCGCCACCGCAGCATCCCCCCGGTCTGATGGCACAGCGCCCTCGATCCAGCGGGCGGGCCCCGGCGCTCGCCGTGCTCGGCGCGCTCATGATCGTCGGCGGCGTGGTGGTCATCCTCAGCACGCCGGTGTCGTTCGGGTGGTTCGCCTACCAGCCGGTCGAGCCGGTCCGGATCCTCGTGTGGCAGGACGTCGTCGGGCCGATCACCATCTGCGTCGGCGCGGTGCTCCTGGCCCTCGGCAGCTACCTGCTGGGTCGGCGGTCCCGGGAGGGGTGACCTCACCGCATACTTAACAAGACCGTTAAGTATGCGGTAGCCTGGGCGCCATGTCCTCCCTCAACGCGGCGGCCGGCGCCATCGCCAGCGAGTCCCGCCGCCGGGTGGTCGAGCACCTGGCCGACGGGCCCGCCACCGTGAGCGCCCTGGCCGAGGTGCTCGGGATGAGCGTGCCCGGCACCATGCGCCACGTCGACCGCCTGGCGGAGGCCGGGATCGTCCGCCGGACCAAGGCCGGACGCGTCGTCACCGTCGAGCTGGTGCCCGGCAGCCTCGACCCCCTGGCGACCTGGGCCCTGCAGCACCGCCTCCTCTGGGGCAACCACCTGGACCGCCTGGCAGGTCACCTGGCAGGTCCGACCGACAGGAGCGAGCCATGAGCGCCAGCACCGTCACCGTCACGCGGGTCGTACCGGTCGACGCCGACCGCGCCTTCCGGGCGTGGATGGACCCCGCCGAGCTGGCCCGGTGGTGGTGGCCGCAGTGGCCGGATACGACCTACGAGGTCGACGCCCTCCAGGGCGGGCGGCTGCGCATCACGGCCCCCTCGGCCGGGGTGGGCGTGGAGGGGGTCTTCCTCGAGCACGACCCCCCGCGCCGGTTCGTCATGACCTGGACCTGGGTGGACGACCCGGCTGCCGGCGTGCCCGCGGACGCCGCGGTGGACACGGTCGAGGTCACCTTCGCCCCGGTCGACGGGGGCACCGAGGTGACGGTGCGGCATACCTCCGACGCGCACGAGCCGGACGGTGGTGCCGCGCAGGGGTGGAACGACGTGCTGGACCGGCTGCCCCGGCACCTGGCGAGCTGACCATCCGTCACCACGGCCCCGGCTGGGCCCGAGGGCGTGGCCACGGGGTCGGGAGCGGTCCGACTCCCGCGGCGCCGCCCTTGTTAGCCTCCCGGCATGCTCCCCACCCGTCGACAGGCCCCCGGGGGCGCCCCCGGCACGGCAGGACTGTGCAGGCGTGCCCGCACGGGAGCGCGACGGGTCGCCCAGGCGTTCTCCCGGCCGGTGACCTATGTCGTCGCACCGCACCCGGACGACGAGACCCTGCGGCTGGCCTCCTACATCCCGTGGCTCTGCGCGCGCACCCAACACCCGGTCGTCCTGGTCGCCGTCAGCGACGGAGGGGCCTCCCGGCGGGCGGAGCTCAAGGGGTGGACCCCGGCCTACGAGAGGGAGTTCCGCCGGTCCGAGCAGGCCGCCGCGTGGTCGGCCCTGACGGCGGGCGCAGGACACATCGTCCGGCTCGGGCTCCCGGACGGTGACGTTCAGGCGGAGGAGGTCGGTCGGGCGCTGAAGAAGTTGGACCGCCGCGGGGCGCGGTGGGTCGTCGCGGGCCACCCCGACGACGACCACCCGGACCATCGCGCGGTCGTCGAGGCGGTGCAGGGGCTCGGGGCCCGGACCGTGCGGTTCAGCCTGGGCACCCTCATGTCCGGCGAGGCCTCGGTCTACCGGCCGACCCGCAGCAGCGAGGACCAGATCCAGATCGCCGTGGCCGCCTACGAGAACTTCGGCCGGCAGTCCGTCAAGGACGAGTTCTCGGCCCTGCGCAGGCTGGGCTACGTGAGCCGCGTCGTCTCCCGGTCGACGGTGCCCGCCGCTGCGGCGCCCCGCCCGCAGCCGCCGGCGGAGCCGGCGCGTGCGGGCGCCTCAGAGCCGGCGCCCGCTGTCACCGCCGAGCCCTCGCCCCCGGCCCCGGCCCCGCCCATCTTCGTGCTGGGCAACCAGAAGTCGGGGAGCACGGCGATCGCCAGCCTCCTGGCCGAGTGCATCGGCGGGAGGGCCTCGTTGGACGTGCTCTACCAGACCCGCACCCGGTTGGCCGACCTGCTGGGGCAGGAGGACGCGGTCGCCACGCTGGCGCAGCGCCGGCCCAAGGTCTTCGCCGCGGACGTGGTGAAGGACAACGACGTCATCTTCCTGCTGCCCTCGCTGCTGGCGGCCTTCCCGGACGCCCAGGTGGTGTTCGTCGTCCGCGACCCCGGGACAACATCAGGAGCATCCTCAACCGGGTGGACCTGCCCGGGTCGCAGGCGGACCTCACGGCGGACCAGTACGACGACCTGAGGGAGCGGCTGCCCGGGTGGTACCCCATCCTCACCAACGCGGGGATGGCCACCGGGCCGAGGCAGTACGTGAAGGCGCTGGCGGACCGGTGGGTGCGCGCCGCACAGACCTACGTCGACGCCGCCGAGCACCTGACGCTGCTGCGCTACGAGGACTTCTGCGCCGACAAGCGCGGCAGCATCGAGGCGCTGGCCCGCTCCCTGGGGCGACCGGTCGTGCGCGACATCACCGGCTCGCAGGACCGGCAGTTCCAGCCCCGCGGAGACCGCGAGGTCACCCCCGCGGCCTTCTTCGGCGAGGACAACCTGCGGCGGATCGAGCACACCTGCGGTGCCCTGATGTCCCGCTTCGGCTACCCGGCGACCGACTGACGACCCGGCCCGCGGGAGCGCCGCGCCTCAGCGCAGGTGGTCGCCCCACCAGTCGAGGATGTGCTCGAAGCGCTGCAGCCGGTGCCGCGGCTGGCCCGAGCGCGACAGCTCGTGCCCCTCGCCGGGGAAGACGAGCAGCTTGCTGGGCACGCCGTTCTTGCGCAGCCGCGCGAAGAGCCGTTGCCCCTGCTCCAGCGGGCAGCGGAAGTCGCGCTCGGAGTGGATGACCAGCGTCGGTGTGGTGATCCGGTCGGCCCAGGTCAGCGGTGACTGCTCGTGCTGGAAGGCGCCGGCATACTCGTCGGCGAAGAACCAGCCGATGTCGCTGGTGCCGGCGAAGGAGTCCCAGGCGTTGACAGCGCGCTCGCTGATCGCCGCGGTGAAGCGGTCGGTGTGCCCGACCAGCCAGGTCGTCATCAGCCCGCCGTAGGAGCCGCCCATGACGCCGAGCCGAGAGCCGTCGAGGCCCGGCAGGGTCAGCGCGTGGTCCAGCAGCGCGGTGAGGTCGGCCACGTCGACGGTGCCGATCGCCTCCTTGACCGCCCGTCCGTGCGCCGCGCCGTAGCCGGAGCCGCCTCGCGGGTTGCCCATGACGACGGCATACCCAGCGCCGGCGAGGACCTGGGCCTCGTCGAAGAGGTTGCCGGAGTACTGCGCGTAGGGGCCGCCGTGGATGAGCAGGATCACCGGGTGGCCCGCCTTGCGCCGCGGCTTGGTGGTGGGCCGGACCAGCCAGCCGTGCACCGGGTAGCCGTCGCCCGAGGTCGCGTCCAGCTCCTCGGTCTCGATCGGTGCGGCCGTGTCGGTGAGGTGGCGGGCGAAGTCGGTGCGCTGCGTGAGCGTCTCGCCGGAGCGGCCGACGAAGAGCTCGGAGTATGCCTCGCGCGTGCCCGCGACCGCGACGACGACGTCGCCGCCGGCGGCCAGGGCGGTCACGCCCACGTGACCCTCGAGCAGCACCCGGTCGGCCGTCAGGTCACGCACGACGGTGTCGCCGCGCACCTCGAAGGCGGCGACGACCGCGCCGTCGCCGCCGATGACCGGGGCGCAGGCGAGGTGGTCGGTCTCGGCGTCGGTGAGCGCGACCCCCGGGCCGTCGAGCCGGCGCAGCACCGCGTTGCGAGCCACGAAGTCCTGCTTCGAGCTGCCGAGGTCGGCCGCACCGTAGACGGCCGTGCCGTCCGGGCCGACGTGCACGCTGCCGACCGATCCGGTGCGGTCGGTGTGCCGGCGGAAGCCCTTGCCGCGCAGGTCGACCGAGCACACGTCGCTCACGAGGGTGTCCGGGGTCCAGGCGCCGCGCCGGTCGCGAGAGGCGACGAAGGCGATCCGGGTGCCGGCGTGCAGGAAGACGGGCGCGCTGTCGTCACCTCGACCCGAGGTGAGCTGCGTGCTGGGTGGGAGCTCGTCGGCGTCCGGGCCATCGGGATCGGGCAGGTCGGCGAGGTCGAGCAGGAAGAGCTTGCTCGGGCGGTCGAGGACGTAGCCGAGCCCGTCGGCCAGGTAGGTGCTGTGCTCGATGAGCCGCGGCGCCTCCTGGTCGGGCTTGACGGCGTCGTCGGTGCCGTAGCGACCCTGCTCGGGGATACGGGCGGCATACACGAGCTGCGTGCCCTCGGGGGACCAGGAGACGGAGCCGACGCCCAGCGGCTGGTCGGTCAGGCGTCGAGCGTCGCCGCCGTCGGCAGGCATGACGTGCAGCTGCGGCGGTCCGTCGTCGCCGGCGCGGAGGAAGGCCAGCTGCGTGCCGTCGGGGGAGTATGCCGGTGCCGAGTCCCGCGTGCTGCTGGTCAACCGGGTGGGCCGGGCGTCGTCCGTGCTCAGGTCGAGCCGCCACAGGCTGGTGCGGTAGCGGTTGTCCTCGACGTCCGGCCGGCTCACGACGAAGACCACGTCGCGGCCGTCGGGGTGCACCGTGGGGGAGGAGAGCGTGCGGATCTTCGTCAGGTCGCTGGGCTTCACCTGCGCGAGCCTACGCCGGGACCGTCAGCCGCTCGTCCGAGCCGTCTGCACGCCTCGACGTCACTCCGGAGCCTGCTCGAGGGGGCTCGTGAGTGACGAGCCGGCGTGCAGACGACGGTCCCGTGGGAGTCGGGACCGTCCCCGAGTCTCACGGGACCATCGCGGCCTCGGGCTCACCGCCGATCCCAGGTGACCCAGGCCTTGATGTCTCCGGAGCCAGGCTGGCGACGTGTCTCCGTCCACCGCTCCTGGTCCACCTCGGGGAAGCGGGTGCTGCCCTCCGGCTCGAGGTCGACCTCGGTGAGCACCAGCCGGTGGGCGTGCTCGATGGTCTGGGCGTAGATCTCGCCGCCTCCGGCGACGAAGACCTCGCCGTCGCCGGCCATGAGCAAGGCCTCGGAAGGAGACAGGAGTGCGCGACCTCTGCCCCGGGCGCCGACCAGTCGCGCTGCCGCGTCACGACGATGGTGCGCCGGCCCGGGAGCGCCCGGCCGATGGAGTCCCAGGTGCCGCGGCCCATGACCAGGACGCCCCCCATGGTCGTCTCCTTGAAGAAGCGCAGGTCCTCCGGCAGGTGCCACGGCATCGCGCTGCCGTCGCCGATGACCCCGTTGCGCCCGACGGCCGCGATGAGCGCGAGCCGCTGCGCGAAGCCGTGGGTGAGCAGCGCCCCGCGCGCGCCCGCGGCGAGGGCCTCCAGGGCGCGTCGCTCGTGCGGCACCACCCGCTCGGGCAGGTCGTCCAGCGGCCACCACCGCACCTCAGCGGCCCGGTCCGCCTCGGCCGCCCGCGGCTGACCCTCCCACAGCTCGGTGGTGACAAAGACGTCGACCCGTTGTTCGCGCGGGTACGGCAGCGCCACCGTGCGCTGCAGCGTCGCGACGTGCTCGAGGTCGTCCTCGCTCAGCCCGACCCCGATCTCCTCGGCGGCCTCGCGGACCCCGGCGCGCCAGAAGCTCTCGCCCGGCTCGACATGGCCTGCGGCCCCGCAGGCCCACCAGCCGTCCATGTAGGGCGTGCCCTGCCGCAGCTGCAGCAGCACCTCGGTCCCGGACGCCCCCTCGCGGCGCAGGATCACGTAGGTCGCGGGGACGAGCGCTGCCGGACGGGAGCGGCGCGCGGGCTCGGCCTGCGTCATACCGCGATCGGCGCTGTGATCGTCGGGGCGGCGACGTAGTCGCGCACCTCGACGTCCTCCAGCTCGAAGGCGTCGACCTGCCGCACCTCGGGGTTCAGCCACAGGGTGGGGAGCGGCCCCGGCGTCCGGGTCAGCTGCTCGGCGGCCTGGTCGAGGTGGTTGAGGTAGAGGTGCGCGTCGCCGAGGGTGTGCACGAAGTCCTTGGCACGCAGGTCGGTCACCTGCGCCACCATGTGCGTCAGCAGGGCGTAGGACGCGATGTTGAAGGGCACCCCGAGGAAGGTGTCGGCGCTGCGCTGGTAGAGCTGCACGACAGCCACCCGCGCTGGTCCGGGTCGCCCTCGGCGGCGGGCGCGACGTAGAACTGGAAGAGCGTGTGGCACGGCGGCAGTGCCATTGAGTCGACGTCGGCGACGTTCCACGCCGAGACGATGTGACGGCGGGAGTCGGGGTTGGTCCTCAGGCCGTCGACGAGCCGCTGGATCTGGTCGATCGTCCCCCCGTCCGGGGCCGGCCAGGAGCGCCACTGGTGGCCGTAGACCGGGCCCAGGTCGCCCTGCTCGTCGGCCCACTCGTCCCAGATCGTGATCCGGCGCTCCTGCAACCACCGCACGTTGGTGTCGCCGCGCAGGAACCACAGCAGCTCGCCGATGATCGAGCGCAGGTGTAGCTTCTTCGTCGTCAGTGCCGGGAAACCCTCGGTCAGGTCGAAGCGCATCTGGTGACCAAAGACCGACAGCGTCCCCGTGCCGGTCCGGTCCTCCTTGCGCACCCCCTCGGTGCGGATCCGCTCCAGGAGGTCGAGGTATGCCTGCATGCAGGTCAGCGTAGCGGCGCCCGCCTCACCCGGCCGCGACGAGCGCCACGCAGGCGAGGCATAGCAGGAGACCCACGCCCTGCGCCGCCCCGAGCCTCTCGCGGAGCACGGTCGCCGCCAGCAGCACGGTCACGGCGGGGTAGATCGAGGTGAGCACCGCGGCCACCGTCAGCAGCCCGGCCTGGGTCGCGAGCAGGAAGCCGAGCGCGGCCAGCGTGGCCAGCGCGCCGGCGAGCAGGCCACCCCCGACTTCCAGGGCGGTCCGGGGCCGCCAGCTGTCACCCAGCAGCGTGGCGGTGATCACGACGCTGACCAGCCCCACGGTCTGGGCCACCGCCAGCGGCCAGTAGCCGGCGCTCTGCGGCACCTGGCCGATCGCGGCGAAGAGCAGCCCGAAGCCGGCCCCCGCCAGCACGCCGTCGAGCAAGCCGTCGGCCAGGCGTCCGCCGTGGCCGGGCTCCCGGCTGACCAGCCAGATCCCGGGCAGCGCTGCGGCGATGCCGCACCACACCAGCAGCCCCGGTCGCTCCCCGCCGAGCAGGGCGACGACCACCGGCAGCACCGCCGCGCCGACCCCGGAGACCGGTGCAACCACGCCCATCCGCCCGGCGGCCAGGCCGCGGTAGAGGAAGGCTCCGCCGAGCCCGCTCCCGACCCCCGCGAGCGCGCCCCACCCCAGGTCCGCCGGGGTCGGGTCGCCGGTGCGGGTCAGCGCCACGAGCACGGCACCCGCCATACCCCCGACGGCGCACATGATCGCGACCGGCCAGGGCGAGCTCCGTCGGGACGCGACGCCGCCGACGAAGTCGGACAGGCCGTAGGACAGGGCGGCGGCGAGCGCGAGCACGACACCCATACCCATCGACCGCACCTCCTGCCGCACTACGCCATCTGCCCCGGGACGATCCCGTCCACGGGAGACTGTCGCAGACGGAGGCAGGCTTCGTGGCATCGCGGCCCGACGGTCTACCCTGTGCGCCATGAGCCACCCGCATCCCGAGCTGACCGCGCCCCCGCCCCTCCCGGACGGGGGCGTCCGCGTCATCCCGCTCGGCGGGCTCGGCGAGGTGGGTCGCAACATGGCCGTCATCGAGCACCGCGGCAAGCTGCTCGTCGTGGACTGCGGGGTGCTCTTCCCCGAGGAGCACCACCCCGGCGTGGACCTGATCCTGCCCGACTTCAGCCCCATCGAGGACCGGCTCGACGACATCGTCGCGATCGTCCTCACCCACGGGCACGAGGACCACATCGGCGCGGTGCCCTACCTGCTGCGGCTCAAGCCGGACATCCCGCTCGTGGGCTCCCAGCTCACCCTGGCCCTCATCGAGGCCAAGCTCAAGGAGCACAAGATCACCCCGCTGACGCTGGGCGTGCGGGAGGGCGGCCGGGAGGAGCTGGGCCCGTTCGACTGTGAGTTCGTCGCGGTCAACCACTCGATCCCGGACGCGCTCGCCGTCTTCATCCGGACCTCCGGCGGCACGATCCTGCACACCGGCGACTTCAAGATGGACCAGCTGCCGCTGGACGGGCGGATCACCGACCTGCGCGCCTTCGCCCGGCTGGGGGAGGAGGGCGTGGACCTGTTCATGACCGACTCCACCAACGCGCACGTGCCTGGGTTCACCACCCCGGAGCGGCAGATCGCGCCGGCGATCGAGCGGGTCTTCCACACCGCCGAGCGGCGGATCATCGTCGCCTGCTTCTCCTCGCACGTGCACCGGGTCCAGCAGGTCCTCGACGCCGCGGAGGAGTCCGGCCGCAAGGTCGCCATGGTCGGCCGGTCGATGATCCGCAACATGGGGATCGCCGCGGACCTGGGCTACCTGCGGGTGCCGGACGGGGTGCTCGTCGACCTCAACAAGCTCACCAAGCTCCCGGACGAGGACCAGGTGCTCATCTGCACCGGCTCCCAGGGCGAGCCGATGGCGGCGCTGTCGCGAATGGCCAACGGCGACCACAAGATCGACGTCGGCGAGGGGGACACCGTCCTGCTGGCCTCCTCGCTCATCCCGGGCAACGAGAACGCCGTCTACCGCGTCATCAATGGGCTGACCCGCCGCGGCGCCGACGTCGTGCACAAGGAGAACGCGCTGGTGCACGTCTCCGGTCACGCCAGCGCGGGCGAGCTGCTCTACTGCTACAACATCGTCAAGCCGCGCAACGTCCTGCCGGTCCACGGCGAGTGGCGCCACATGGTCGCCAACGGCGACCTCGCGGTCCAGACGGGCGTCCCGCGCGACAACGTCGTCATCGCCGAGGACGGCGTGGTCGTCGACCTCGTCGACGGCCGGGCGCGCATCTCGGGCGCCGTCGACTGCGGGTACGTCTACGTCGACGGCTCGCTCGTCGGGGCGGCGGACGAGACGATGCTCAAGGACCGCCGCATCCTGCGCGACGAGGGCTTCGTGACGATCATCGTCGTCCGCGACTCCTCGACCGGGGCCATCGCGGCCGGCCCGGAGATCCAGACCCGTGGCTTCGCCGAGGGCGAGGACGTCTTCGAGCGGGTGCAGCCCAAGCTGGTCGCGGCGCTGGAGGAGGCGCGGCGCAACGGCGTCCAGGACACCCGCCAGCTCCAGCAGGTCATCCGTCGGACGGTCGGGTCCTTCGTCGGCAACAAGCTGCGCCGCCGCCCGATGATCATCCCGATCGTCGTCGACGCCTGACGCCGGCTCCGGGGGGTATGCCGTGCGCCGGGTCCTCGTCGCGCTCGCCTGGGCGTGGTGGCTGGCGGCGGCCGGCCTCACCGCGTTGCGCTGGGTCGACGCCGCCGGTCCGGTGCCGGTGCTGCAGTCCGGTCTGGTGCTCGTCGGCCTGAGCCTGGTGCCGCTCGCGGTCCTCGCCTGGGCGTTGGCCCGGCGGCTGCTGCTCGGCGCGGCGGTGCTGCTGGGGCTGGGGCACGCTGCCCTCGCGGCGCCCTGGCTGCTGCCGGACACCGTGCCCGCCGGTCGCGACGACCTCGTGATCGCGACCGCCAACCTGGAGTACGGCCGGGGGAGCCTGGCGGACCTCGCCGCGCTGGTCGACGAGCGCGAGGTCGACGCCCTCGTGCTGGTCGAGATGACACCGGAGGCGCAGGCGCGGCTCGAGGGGTCGGCCCTCGACCGCGCCCTGCCCGTCCGCGGCGGCACCCTCCGGTCCGACGCGGGCGGGACCCTCGTGCTCACCCGCGAGGGCATGGCCGGGTCCGCTGACGACGACACCGGCGCCGACGGCGCGCACGTCATCGACGAGCCGTATCTCTTCGACCAGGTCCGTCTCCCGATCACCCGGGGCGGGCAGACCGTGACGCTGCTCGGGGCGCACACCCGGCCTCCGGCGGTGGCCGGCTCCGCGGCGTGGCGCGAGGAGCTGGGGTGGCTCGGTGAGGACGCCACCGGCATCGAGGGCCCGCTGCTCGTGGTCGGCGACCTCAACGCTTCGACCGGGCACCCCGCGCTGCGCCAGGTCAAGGACGACGCCGGGCTGCGGGACGCGCACGAGGCGTCGGGGTCGGGGTGGGTGCGCACCTGGCCGACGGAGGGGCTGTTGCCGGCCTTCGTGCAGATCGACCATGTGCTCGTGCGCGGGCTTGACGTCGTCGACGCCGGCGCGGCGACGGTCACCGGATCGGACCACGCGGCGGTCTGGGCGCGGCTGCGGCTGCCCTGATGACCGCGGTCGCGCCGGAGCGGCCGGGTCAGTCCTCCGGGTGGTCAGGGCGGCCGAGCCGCTTGCGCAGCTTGGCGGCCTCGTCGGCGATCTCCTTCTCCGTGGGCTCCTTGTCGAGCACGAGGCTCGCCCCGTGGATGGCGACCCCGACTCCCCAGCCCATCATGGGCCAGACCGGCCAGAAATAGGTCCCGATGCCGCCGGTCACCAGCCAGATGACCGTGAGCAGCGTCATGACCAGGGCATACACGGTGAAGTGCTGCCGCCACGCCTGACGGGCCTCGATCCGCTCCAGCGCCCGCTTGCGCATCTCCGGGTCGAGCTCCATGCTCGGGCGGTAGGGCTGCAGCGGGAAACTGTCCTCGACCGGGTCGTGCGGTCCCTGCGGTGGCTGGCTCACAGCCCCAGCGTACTCAGCGGGCTGCGCTGCCACGGCCGTGACGACCCTCGACGAGCCGCGTGACGTCGGGAGCCAGGCAGATGCCCCACCCGATCATGACCCAGCCCGGCCAGAAGTGGCCGCCACCGCTGAGCGCCCACACCGCGACGAGCATGCCGATGAAGGCGGCCGCGCGGATCACGCGGGACCGGCTGGAGGCGAGGTCGTGGCCGCCAAGGCCGTGCTTTAGCCGGCCGCTCCCGCACCCGGCCGGTCGGGTCTCCTGCGTCGGCGTGCTCTCCTGCGGCAGCTCCTCGCGGCCACCGGTGCCCGGGGTGGGCAGCGGCGGCGGGGTGCTCGAACCTTCGAGCGGGCTGACGGGGTGGCTGCGCGGCACCTGCGTGTCCATGACGGCTCCTCGATCTCCTCGGCTGCGGTGATCCCGACGGTATGCCCGCACGCTCGCCGAGCGGCGTGACAGATGTCAGCAGGTCGCCGGGTGGCGCGTCAGGAGGGAGGGGGCGGCGACGCGGCTCCGGGGCGCAGCCGGTCGCGGGCACCGGGTGGGTCTCCAGGCCGTCCGGCGTGGGACCCCTGTGGCGGAGGTGAACATTGGGTACGGTGCGATCGTGGCCAAGACTGCGACGACCTCGACCCGTGCCGGCTCCGGCAGCGCCTCCCGGCGCCCGGCGAGCCGGACGACGTCCACCCAGGGGCGGAGCACCTCCGGCTCCGGCCGCAGCTCGGCGCCGCGCTCCCGCGCCTCCGACGGTCCGTCGCTGCCCGGGCGGGCGATGCGCGGCATCGCCGGGGTGACCGGCGGCACCGTGCGCGCCATGACCGACACGGCCCACGACCTCGAGCCCGAGCACCGGCGCGACGGCGCCGGCTTCCTGCTCCTCGCGCTCGCCCTGGTCGTCGCCCTGCGCGAGTGGTGGGGCCTGAACGGCTTCGTGGGGGACGTCATCCACGTGGCCGCGGCCGGCACCTTCGGGCGGGTGGCGCTCATCCTGCCCGCCGTCCTCGTCTTCTTCGCCGTCCGCCTCTTCCGCGCGCCGGACGAGCAGCAGGCGACCAACCGGATGAGCATCGGCACCACCGCCATGCTCGTCGCGGCCAGCGGCATCACGCACCTGGCCACCGGCAACCCCGACTACGCCGAGGGCTCGCACGTGCTGCAGCGCTCCGGTGGCATCCTCGGCTTCATCGCCTCCTCGATCCCCGCCTCGGCGATCACCGTGACCGGGGCATACATCGTGCTCAGCCTGCTGGGCGTCTTCGGCCTGCTCGTGCTCACCCGCACCCCGGTGCACCGGATTCCCGACCGCATCCGCGAGGTCGAGCAGCAGCTCTTCGACTCTGCCCGTTTCGACCGGGTCGACGAGGACGGCAACCCGCTGCCACGTGGCCGGCGCGGCGCCGGCGACCTCGACGGCCCCCGCGACGGCGACGTCGCCTTCGAGCAGGCTGCCGAGGTCGACCGGGCGGCGAAGGGGCGCAGGCCCCGGCGCGGTGCCGCTGCTCGCCAGCGCCCGGCGGAGGACCCCGACCGCACCGGCGACGCCCCTCAGCCCGCCTCGAAGCCCGCCGCCGACGCCGGCTCCCGCCGGCGCGGCGCGCGTGCCGAGGGTGACTCGACCGAGGAAATCCCCGCGCTGCGCCCGGGCCAGAAGCGTCCCGCGGCCCCCTCGGCCGTCGAGAAGTCCAAGCAGACCGCCAAGCCCGAGCTCGAGGCGCCCCCGACGACCCAGCTCCCGCAGCGGGTGGAGCAGCTGCAGCTCGCTGGCGACGTCACCTACACCCTCCCGGAGTCGGTGCTGCTCAAGCCGGGCACCCCGCACAAGGAGCGCTCGGAGGCCAACGACAAGGTGGTCGAGGCGCTCACCGGCGTGCTCGAGGACTTCAACATCGACGCCCAGGTCACCGACTTCACCCGCGGCCCGACGGTCACCCGCTACGAGGTCGAGCTCGGGCCGGGCGTCAAGGTCGAGCGGATCACGGCGCTCTCCAAGAACATCGCGTATGCCGTCGCCAGCGCCGACGTGCGCATCCTCTCGCCCATCCCGGGCAAGTCGGCGGTGGGTGTGGAGATCCCCAACGCGGACCGCGAGAACGTCAGCCTGGGCGACGTCCTGCGCAGCCAGACGGCACGCAACAACACGCACCCGATGGTCATGGGGGTGGGCAAGGACGTCGAGGGCGGTTACGTCATCGCCAACCTCGCGAAGATGCCCCACATGCTCGTCGCCGGGGCCACCGGCTCGGGCAAGTCGAGCTTCGTCAACTCGATGATCACCTCGATCCTCATGCGGTCGACGCCGGACGAGGTGCGCCTCATCCTCGTCGACCCCAAGCGGGTCGAGCTGACGGCCTACGAGGGGATCCCGCACCTCATCACGCCGATCATCACCAACCCCAAGAAGGCGGCCGAGGCGCTTGCCTGGGTGGTCAAGGAGATGGACCACCGCTACGACGACCTGGCGGCCTTCGGCTACAAGCACATCGACGACTTCAACAAGGCGATCCGGGCCGGCAAGGTCACCCCGCCCCCGGGCTCGGAGCGGGTGCTGCAGCCCTACCCCTACCTGCTCGTGGTCGTCGACGAGCTCGCCGACCTCATGATGGTCGCCCCGCGCGACGTCGAGGAGTCGGTGGTCCGGATCACCCAGCTCGCCCGCGCCGCCGGCATCCACCTCGTGCTGGCCACGCAGCGGCCCAGCGTCGACGTCGTCACCGGCCTGATCAAGGCCAACGTGCCGAGCCGGATGGCCTTCGCGACCTCCTCGCTCGCCGACTCGCGCGTCGTGCTCGACCAGCCCGGCGCGGAGAAGCTCATCGGCATGGGTGATGCGCTCTTCCTGCCGATGGGCGCGAGCAAGACGATGCGGGTGCAGGGCTCGTGGGTCAGCGAGTCCGAGATCCACGACGTCGTCGCGCACGTCACCGGTCAGCTCAAGCCGAGGTACGTCGAGGAGGTCCTCGCGACCCCTGCCAAGAAGCAGATCGACGAGGACATCGGCGACGACCTCGACCTGCTGCTGCAGGCGACCGAGCAGGTGGTCACGACGCAGTTCGGGTCGACCTCGATGCTGCAGCGCAAGCTGCGCGTCGGCTTCGCCAAGGCCGGGCGGCTCATGGACCTCATGGAGAGTCGTGGCATCGTCGGGCCCTCCGAGGGCAGCAAGGCCCGCGACGTCCTGGTCAAGCCGGACGACCTGGAGTCCACGCTCGCGCTGCTGCAGGGCCAGGATCCGCCGCGCCCGGACGTCGAGAGCGACAGCTCCCCCTTCGACGCCGACCCGACCGAGGTCGCCGACGGTGAGGGCGACGACAGCAACGAGGTGCGGTATGCCGCGGCCGGCGGCTCCGCGCCCGGCGCCGGGCGAGCGCCGCGCGAGGACCGCTACGACGGCGACCCGATCAGCGGCAGCTACGTCGAGGACGACGAGGAGCCCGAGAGCGAGGACGCCTGGGGCCTCACCGGCCGGGACTGAGCGCACGGGCGGGACCGAGCGCACCCGGCAATTCGGTCCGAGGTCAGGACCCGACCGGACACCCCTCGTGACCGGCCACCGCCTCGGCGTCGCGCAGGACGCGCAGCACGTTGCCGCGGGTGAGGCCGCGCAGGTCGTGCTCGCTCCAGCCGCGTCGGGCCAGCTCGGCGAGCAGCGCCGGGTAGGTTGAGACGTCCTCGAGCCCGACGACGACCTGCTCGGTGCCGTCGAAGTCGCCCCCGAGACCGACGTGCTCCACCCCGGCGACCTCCCGCAGGTGGTCCAGGTGGTCGGCCACCTGCGCCAGGGTCGCCTCGGGCCGGGGGTGCCGCTCCTGCCGGGCCAGGCTGAAGGCGGTCATCACCGGGTGGTCGTTGGGGTCGACGCCGGCGGCCGGGGCGGCCTTGCGCGACTCGACCTTCCACTCCCAGCAGTCCTGCGCCACGAACTGCGGCACGAAGGTCGCCATGCAGACCCCACCCTGGCCCGCCATGGTGACCAGCACGTCGTCGGGCACGTTGCGCGGCGAGCCGCACAGGGCGAGCGCGTTGCTGTGGCTGAAGATCACCGGGGCGGCCGACGCCGCGAGCGCGTCCCGCATCGTCGTGGCCGCGACGTGGGAGAGGTCGACCAGCATGCCGAGCCGGTTCATCTCGCGCACGACCTCGCGTCCGAGATCGGTCAGCCCGCCGTGCTCCGGCTCGTCGGTCGCGCTGTCCGCCCAGGGCGTGTTGTGGTTGTGCGTCAGCGTCAGGTAGCGCACCCCCAGCCGGTGCAGCGACCGGAGCACCCCGAGGGAGGAACCGATCGAGTGCCCGCCCTCGGCCCCGAGCAGCGAGGCCACCCGGCCGCCCGCCATGGCCGACTCCACCTGTGCCGCGGTCGTCGCGAGCGCGAGGCGGTCGGCATACCTCGCGACCATGCGGTGCACCAGGTCGACCTGCTCCAGCGTGGCCACGACCGCGTCAGCCTCGGGCAGCGCGGAGGGGACGTAGACCGACCAGAACTGCCCGCCCACCCCGCCGCGCCGCAGCCGCGGCAGGTCGGTGTGCAGGCCGCGCGCCGACGTGTCCGTCGCGAGGTCGACCTCGAGCGCACGCTCGGTGCCGACGAGCTCGCGCAGCGCCCACGGCAGGTCGTTGTGGCCGTCGAGGACCGGCAGGTCGGGGAGGGTGGGGTCGGTCACCGGCCCATCAGACCACGCCCCGCGCGACGGCGTCGCCGCTAGGTCGCGACCCCCGCGCCGACCTACACTCGAGGAATGTCCACGTCCACCCGCAGCGTCGCCGTCGTCACCCTCGGGTGCACCCGCAACGAGGTGGACTCCGAGGAGCTGGCCGGCCGCCTGGCCTCCGAGGGCTGGACGCTCGTCGACGACGCCGCCGAGGCCGACGTCGCCGTGGTCAACACCTGCGGCTTCGTCGAGCAGGCCAAGAAGGACTCGATCGACGCGCTGCTGGAGGCGGGCGACCTCAAGGAGACCGGCCGCACCCAGAAGGTCGTGGCCGTCGGCTGCATGGCCGAGCGCTACGGCGAGCAGCTCGCCGCCGAGCTTCCCGAGGCCGACGCGGTGCTCGGCTTCGACTCCTACCGCGACATGTCGACGCACCTGCGCAGCATCCTGGCCGGGGAGACGGTGCCCTCGCACGTGCCCGGCGACCGCCGTCGGTTGCTGCCGATCACGCCCCGCGACCGGCACACCTCCGCCGCGGGCGTGGCGCTGCCCGGCCACCAGCAGCCCGCCCAGCCCGAGCGGACCGTCGCGGAGCCCGACGTCCCGCTGGAGCAGGTCGCCCCGGCCACCGGGCCCCGCGTCGTGCGGGCGCGGCTCGACGGCCGCCCCTGGGCGCCGCTCAAGATCGCCTCCGGCTGCGACCGGCGCTGCGCGTTCTGCGCGATCCCGATGTTCCGCGGCGCCTTCGTGTCGCGGACGCCGCAGGAGATCCTCGACGAGGCCGCCTGGCTGGGGGAGCGGGGCGTCAAGGAGGTCTTCCTCGTCAGCGAGAACACCACGTCCTACGGCAAGGACCTCGGCGACCTGCGCCTCGTCGACGCGCTGCTGCCGGAGCTGACGCAGGTGCCCGGGGTCGAGCGGGTGCGCGTCTCCTACCTCCAGCCGGCCGAGATCCGCCCCGACCTCCTCGACGCGATGGCGGGCACGCCGGGCGTGGTGCCCTACTTCGACATCTCCTTCCAGCACGCCTCCGGCCCGCTGCTGCGGCGGATGCGCCGCTTCGGCGACCGGGAGTCCTTCCTCGGGCTGCTGGAGCAGGTCCGCGCCCGGGTCCCCGAGGCCGGGATCCGCACCAATGTCATCGTCGGCTTCCCCGGCGAGACCGAGGAGGACCTCGCCGAGCTCACCGCCTTCCTCGTGGAGGCCCGGCTGGACGTCGTCGGGGTCTTCGGCTACTCCGACGAGGACGGCACCGAGGCGGAGGGGTATGCCGACAAGCTCGACGAGGACGTCGTCCGCGAGCGGGTCGAGCAGGTGCAGGCGCTGGTCGAGGAGCTCACCGCCCAGCGTGCCGCCGACCGCGTCGGGACCGTCGTCGAGGTGCTCGTGGAGTCGGTGGACACCGACGACGCCGACGCCGACGAGGAGGGCGAGCCGCGGCTGGTGGGGCGCGCCGGGCAGCAGGGGCCCGACGTCGACGGCGTGACCTATCTCGTCACCGGCGACGGGGGTATGCCCGACCTCGCCCCCGGCGACCTCGTCACCGCCCTCGTGGTGGGGTCCGAGGGTGTCGACCTCGTGGCCGTGCCGCAGGGACCCGCAGGGGGCGAGCGGTGATCGGCCCGCACGACCCCGACGGCCCGGAGATCGCGACCGCGGCGGTGCCGGAGCGGGTCTCGTCCTGGAACCTCCCCAACGCGCTCACCGTGCTGCGCATCCTGCTCGTCCCGCTCTTCGGCTGGCTGCTGCTCGCCGAGGGCGGCGAGGACGTGGGCCTGCGGTGGTGGGCGCTGGTCGTCTTCCTCGTCGCGATCGGCACCGACTGGGTGGACGGGCACCTGGCCCGCAAGCACGGCCTCGTCACCGCCTTCGGCAAGCTCATGGACCCGATCGCCGACAAGGCGCTCATCGGGATGGCCCTCATCGGGCTCTCGCTGCTGGCCCTGCTGCCCTGGTGGGTGACCGTGGTCATCCTCGTCCGGGAGATCGGCATCACCCTGATGCGCTTCGTCGTCATCCGCCGCGGCGTCATCCCCGCCAGCCGCGGCGGCAAGCTCAAGACGGTGCTGCAGGCGATCGGCATCGCCGTCGTGCTGGCCCCGCTGGGCGGCGTGCTCGACACCCTCGGGCTCTGGGTGATGTATGCCGCGGCCGTCGTCACGGTCGTCACCGGCATCGACTACGTGCGCCAGGCGTTCGCCCGGCCCGGCGCGTGAGCGGGTCGTGAGGAGCCCGGCCGCCCAGGTGGTGGCCGCGCTGCGCGAGCGGGGCGAGAGCATGGGCACCGCGGAGTCGCTCACCGGTGGCCTGGTCTGCGCCGCCCTCACCGACGTGCCCGGTGCGAGCGCCGCGGTCCGCGGTGCGGTCGTGGCCTACGCCTCGGCGGTGAAGGAGGCGGTGCTCGGCGTCCCGGCCCAGGTCGTCCGTGAGCACGGCACCGTCTCCCAGGAGTGCGCCGAGGCGATGGCCCTCGGCGGGGCACGGGTGCTCGGCGCCGACTGGTGCGTCGCCACCACGGGCGTCGCCGGCCCGGACCCCAGCGAGGGCCACCCGGTCGGCACCGTCCACCTCGCGCTCGCCCACGGGGAACAGGTTCTGGGTCACCAGGTGTTGACCCTGCGTGGACACCGTGACGACATCCGCGCCGGCACCGTGACGGCAGCGCTGGAGCTGCTGCGAGGACGGCTGACCGAGGGTCTGTCGGCCGCACGGGGTACGGTAGAGACACGACCTGCCGCGACGGCATCCGCCGCACCGGGCAGGCACGGCGACGGGATGACCACCGACACGGACACCCGGAGAGAGGACGAGGAGGGTTGACGATGGTGCTACTTCGACGTGAGCTGGGTGACGCGCTCCGCGAGACGCGCCAGACGCAGGGGCGCACCCTGCGCGAGGTCAGCTCCTCGGCGTCCTGCTCGCTGGGCTACCTCTCCGAGATCGAGCGCGGGGAGAAGGAGGCCAGCTCCGAGCTGCTCGCCTCGATCTGCCGGGCGCTCGACGTGCCGCTGTCCGAGATGCTGTCGACGGTCGCCGACCGGGTCAGCCTGACCGAGACGGCCGAGGCGCAGATGACCACGGTGCTCACCGAGGGCCTGGCCACGACGATCGACACCCGGCGGATGCCGCGCCGCGACGCGGTCGTCTCCGCCGCTTGAGCGACGCACACCTGACCACGCCCGTCTGACCGGCCCTCGCCCGAGCGACCGCTGGTGCCTCACTCCTGCGGCGTGACCCCCACCCGGTAGCCCCAGGCCGGGAGCTGCCAGACCGAGCCCTCGGCATACTCGACCGTGCTGCCGTCCGTGGCGTCGACGTAGGCGAGGTCCTGGCCCGGAGCCACCCCGAGGGTGACCGATGCCGGGGCGTCGCTGAGGTTGAAGGCTGCGACGACGGCGTCCTCCGACTCGTGCACTCGCACGAAGCTGATGACCCGGTCCTCGCCGTCGTGGGGCACCCGCACCATGCGCGCGCCCCAGGCGGCGTTCCACAGCGCCGGGTGCTACTTCTTCAGCGCGAAGAGGCGACGGTAGAGCTTGCCCTGCGGGTCCTCGCGCCAGACGATCTCGTCCTTGTCGAAGAAGGTGAGCCGCCGGTCGTTGCCGGCCTAGACCTTGAGGTCGGTGGCGCTGGCCCGGCCGTGCGCGATGTGGTGCATCGTCTCGTTCCAGGACCAGGCATACGTCGCGTCGAAGGCACCCACGTGCAGGTCGCGGTTCTCCCACTCGGCGAGCAGGAAGACCGTCTTGATCTGCTCCAGCTGGGCCCGCGCCGCCTCCCAGAAGTCCACCGGCACGTAGCCCGCGACGTCGCAGCGGAAGCCGTCGACGTCGGCCTCGCGGACCCAGTGAGCCATGGCGTCGGCCATGTACTCCCGCAGCCCGGGCTGGTCGTAGTCGACGAAGCCGCGCAGGTCCTCCAGCGTCCCGAACTCGGGGTTGACCGCGAGGTAGTCGCGCACGGCGTAGGGGGAGCCGAGCCCGCCCTTGCGGTTCTGCTCGCCGATCGGGTTGATCGGCATGAGCCAGAGGATGTCGACGCCGAGGTCGCGCAGCCGGGGCAGGTGCTCCGCGGCGGCGGCCAAGGTGCCCTCCGGGGTGAAGTGGCGCTGGTTGATCTGGTAGATCACCGCGTCCTTGGACCACTCGGGGTGGGTGAGGCGGACCGGGTCTGCGGGCGTGTGGGTGGAGGTCGGCACGATCGGCCAGTATGTCGTGCCTCCCGCCGCACGGTCCACCGGGCGGGGCGGGCAGCCGGGCGGGTACGCTCCGGGGCCATGCCCGCCACCGTCGCCCGAGCGCGCTGATGCACCTCGACATCACGCACGAGCCCGGCCGCGTGCAGGTCCGGCTGGTGCCCGGCGCGGGGGAGCCGGACGAGCGCAAGGGCGCCCTGGCGCGGCATACCGCGTGCTTCGAGGTGGGGGTGCGCCCGGGCGAGGTGCACCCCGACCTGCTCGTGCTCTCGGCCGTCCTGTCGGCCCGGCCCTGGATCGTCCGGAAGGTCCCGGTGACCACCTCGGTGACGGCGAGTCCTGTCCTCGCCCGGGCGCTGCGCGAGGGGCCGGGCCTGCGGTTGACCTCGGCGGACCGCGACGTGGCGCCACGCGTGAGACCCGCCGAGGGAGACGGGGCGCCCGGGTTGTGCTTCAGCGGTGGCACCGACAGCGTCGCGACGCTCGCGGTCATGCCGGGCAGCACCCGGTCCTACCACCTGCTGCGGCGGGCCCCGCGAGGCGACCCGCGGGCCACGATGTTCGTCACCCGGGCAGCCGAGGAGTCGTGCGAGCGGCTGCGCGCCCAGGGGTGGCCGGTGGAGGTGGTCCGCAGCGACGTGGAGTACCTCCGCGCCGCCATGGGGTTCCCGCACGACTTCACCACGGCGGTGCCGTTGCTGCTCCACGCCGACCGCGACCGGCTGGACGCCGTGGCCTGGGGCGCGCCGCTGGAGGCGACCTACCGGCTGCAGCGTGGCTACTACCGCGACTTCGCCGACTCGCCCTTCCTCGAGGAGTGGGGCGGGGTCTTCGCCGCGGTGGGGCTGGAGGTGTGCGTGCCGGTCGCCGGGGTGTCCGAGGTCGTGACCAGCCGCATCGTGCACACCCATCCGCTCGGGGAGGCGGCGCAGTCGTGCGTGCGCGGCCGTCGGCTCGGGCGTCCCTGCGGGCGGTGCGCCAAGTGCGCCCGCAAGACCCTGCTCGCCGGCGCGGTCACCGGCGCCTGGCCCTCCGCCCCGTCGCTGGAGCGGCAGTGGCGTGGGCAGGAGCCGCGGGGCCATCTGCTGGCCGACCCGATCAAGGTCGAGCCGGTGATCGCCCGCACGGTCCACCGCTACCTCGCCGACGGCGGCGACAGCGCCCTGATGCGGCTGGTCGCGGCCAAGACCGGGCCGGACCCGATGGACTGGCTGGACCGGTCCTACGAGCCCGCTCTGGCGCTAGTCCCGGAGCGCTATCGGCAGGAGGTGGCCGAGCGCCTGCACCGGGTCGCGCCGCCCATGAGCGCCGAGGAGGAGGCCGCCGTGCGCTCCTACGACGTGCGCGGCCTGGACCGCTCGCGGGCACAGGCCGAGCTGGAGGCGTGGTTCGCCGCCCACCCCCCGCAGGACCTGGTGCCGCGTGCCGTCGGTCGGGTGCGCCGGGTCGTGCGCGCCCGGGCGCGACGGGCGCTCGCGGGGCGTGTCGGGCGCGGGCCTCAGTAGGTCGGGCGCCGGCCGTGGCCGAGCGGCGACTGGGGCCGACCGTCGTCGGTGGGGGCGAGGCCGCCCTGGCAGGTCGGGCAGGAGAACATCACCCGCTGCTGCGGCTGCTGACCGATCGGGGCGAGCCGGATCGTCGTGCCGCAGCGCTTGCACGGCAGCCCCATCCGGCCGTGCACCCACGCGTCGTCGTCGTTGACGTCCCCACGGCCCGTGATGGTCGTGCGGCCGGTCCGGCAGCTCAGCACCAGCAGCCGCCGGGCGGTCGCCAGCAGCTCGACCACCTGCTCCTCGGCGAGGTCGCCGACGGGCGTCCAGGGGTTGATCCTCAGCAGGAAGAGCGGTTCGGCGGTGAAGATCGTGCCCATGCCCGCCACGTTGCGCTGGTCCAGGCAGGCCTCGGTGATGGTGCGGCCCGGGTCTGCGCGCACGTTGGCCAGGGCCGTGTCCGCGTCGTACGCGGGGTCGAGCAGGTCGGGGCCGAGGTGCCCCACGACCCGGTGCTCCTCGCTGGTGCGGACCAGCTCCAGCATCCCCAGGGAGTCGCCCACGGCGACCCGCTGCGGCGTCCACAGCAGCGCCCGGACGGTATGCCGTCGCCCCAGCGCGTGCCGCCGCCCCACCGGGTGCACCCGCCAGGAGCCCTCCATCCGCAGGTGGCTGTGCACCGTGATGTCCCCCTCCACCCGGTGCAGCAGGTGCTTGCCGCGGGGGACGACCTCGAGGGTGCGGCGGCCGGACAGGTCGGCGGTCGCGTGCGCCGGCACCCGGAGGTCCGATCCCTCCAGGGCCACGCCGGCCAGCCCCTGGTGCAGCCGTCGGGCGGTGCGCCACACCGCGTCACCCTCAGGCATCGGCGAACCCCAGACCGAGCGAGGTGCCGATGCTGATGACGGCGGTCGTCGCTTCCCCCCGGCCCTGGTCGTCGTGGCGGCCGTGGCCCACTCGCGCGTCCGCTGCGGGCTGCGCGCTCCGCACCCCGAGTGCGGCGGCGGCACCGTCGTTGCGGAGTACGGTCACCGCGCAGGGGCGACGCAGGCCCCGGGTCAGCGCATGCCCGAGGACCCGGCGCGGGTCCGGCCCGCGAGAGCGCAGGGTGCCGTAGGTCGGGTCGTCGTCGAGCAGGCCGTCGACGACGTAGTTGGCGATCGCCACGCGCACCTCCAGGTCTCTGTCGTCGGGAGCGGATGGGTCCATGGCGTCCCGCGCGGCCTCGACCACGAGACCCAGGACGGTGTCCGGCGACGGCCACGTGCTGGTGTCAAACGGCCGCCAGGGCACCGGCATACCCGTTGTGCTCGCGAGGACACCGTCGCGGACCGCCGCGGCCTTGATGCTGCTGTGACCCAGGTCGAGCACGAGCCCGTCGGCCACCCCGGCGGCCAGACCCAGCAGGGGTGCGCGGGCGGGCTCAGGGGCCACGTCGGCGCGCTGCGCGACGACGCGCGGGTCTCGGGATGCCCGCCGCCCGAGCTCGCCGGCGACGACCCCGCCGCAGAGCACGATCTGCCGCACCGATGCCCAGCGCGCCCAGTCCTCCTCGCCCCACTCCTCCCGTGCCGCCCGGTCGTCGTCGGTGGGGGCGCAACGTCTGCAGCAGGTGCGCCAGCGCGTCCGTCCACTGCTCCGCGACTGCCTCGGCCCACTGCTCCCCGGCCAGCAGCACGCGGTCGAGGGTGACCAGCGGGGCGTCGTCGAGGGCCACCGCCGCCCCGGCCGCGGCGTCCGCGACGATGCCGGACAGCCCGGTCGCACCGAGGACCCGTCCCGCCCGGTGCCCGTGCCACGGCGCACCTGCCCGCAGCAGCACGGTGCGGTTCAGCCCGGTGCGCCGGGTGATGGGGGTCGTGGTCACCGCTCCAGTGTCTCGCCGGGCAGCTCGAGCCGCTCACCCACCCAGTCCTCGCGGAGCCACCGGTCGTGGCTGGCCACCACCACGGCGCCCGGGAAGTCGGGCAGGCCGAGCTCGAGCTCGGAGACGAGCAAGAGGGACAGGTGGTTGGTGGGCTCGTCCAGCAGCAGCGTGTCGGGGGTGCGCAGCAGCGTCCAGGCGAGCGAGAGCCGGGACAGCTGACCCCCGGACAGGTCGGCTGCGGTGCGCCGGCGGGGAAGGTGTGCGAGACCGAGCCCGTGCACGACCTTGTCCGTCCGGTGGTCGATCTCCCACGCGTCGTGCCGTCGGGCCGACTCCAGCGCGGTGGCGATGGCAGCACTGGCGCCGTCGTCGACGCGCGCCAGCACCTCGCCGGCGCGTTCGACCTGGACGACGGGGTCGCGGACCCCTGCGGTTCCAGATGGGCCGCACCCTACGTGCCGTGGCGGCTCGCCGCCACGCATTCATCGCGTCGCAGCCAGCCCGGCGAGCTCCTCCCGAAGCCCGCCCAGCGCGGTGCGGGTGTCGGCGTCGTCCTGGTGCGGGCCGCGCAGCCACTCGGCGTAGGAGCCCACCTCGCCCAGCTGCCACTCCAGCCGGACGAGGTCCAGCAACGCCGGGTCGTGCGGGAGGAGGTCGGCATACCCGGCGAGGACGTCGCGCTCTCGAGGTGCGAGCCGCAGCGTCTCCCAGTCGAGGAGCAGCAGGCGACCGTCGTCGGCCCGCCACTGATTGTGCACGCCGGGTTCGCCGTGGGTGGGGACATAGGCGGAGGGGTCGAGCCGGTCGAGGAGGCGCAGGTATGCCGTGAGCCCGCGCCCGACGTCCGCCAGCCCGGCGCGCACCGCGCGCCGGGCGGGCTCGCCGAGCGGCCCCGCGGTCCACGGCTCGGCTGTCCAGGCCCCGAGTTCGTCGACGAGCTCGGGGCGCACGGCCGGCTCCCAGGTCAGGATGCCCTCGGGTGCCGGTGCCGCGTGCAGGTCGCGCACGGCCCGCACCGCGTCGGCGTCGATCGTCGTCGGTCGGCGCCCGGCCACCCACGGGGTCAGGCTCAGCCATCCCGGCCCGAGCGTGCTCGTGAAGCGCCCCTGCGCGGAGGGCACGGACGCGTGCACGCAGGTCAGGGTGGCCGCGAGGGAGGCGGCCGCGGCGTACGTCGCCTCGCCCGACTCCGCGGTGTGCCACAGCGGTGGGTCGAGGGTCACGAACCACCGCGGCCCTCTGCCCGCGTCCGCCCGCCAGTGCCAGCCGCCGAAACCGACGGCCAGGTGCTCCAGCGCGGTCACCTCGGGGTCCCAGAGGGTCCGCACCCGCTGCAGCACCTCTTCGGTGCTGACGTCCTGCGGCGGCTCGTGCATCGCCCCAGGCTAGGGCGCCTTTCGTGCGCACTGATCGTGCCGGCGACTCGCGGGCCGCGAACGGCTCCAGCGTTCACGTGAACGCCAGGGCCGCTCGGGTCGGGCGAGTTCCCGGCTCTGGCGTGCATGACCGGGGCCACGCCGGGGTGGCGCCCGGGTCAGCGGCGTAGCCGCAGGCCTTGCGGGGCGGTGTGGAAGCCGGCGTCCGCCAGGGCCCCGGTCAGCGGATGCGTCGAGGACAGGGCGCCGCCACCGTCGATCTTGGCGATCGTGATGCCGCCGAGGGTGCCGCGACGCACCGCGGCCACCAGGGCGCCGGCCACCGAGCGCCAGACCTGCTCGGGCTGGGCCTCCGGCGGGGGCGGGAAGGTCAGGGCGCTGCGGCCGCCGCGCTCGAGGTAGACCGCGAGCGAGCCGTCGACCAGCACCACCATCGACCCGGCCTTGCGGGCCGGGCGGTGGGTCACCTCGTCGTCGAGCGCGGGCCACGGCACGCTCGCGCCGAACGGGTTCGCCGGGTCGGTGGCGGCGAGCAGCACGGCCTCCGTCTCGCCGGGCGCCGGGCTCTCCGAGCGCTGCCGGTCCAGCGCCCGCACCCGGTCGATGGCGCCGGTGCTGCCGAACTGTGCGGCGCCCAGGCCCTCGACGACATACCCGCGGCGCACGCGGCCGGCCTCCTCGGCGCCGGACAGCACGCGGTAGACCCCCGCGAAGCCGCCCGGTATGCCCTCGGCGACGACCGAGCCGCGGGTGAGGACGCCGTAGCGGTCGAGCAGCTGCTCGGCCCCCGCGAGCGCGCGCACCGTCGGGTCGGTCTCGACCGGGGGCAGCAGGGCCCACCGGCCCACCGTGGTCGGTGGCCCGGAACGGGAGGGACGCCCCGGGCGCGAAGATACTGAGGAGCCGGAGGAGGCCGAGAGAGCCACCGAGGTCCGGGACCAGCGGCCGCCGCGGGACGGGGTCCGCCGCGCCTTGTGCGTGGTGCGCCCACCGGCGAGCAGCGCGCGAACGGGGGCGTAGGTGTCGGCGCTCACCCGCCCGGACCAGACGAGGTCCCACAGCGTGCTCGCGAGCCGCTGGTCGTCCAACGAGCCGACAGCGTCGCTCAGCGCGCGGAAGAAGTAGGCGCCGCCGACGACCCGCTCCAGGACCTCGAGCACGGCAGCGGCCGGACCCTCCTCCGGGGCCGCGGCGCCGTCGGACTCCACCACCTCTCCTTCTGGCACCGCCATCGTGAGGTGCGCGGTGTCCGCGAGGTGCAGGGAGACCCAGCCGTCGTCACCGGGCAGCGAGCCGTGCCCTTGCCAGAGCACCTCGCCGGAGCTCATGAGCTCGTCCAGCAGCGCCGGGCTGTAGTCGACCACGCGGGCGGGCAGCACGAGCGACTCCAGCGCGGAGGCGGGCACCCGGGCCCCGGCGAGCTGCTCGACCGCGCGCAGCGTGCCGTCCAGCCCGCGCAGCTCGCCGACGGACTGCCAGCGGGGCAGGAAGCGGGCATACGCCGCCTGGGTGACGGGCTCGACCTCCTGCCGCAGCGCCGCCAGCGAACGGCGGCGCAGCAGCCGCAGCACCTCGGCGTCGCAGACGTCGTCCTCCCCGGTGCCCGACGGCGCGAGCGCCCCCATCACGAGCCGGCCCGACGAGACCTGCCGCCGCACCGCGTCCCGCACGACGGCGCTGCCGAGCCCCAGCCGGGTCGCGAGCGACTCCAGCGTGAAGGGCGCGTGGGTGCGCGCGTGCCGCACGACGAGGTCGGCGAGCGGGTCCTCCACCCCTTCGAGGAAGGCGGCGGGCACCCCGACCGGCATCGCCACGCCGAGCGCGTCGCGCAGCCGGGCGGCGTCCTGCGCGTCCGCCAGGCGCTGCTCCCCGGCGACCCGCACCTCGATGACGCGTCGCCCCTCGACCAGCGAGTCCATCCAGCCGTCCACCTGCGCGCGCCGCTCCTCGACGGTGCGGGCGCGCACCTCCTCGCGGCTCAGCGGGCCGAGCACGCGCAGCAGGTCGACGACCTCCTCGGCGTCGCGCGCCTGCCGGTCGGGCGCCAACCGCTGCAGCTCGGCCTCGGTCCGGGCCACGACCTCGGGGTCCAGCAGGTCGCGCAGCGCCGCGCCCTCGCTCCGGCCGAGCAGCTCGGCGAGCAGCCCGGCGTCGAGGGAGAGGGCGGCCGCTCGCCGCTCGGCCAGCGGCGAGTCGCCCTCGTAGAGGAACTGCGCGATGTAGCCCATGAGCAGCGAGGACGCGAAGGGCGAGGGCCGCGGGGTGGCGACCGAGACGAGCCGCACCTGGCGGGAGGCCAGGGAGCGCATGAGCTCTCGCAGCGCGTCGACGTCGTAGACGTCCTGCACGCACTCGCGCACCGCCTCCAGGACGATGGGGAAGGTCGGGTAGCGCGCGGCGACCTCGAGCAGCTGGGCCGAGCGCTGCCGCTGCTGCCACAGCGGCTGCCGCTTGCCCGGGTTGCGCCGCGGCAGCAGCAGCGCCCGCGCGGCGCACTCGCGGAAGCGCGAGGCGAAGAGCGCCGACCCACCGATCTCCTGGGTCACCAGGTCGGCGACCTCGTCCGGGTCGAGGGTCAGCAGCTCGGCGATCTCGGCGTCCAGCCGCGCGGCGTCGCCGCCGTCGCGCCGTGCGTCGCCGCCGGAGGGCATGCCCTCTCCCGGCGTCCCGTCAGGCGGTATGCCCTCGCCCGGGTCGTCCCAGCCGCCGAGGTCGGGCAGGCGCAGCACGATGCCGTCGTCGGCGGCCAGCGCCTGCACCTCTCGGTGCCGAAGCGCTCGCGCATCCGGGCCGCCAGGCACAGCGCCCAGGGGGCGTGGACCGGGCTGCCCCAGGGTGAGTGCACGACGACCCGCCAGTCGCCGATCTCGTCACGGAAGCGCTCGATGACGATGGTCCGGTCGTCCGGGAGGTGTCCGACGGCCTCGCGCTGGTCGGCGAGGTAGGTGACGAGGTTGTCGGCGGCGAAGCGGTCCAGCCCACGCTCGGCGAGCTCGCCCCGGGCGGCCTCCTGCGGCTGGCCCGCGATCCGGCGCACGAACTCGCCCACGGCCGCGCCCAGCTCGGCGGGCCGCCCGAGCGACTCGCCCTTCCAGAACGGCAGCCGGCCGATCTGACCCGGGCGGGCGTGACGAGCACCTGGTCGTGGGTGATGTCCTCGATCCGCCAGCTCGTCGTGCCGAGGGTGAAGACGTCGCCGACGCGCGACTCGTAGACCATCTCCTCGTCCAGCTCGCCCACCCGGCGGCCGGGGCCCTCGCCGGTGGCGAGCATGACGGCATACATCCCGCGGTCGGGGATGGTGCCGCCGGACGTGACCGCGAGCAGCTGGGCGCCACGACGCGCGCTGAGGGTGTCGGTGACGCGGTCCCACACGATCCGCGGGCGCAGGTCGGCGAAATCCTCGCCGGGGTAGCGCCCGGCGAGCATGTCGAGCACCGCGTCGAAGAGCGAGCGGGGCAGTGCGGCGTAGGAGGCGGTGCGGCGCACCAGCTCGAAGAGGTCGGTGACCGACCAGTCCTCCATCGCGAGCATCGCCACGACCTGCTGGGCGAGGACGTCGAGCGGGTTGCTGGGGACCGAGAGCTGTTCGATCGCGCCGGCTCGCATGCGGTCGACCACGACGGCGGTCTGCACGAGGTCGGCCCGGTGGGTGGGGAAGAAGGCGCCGTGGCTGGTGGCGCCGACCTGGTGCCCGGCGCGGCCGACGCGCTGCAGCCCGGAGGCGACGCTCGGCGGGCTCGCGACCTGCACGACGAGGTCGACGGCACCCATGTCGATGCCGAGCTCGAGGCTGCTGGTGGCGACCACGGCGGGCAGCTGCCCGGTCTTGAGCGCGTCCTCGATCTCGCCGCGCTGCTCCTTGCTCACCGACCCGTGGTGGGCCCGCGCGAGCACCGGCGGGGCTGCCCCGCCCGAGCCGGACTGGGCCATCACCTGGGCGGGCGAGCGCGAGGTATGCCGGTCGCCGGCCCCGGCGTCCTCCTCCTCCGGCTCGTCCTCGCTGTGCCGCTCGTCCCACTCCTCGTTGAGCCGGGAGGTGAAGCGCTCGGCGACCCGCCGGGAGTTGGTGAAGACCAGCGTCGAGGTCTGTGCCGACACCAGGTCGGTCACCCGGCGCTCGATGTGCGGCCAGATCGAGGCGCGCTCCTCCGGGTCGGGGGCTGGTGCCCAGACGTCCTCCTCGAGTTGCCCGCCACCCTCCAGGTCGGGCAGCACCGGCCCGGTGCCGAGGGGGAGGTCGTCGCCGGAGTCGGCACCCCCGGTGTCATCGAGACCCTCGTCGAGCGTCGCGTCGCCGGCGTCGTCGCCCTCGGCGTCGTCGTCCGCGGCGTCGACCTTCTGTCCGGTCCAGGCGTCGGACGCCGTGCCCCGCTGTGCCGGGCCGCCCCCGGGTGCGTCCGGCCGCTCGGTGGCGCCCGGGTCGGCCATGTCGGGGATCGGGACGACGACCTCGAGGTCCCAGCTCTTGGTGGACGGCGGCTGCACGGTGCTCACCGGGCGACCGCCGGCGAGGTAGCGCGCCACCTCCTCGACCGGGCGCACCGTGGCCGACAGGCCGATCCGCTGCGCGGGGCGGGGGGGAGGTGGTCCAGCCGGTCGAGGGTCAGCGCGAGGTGCGCCCCACGCTTGGTGCCGGCGACGGCGTGCACCTCGTCGACGATGACGGACTCGACCCCGGTGAGGGCGCTGCGGGCCTGGGAGGTGAGGAGCAGGAAGAGCGACTCGGGGGTGGTGATGAGGATCTCGGCGCCGTCCTTGGCGAAGGCGCGGCGCTCTGCGGCCGGGGTGTCGCCCGAGCGCACCGCCACGCTGACCGAGGGCGCGTCCTGGCCCAGGCGGCGTGCGGCGTGGCCGATGCCGACCAGCGGGCTGCGCAGGTTGCGCTCCACGTCGACGGCGAGCGCCTTGAGCGGGGAGACGTAGAGCACGCGGCAGCGGCCCGGCTCCTCCGGTTGAGTGGCGGGCTCCTGCCCGCCCTTCCCTCGTCGACCGCGGGCGGGCGTGCCGGTCGCGGTGCGCGCGGGTGGGCGGTGATCTGGTCGATGGCCCACAGGAAGGCCGAGAGCGTCTTGCCGGAGCCGGTGGGGGCGACGACGAGGGTGTGCTCGCCGCGGCTGATCGCGTCCCACGCACCGAGCTGCGCGGGGGTCGGTCCGGCGAAGGATGCGTCGAACCAGGCCCGGGTGGCAGGGGAGAAGCGCCTCAGCACCTCGGCGGCGTCAGGGACGACGGTGTCGTCGGTGGTGGTCTGCCCCGTCACGCCGTCGTCGACGGCGGACGTGCCGGTGCCGCTGCCGGGGTCGGGTTCGCTCACCCGGTCACTGTGCCACGGGGCACCGACAGACCTGCGCCGTCCGTCAGTCCATCGTGCTGGTGATCGGCCTGTTGTCGCCGCGCTGCGGCACCAGGCGGCGCCGCGTCGCGGTGACGACCCGGTTGCCGTAGGCCCCCGTCACCGGCGGCATCTCCGGCCGCTCCAGCTCCTTCTTGGCGTGGTGGTCGGTCCGGTGCTCGGGGCGCCACAGCTTCAGCGCGACCAGCAGCTTCTGCCACCAGGCCAGGTCCGCACGAGTGCTCACGAGGGTTCCTCCAGGTCGCCGGGACGGTGAGTCGGCTCACATCCTCTCATCCCGCCCGATATTCGCTGGTCCGGTGTCAGACCCGCCGCATACCCTGAGCGACGCCATGCGCGACTTCCCACCCACCGTCACCGCCTGGACCGAGGCCCGCGACGGGGCTGGTCACCGGGCCGGCATCGGCATACCCGACACCCGGGGGCCGGTGCGCTTCCTGTGGTGGCTGCTGCGCCAGCAGGGCGACCTCGTCCTCGCCGGGTGCCTGTGCAGCCTGCTCTGGATGCTGCCCACCGCCTTGACGCCGTGGGTCTTCGGGCAGGCGGTCGACGAGGGCATCCGCGCCGACGACGCCGGCCGCACCGCGCTGTGGTGCGGTGTGCTGCTGCTCATCACCCTGGTCGGCGCGAGCAGCGGCGTCTTCTACCACACGGTCGTCGTGCGCTCCTGGCTGTATGCCGCCTACGGCCAGACCCGGCTGGTCACCCACCAGGTCACCCGGCTGGGGCACGTCATGACGCGGCGCGCGCCCACCGGCGAGGTGCTCAGCGTCAACGGCAGCGACGGCGAACAGTTCGGCCACTTCATCGAGATCTTCTCCCGCCTCGTCGGCAATGTCGTCGCCTACGTCCTCGTCGCGGTCATCGTGCTGCAGATCTCGGTGCCGCTCGGCCTCGTCGTGCTCCTCGTGGCGCCGGTGCTGGCGCTCGTCTCCTCGGTCCTGCTGCGCCCGATGGCCGCCGCCCAGACCCGGGAGCGCAGCCGCGACTCCGAGCTGACCTCGATGGCGACCGACATCGTCGCGGGTCTGCGCATCCTGCGCGGGATCGGCGGCGAGCGGATCTTCGGCGCCAACTACGCCCGGCAGAGCCAGCGGGTGCGCCAGGCCGGGGTGCAGGCCGGCTCGTGGGGCGCCTTCGTCGAGGCCGTGGGCGTGCTGCTCTCGGCCTGTTCGTCGTCGCGCTCATGGTGCTGGGCGTGCAGCGGGTGCGTGACGGCGACCTCCAGATCGGCGAGCTCATCACCTTCCTCGGGTATGCCCTCTTCCTGGTCCAGCCGATCCGCGTCGTCTTCGAGGCGGCCCAGCAGATCACCCGCTCGGTGGTCTCCGCGCGCAAGACGATCGGCGTCTTCGGCACCACCGACCCGTGGCCGGAGCGGGCCCCGCTGGAGCCCGACCAGCTCCGCGCCCTGGCCGAGGGCGAGCTCGTCGACGAGTCCTCCGGGCTGCGGGTGCGGCCCGGCCGGCTGACGATGGTCGTCAGCGCGCTGCCGACGAGAGCGCCCGCCTGGCCGACCGCCTGGCCCGCTACCTGCCCGCCGGCGACACCGTCCCCTCCGGCGACGACGAGGCCACGGGCGCGCCGCTCGCCGGGCCGCCGCGGAGCGCTCGCGGGTCCGCGCCGACCTGGAGGGTCGTGACGCCGAGCGCGCACAGGGGGCGTGGGGGTCACCCTCGGTGGCACCGACCTGGCCGACCTGCCGCTGGACCAGGTGCGCTCCCTGGTGCTCGTGAGCGACACCGCCGCTCACGTCTTCGCCGGCACGCTGCAGGACGCGCCGTCGACCCGCACCGCAGGCTGCGACGCGAGCAGGCCGAGGCCGCGCTGCACGCCGCTGCTGCCGAGGACGTCTACGACATCCTGCCCGGCGGCTGGCAGGGCGTGCTGGACGAGCGCGGGCGCCTGTCCGGCGGCCAGCGCCAGCGGCTCGTGCTCACCCGGGCGCTCGCGGCCGACCCGCCGGTGCTCGTGCTCGTCGAGCCCACGTCGGCGGTGGACGCCCACACCGAGGCCCGGATCGCCGACCGGCTGCCCCGCACCGGCGCGGCCGCACGACGGTGGTGATGACCGCCTCCCCGCTGCTGCTGCACCACGCCGACGAGATGGCCTTCCTGGTCGACGGCCAGGTGGTGGCCACCGGCACGCACGACGAGCTCGTCGCCGGGCACCCGGCATACCGCTCGACCGTGCTGCGCGGCGACGCCGAGGCTGCGGCGGCCGGCAGCACGACCGGCACGACGACGACCGGCACGACCGCCAAGGACAGGAGGTGACCCCGTGAGCGACCTGCTCGACCCCGAGCTGCGCGCCCGCTCCGCGCGCACCTGGCGCGACGCGGACGACCGGCCCCCGGTCGTGCCGGACCTCCTGCACCCACCGGACCCCGGCACCACCAGGCTCCGGGACCGGCACCGGCTGCTCTGGCAGCGGCACGCGCTGCGCCGCGAGCGGGCCCAGGCGCACCTCATGACGGCGCTGGACCCGGACCGCGGCCTGCCGGTGGCGAGGTCGCGCACGGTCGTGGACTACCTGCGCGGGCTGCTGCGCGAGCGCCCCCGGCTCGTCGTGCTCGTCATCCTCGCCAACGGTCTGGCGGCGGCGGCCGGGCTGGCCGTGCCCCTGCTGCTGGGTCGGCTCGTCGACGCCGTGGACCTCTCCGGCGGCGACCCGGCGGCGGGTGTGGTGCGCGACCTCGTGCTGCTCGTCGTCGTGGTGCTGGTGGCGCAGGCCGTCCTCACCTACGCCGCCAAGGGGCTCGCGGCGGTGCTCGGCCAGGGCGTGCTCGCCCAGGCCCGCGAGCACGTCATCCGGGCGGTGCTGCGGCTGCCGCTCGGCAAGGTCGAGTCGGCCAGCACCGGCGACCTCGTCACCCGCGTCACCCGCGACGTCGGCTCGATGAGCGGGGCGGTGCGGTGGGCGCTGCCGGAGTTCATCATCGGGGTCGTCACGGTGCTGCTGACCGTGGTCTTCATGGTGCTCAACTCGTGGGCGCTGGCGCTGCCGACCTTGGTCACCGCGTCGCTGTCGCTGTGGCAGATCCGGCGCTACCTGCAGCAAGCGCCGGCCGGCTACCTGCTGGAGGGCGCGACCTACAGCGACATCAACACCACGCTCACCGAGACGGTGGAGGGCGCCCGGACGGTCGAGGCATACCGGATGCAGCAGGACCGTCGCAGCGCCGGCGTCGACGACATCGAGGTCTCCTCGCAGGCCGAGCGCTACGGGCTGGTGCTGCGCAACGTGCTCTTCGCGGTGATGGACATGGCGTTCTCGCTGCCGCGGGTCATCACGCTGGTCGTCGGTGCCTGGCTCTACTCCCGCGACGCGGTGACGATCGGCGACATCACCACGGCGATGCTCTACATCGAGACGTTCTACGGCCCGTTCGACCGGCTGGTCGGCACCATCGACCGGCTGCAGGTCGGGGTCGCCTCGACGACGCGTCTGCTGGGGATCGCCGAGGTGCCGCCGGACCGCACCGCGGGCGACGACCGGCCGGAGGGCAGCACCCTCATCGGGCAGGGTCTGCGGTATGCCTACCGCCCCGGCCACGACGTGCTGCACGGCATCGACCTGCGGCTGGAGCCGGGGGAGCGGCTGGCGATCGTCGGGCCCTCGGGGTCGGGCAAGTCGACCCTGGGCCGGCTGATCTCGGGCATCCACGCACCGACGGCGGGACGGTGCAGGGTCGGCGGGGTGGAGCTGACCGAGCTGCCGCTGGAGCTGCTGCGCACCGAGAGGTCGCGCTCGTCACGCAGGAGCACCACGTCTTCCGCGGGTCGGTGCGCGACAACGTCGAGCTGGGCGCGACGCGCGCCGGCGAGGACGGGGTGTGGCGCGCGCTCGCCACGGTGGACGCGCTCAGCTGGGTGCGGGCGCTGCCGCAGGGCCTGGACACCGTCCTGGGGTCGGGCCACCACGAGGTGACGCCCGCGCAGGCGCAGCAGATCGCGCTGGCCCGGCTCATCCTGGCAGACCCGCACACGCTCGTGCTGGACGAGGCGACCAGCCTCATCGACCCGCGCACCGCCCGCACCTGGAGGGCTCGATGAACGCCCTGCTCACCGGGCGCACCGTGGTCGCGATCGCGCACCGGCTGCACACGGCGCACGACGCCGACCGCATCGCGGTGGTGCAGGACGGCCGCGTCGTCGAGCTCGGCAGCCACGACGAGCTCATGGCCGCCGAGGGGGAGTACGCCGCGCTCTGGCGGGCCTGGACCAGCTGATCGCCCGCGGGGCCGGTGCGACTGACCGGCCGACGGCCGGTCAGGGGCTCCGGGCGATCAGTCGGACGCCGGCTCCGGCGGCGTCGCGGGAGCGTCGTCCGCCTCCGCATCCGCCTTCAGGTCGGGTGCCGGCGCAGCCGCAGGCTCGGAGTCCGGCCGGTCGGCGCCCTGGTGCTGCTGCTGCGGCTGCTCCTCGTGCCCGCCGGGGCCTCGCTCGTCCGTCGTCGCGAGCTTGCCCAGGGTGCGGGGGCGGAGGCGGTCGTCGGCCTGGCGGCGCAGGCGTCGTGGGTTGAGTCCGTGCTGGGCGTTGTAGCCCTTGACGACCGCGGCGCGGAGCTCGCGGACGGTGGCCTCGGGGTTGTCGGCGTCGTGGACGATGGTGTCGACCAGACCCTGGGCCTTGAGGTCGAGCGCGGAGGCCTTCATCGTCTCCAGGGTCATGCCGACCTGTTCGACGGAGGGGTTGGCGACGCTGTAGAGGATCGAGGCGGTGGAGCGCGGCTCGGAGACGAAACCCAGGGCGCTGTCGAGCATGATCGTCTCCCGGCCGAACGGCGTCGTCGCCAGGCCGCCGCCGGAGCCCATCGCGCCGGTGATGACCGAGATCGTGGGGAAGGGGTGGGAGGCGGCCCGCTTGATGCTCTGCGCGATCGCGCGGGACTGGCCGCGGCGCTCGGCCGCCATCGACGGCATCGCGCCCAGGGTGTCGGTGAAGAAGACGATCGGCAGGTCCCAGCGCTCGGCCGCCGTCATCATGCGCACGGCGTACTCGAAGTCCTCCGGGCTCGGGTTCGCCGGGCGCTTGCCGACATACCCCCCGGAGATCGAGTATGACGGCTGGTCGCCGATGACCATGAACGACTGCCCGCCCAGGGTCGCCAGCGCGGCGATGATGCTCGGGTAGGCCTTCTGGTCCTCGAATCGGACGTGGTTGTAGAACGGCACGGCGCCGTCGAAGACGTGCCGCAGGTAGTATTCGGTGTCCAGCCGGGCGGCGCCAGCGGCGATCTCGTTGTAGCGCGCCATGAGCGAGTCCCGCGGGGTGGCGCTGTCACGGTCACGGCGGTCTCGGGGCAGCTCGACCTGCTCGGCCACCTCCTGGCGCTCCCACAGCGCCGCCGAGAAGCCCTCGGGCCCCGCGGTCACGGTGCGCGAGCCGGTCTCGGCGAGCGCGTCGTCGGCGTCCTTGACCCGCAGCCGGTTGCCGGTCCGCCCCGAGCCGAGCACCTGCCCGACGAAGTCGATGAGCTCGTCGACATCCTTGACCAGCACGTCCACGTTGCGGTCGAGGTAGTTGGCCTCCGCGCTCTGCAGCCCGCGCGGGACCTCCCGGCCCTCGAAGGTCTCGATGACCCGCCGCCCCGCGAAGCCGTAGTCGGTGCCCTCCAGCGCCACGATGAGGTCGGCCACCGGCACCGCGCTCGCCGACATCCCGCCCCAGACCTGACCGGCGAGCACCGAGATGTAGGGCCGGTTGGTCGTGTGCTGGAACTTGTTGGCCGCCGCCGCCATCCGCTGCATCTGCACCAGGCCGAGGACGTTCTCGTGCTGGCGCACCCCGGAGGAGGCGCCCATGCTGATGAGCGGCAGCCCCTCGCGCTCGGCCAGCTCGGCGGCCTGCACGAACTTCTCCCCGGCGACCTCCCCGAGCGAGCCGGCGAAGAAGGACCAGTCGACGACATACACGACCGCGCGCTCGCCGTGGAAGTGCCCGATGCCGAAGCGCGCCGACTCGCTCGTGCCCGAGCGGGCCTCGGCGTTGCGCAGCTTGTCGGTGTAGCGCTCGATGGTGTCCCCGACGCGGCGCTGCAGGCCGATGAGGTCGTCGACCACCCGCAGGTGCCCGAAGCGCTCCTGCAGGTTGACCGCCTCCATGAAGCGGGTGACCGCCTGGGTGGGGTTCAGGCCCGGGCGCGACTCGTAGAGGCTGGCGACCGTGCGCGGCTTGACCGGCCGCCGGTCCAGCAGGTCCGGGGTGACGCCGCCCTCACCGAAGACGTCGTCGAGGTCGAGATCGTGGTCCTCGGGATCGCGGCTCTCGCGGGGGTCGGCCATGAGGACGAACGCTAGCAGCCGGGCGGTGCCCGGCCGGGGAGGACCACGGCGGATAATGGCTGCCCGTGGTCGCCGTCCTGGAGGGGTTCTCGCTCATCGCCGCGGTGGTGGCCGTGGGGTGGCTGCTGGCGCACACCGGCCTCTTCAGCCGGGACGAGCAGCGGATGCTCGCCCGCCTCACCTTCTGGGTCGGGTCGCCCGCCCTGCTCTTCCTCATCGTCTCCCGCGCCGACGTCGACGTGATCTTCTCCGGCTTCCTCGTCGCGACGGTGGCGGCGGTCGCGGTCTGCGCGACGGCATACCTCGTGGTCGCGCGGCTCGTGCTGCACCGGCGGTGGGCGGACGCGGTGATGGGTGGGATGGCGGCGAGCTACGTCAACGCCAACAACCTCGGCATCCCCATCGCCCTTTACGTCCTCGGCGACGCCTCCTGGTCCGCGCCGGTGCTGCTCATGCAGCTGCTCGTGCTGCAGCCGGGCTGGCTCGCGGCGCTGGACGCGACCCGGGCCGGCCGGGTGTCGTGGCTGCGGGTGGTCCGCTCGCCGCTCACCAACCCGCTGACGATCGGGACGGTGCTCGGGCTCGTGGTCAACCTCTCCGGCTGGACGCCGCCGGAGCTGGTGCTCGCGCCGGTCGAGCTGGTCAGCGGGGTCGCCGTGCCCTGCATGCTCATCGCCTTCGGCCTGTCGCTGCGGCTCTCGCCGCTGCCGCGCAGGGACGCGCTCGCCGAGCCGGTGACGGTCGTGCTGGTCAAGCTCGCGCTCATGCCGCTGGTCGCCGGGCTCGTCGCGGGCCCGGTGCTGTCGCTGGACCGGGCGGACGTGCTCGCCGTCGTGGTCATGGCGGCCCTCCCGACCGCGCAGAACGTCTACGTGCTGTCGGTCGCCTACGGCCGGGGTGAGCGGATCGCCCGCGACGGCGTCTTCCTCACCACCGTGCTGTCGCTGCCGGTGATGCTGCTCGTGACCGCGATCCTGGGGTGACTAGCCTTGCGGGTATGCGGTTGAGCGAGTTCTGGGAGCTGGTCGAGCAGGAGTTCGGCTCCGGCTACGGCGCCGTCGTCGCGCGGACGCAGGTGCTGGGGAGCCTGGGCGGGCGCACCATCGAGGACGCCCTGGAGCAGGGGGAGCGGCCGCGCCGGGTCTGGGAAGCGGTCTGCCGCGACATGGACGTCCCGCCCGAGCACCACCACCTGCCGGACCCGCCCGCTCCGGACGAGCAGTAGCCGCCGCTGTCACGGCAGGCGGGGACCGCCGTGAGCGCACGGTCGCGTCAACCATGACACGACGCCCGCCCTCCGGCAGGATGCCTCCATGCCGCAGCAGGGGGAGGAGCTGACCAGGACCGCCTACGACACCGTGGCCGACCTCTACGCCGACACGTTCACCGCGACCGAGCCCGAGCAGCCGCTCGAGCTCGCGATGATCGACCACTTCGTGGCGCTGCTCGGTCACCGTCCGCGCGTGCTCGACGCCGGCTGCGGTGCCGGACGGATGCTCCCCTGGCTCGCGGCCCGCGGTTGCCGGCCGGAGGGGGTGGACCTGTCGCCGGGGATGGTCCGTCGGGCACGGACCGACCACCCTGCATACCCGTGCACCGTCGGGAGCCTCAGCGAGCTCCCCCTCGCCGACGCCGAGCTCGACGGGGTCTTCTCCTGGTACTCCACCATCCACAGCCCGGACGTCGATCTGGACCGGATGCTGTCGGAGATGGCGCGGGTGCTGCGCCCGGGAGGCCATCTCCTGCTGGCCTTCCAGGTGGGCGACGGTGTGCGCGACATCGGCCGAGGCTTCGCTGCGTACGGCCACCAGGTGACCCTCTACCGGCACCACCGCAGCGTGGAGGCCGTCGCGTCTCGGCTCGATCGGCGGGGTATGCGGGTGGTCGCCCGGCTCGAGCGCGATCCCCTCGGGTCGGAGGGGGAGCCCCAGGCGGTCGTCATCGCCCGGCGGCCGGGCCGGATGAAGCCGTTCGGCGGGGTGGGCCATAGACGGAGCGGACGAGCCATGGAAGCGGGCGAGAGGACCTGGCGGCGGATGCCACGGCTGCGGTGGGCGTGCACATGGTCCAGGAGCCACCGGCAGTCACCATGGTCGCAGGAGCCACAGTCTGCGCCGATATGTCCCGAAGGCCGCGAAATACCCCGCGCAGATGTGCACATCTCCGCACTGTGGTGCGCGTGCTCGTCGTGTGACGCACGGGACGCGATAGGCCTTCACTGTGCGACCGGCCGCGGCCCAACCAACCCCTGGAGCGGCATGCGCGACCGGCCACGCCCGGTCAGCTATCAGAGCAGCCCGCGACCGCTATCCCTCAGACCAGGGCGCGCTCCAGGAGCACCTCGGCCAGCTGCACCGTGTTGAGGGCAGCGCCCTTGCGCAGGTTGTCGTTGCTGATGAAGAGCACGAGGCCGCGGCCGTCCGGGACCGACTGGTCGACCCGGATGCGGCCGACGAGCGAGGGGTCCTTGCCCGCCGCCGCGAGCGGGGTGGGCACGTCGGTCAGCTCGACGCCGGGAGCGCCGGCGAGTGCCTCGCGCGCCTGCTCGGGCGTGACCGGCTCGGCGAACTCGGCGTGCACGGCGAGGCTGTGACCGGTGAAGACGGGCACGCGCACGCAGGTGCCGGAGACGGCCAGGCCGGGTATGCCGAGGATCTTGCGCGACTCGTGCCGCAGCTTGGCCTCCTCGGTGGTCTCGTCGTCGGCGCCGAGGTCGCCGGCCATCGGCAGCACGTTGAAGGCGATGGGCGCGACGTAGGCCTGCGGGTCCGGCATCGGGACCGCGCTCCCGTCGTGGGTGAGGGTCTCCACCGGCAGGTCCCCGCCGAGGGCGGCGCGGGCCTGGTCGGCCAGCTCGCTGACGCCGGCGAGCCCGGAGCCGGACACCGCCTGGTAGGTCGCGACCCGCAGCCGCTCCAGCCCCGCGAGCTCGTGCAGCGGGCGCAGGACCGGCATGGCTGCCATCGTGGTGCAGTTGGGGTTGGCGACGATGCGCCGGCCGGACTCGCCCGTCGCCAGCGCCAGGTCGTCGGGGTTGACCTCGCTGACGACCAGCGGCACCCGGTCGTCCATCCGCCAGGCGGAGGAGTTGTCGACCACGACCGCGCCGGCCTCGGCGAAACGCGGCGCGTGCTCCTTGCTGGCCCCGCCGCCGGCGGAGAAGAGGGCCACGTCGATGCCCGAGAGGTCCGCGGTCGCGACGTCCTCGACCTCGATGTCGCGCGCGACGTCATACCCGGGCGCGGCGGCCGCCGACCCGGCCCAGCCGAGCGTGCTCCCCGCCGACCGGGCGGAGGCGAGGTAGCGCACCGAGGCGACCGGAAAGTCGCGCTCGGCCAGCAGCCGGCGCATGACCGCGCCGACCTGCCCGGTCGCCCCGACGATCGCGACGTGCAGCCGCCGCCCGTCCGCCGCACCGGTGTCCTGCTGCTGTGCCTCGGTCATGGTGCTCACCGTCCCGTCCCGCCGTAGACCACGGCCTCTTCCTCGGCGTCCAGGTCGAAGGCGGTATGCACCGAGCGCACCGCCTCCTGCAGGTCGCTCTGGTCGCAGATCACCGAGATCCGGATCTCGGAGGTGCTGATCATCTCGATGTTGACCCCCGCGTCGGCGAGCGCCGAGAAGAGCTTGCTCGCGACCGCGGGGTTGGAGCGCATCCCGGCGCCGACGAGCGAGAGCTTGCCGACGTGGCTGGTCCAGAGCACGTCGGCGAAGCCCATCTGCTCCTGCAGGCCGCGCACCGCGGCGACCGCGGTCTGGCCGTCGCTCTCGGGCAGCGTGAAGGAGATGTCGGAGGTCTCGGCGTCGGTCGTCGAGACGTTCTGGACGATCATGTCGATCGACACCCCGGCCTGCGAGACGGCGCCGATGACCGCGGCCGCGGCACCGGGCCGGTCGGGGATGCCGACGGCGGTGATCTTGCCCAGCGAGGTGTCGTGGGCGATGCCGGAGATGATCGGCTCTTCCATGGTGTCCTCCGTGAGGGGTCGCCCGACCAGGATCCAGGTGCCTTCCTGGTCGGAGAAGCTGCTGCGGACGTGGAGCGGCACCTGGAAGCGGCGGGCGTACTCCACCGCGCGCAGGTGCAGGATCTTGGCGCCGTGCGCCGCCATCTCGAGGGTCTCCTCGATGGTGATGCGGGTGACGCGGCGGGCGCTGGGGACGATGCGCGGGTCGGCGGTGTAGAGCCCGTCGACGTCGGTGTAGATCTCGCACACGTCGGCACCGAGGGCAGCGGCGAGCGCCACCGCGGTGGTGTCCGAGCCGCCCCGGCCGAGGGTGGTGATGTCGTCGTCGGTCGAGATGCCCTGGAAGCCGGCGACGATGGCGACCGCGCCGTCGTCGAGGGTGCGGCGCACGCGGTCGGGCTGCACGTCGAGCAGCCGGGCGCGCCCGTGCGCGGTGTCGGTGCGCATCCCGGCCTGAGCGCCGGTGTAGCTCTTGGCCGGCACGCCGAGCTGCTCGATCGCCATCGCCAGCAGCGCCATCGAGATGCGCTCACCGGCCGACAGGAGCATGTCCATCTCGCGCTCGGGGGGAGCACCGGAGGCGATCTCCCTGGCGAGGTCCAGCAGGTCGTCGGTCGTGTCGCCCATCGCGGAGACGACGACGGCGACCCGGTCGCCGGCCCGGTGGGCGGCGACGACGCGCTGGGCGACGCGGCGCATCGCCTCGGCGTCGGCGACCGACGAGCCGCCGAACTTCATCACGAGCAGAGCCATGGAACTTCCTGTGCAGGGGTATACGAGTACCGGTGAGGCCGGACGGCGGCGTCCCGACCCCGTGGGTCCGAGGAGCAAGTCTAGGGGGCGCGTCCCCGTGCCCTTGACGCCGGAGAATCCCCGCAGGACGTCCGGTGTGGTTGCACGCGGGGCCCACGGCATACCCTCGGGCCATGGATGACGAGGACCGGATCGCGCTGCTCATCGACTACGAGAACCTCGCGCTCGGGTCGCGCGACCACCTGGGGGTGCCCTTCGACCTGCGCCCGGTCGCGGACGCGCTGGCGGAGCGCGGTCGGGTGGTAACGCGGCGGGCGTATGCCGACTGGTCCTACTTCGACGAGGACCGCCGGATGCTCACCCGCAACCACGTCGAGCTGATCGAGATGACCCAGCGCATGGGGGCCTCGCGCAAGAACGCCGCCGACATCAAGATGGCGGTCGACGCGATCGAGACGGCCTACGAGCGCGACTACATCACGACCTTCGCGATCTGCACCGGCGACAGCGACTTCACCCCGCTCGTGCACAAGCTGCGCGAGCTCAACAAGCGGGTCATCGGGTTCGGCGTGCGCGACTCGACCTCGACCATGCTGCCGCCGGCGTGCGATGAGTTCCTCTACTACGACGACCTCGACGGTGTCGTGCCGGCTGGCGCCGAGGACACGCCCGCACGCGGGTCGGGGCGCAAGGGGCAGGGACAGAGGCGCAACGGCTCGGGCAAGGGCGGCGGGAGCAGCGCCGCGCCCGCGCAGGAGCCGGAGCCGAGCACCGAGACCGCCGACGAGCCGGGCGAGGACACGGTCGAGGACACCGCCCCGGACCTCGCCTCGCTGGTCGCGCAGACCGTCTCGGGCCTGCAGCGCAGCAGCGGGGGAGCGGTGACCGCGTCGGTCCTCAAGCGGACCCTGGTGCGCAAGGACTCGACGTTCTCTGAGGCGGCCTACGGCTTCCGCGCCTTCGGCGAGCTCCTGGAGCACCTCGCCGGCCGGGGCATCATCGACCTGAGCGCCGGGCCCGCCAAGGGTGACCCGGAGGTCACGCTGCCCGAGGAGGGCGGCCGGCAGGAGGCCTTCGCGCTGTTGCGACAGACCGTGAGCGAGCTCGACGACGGTGAGGGCGTGGCGCTCTCCGGCCTCAAGGACCAGCTGCGCGCCCGCCGTGAGGGCTTCTCGGAGAAGCCGCTCGGCTACGGCTCGTTCCTGCAGTTCGCCAAGGGGGCCGACGCGGCCGGGCTCGTGCAGCTGCAGCGCCAGGGCTCGGCGTATGTCGTGAGCGTCACCTGAGCGCTCCCGGAGGCCGCTGCGACACGCCCGACACCCCTCCGCGGAGTCGTACAGACTTTCGACTATCGTCGTCCACACGGTGTCGCCGTCGGCACGGTCGTCCACAGATTCGTCGTGGTGGCCGGGGTATGTCGGCGGGGGCGCCTAGCGTCTGACGCAGACGCAGGATCACCCGTCTGGATGACCCTGACCGTCGGTCGAAGGTAGGCGCGCCCGCCACGAGACGAAGGAGCTGGCAGATGCCGCAGGCAAGCAAGACCACCGGTGCGACCGGGATCAACAACGACAGGCTCAGGGCCCTCGACACGGTCATGGCCCAGATCGAGAAGCAGCACGGCAAGGGCTCGGTGATGCGCCTCGGCGACGAGGACCGCCCGCCGGTGCAGATCATCCCGACGGGGGCCATCGCGCTGGACGTCGCGCTCGGCGTGGGCGGTCTGCCGCGCGGTCGCGTGGTGGAGATCTACGGCCCGGAGAGCAGCGGCAAGACCACGGTCGCGCTGCACGCCGTGGCCAACGCGCAGAAGGGCGGCGGGATCGCCGCCTTCATCGACGCCGAGCACGCGCTCGACCCGGAGTATGCCAAGAAGCTCGGTGTCGACACCGACGCGCTGCTCGTGAGCCAGCCGGACACCGGTGAGCAGGCCCTGGAGATCGCGGACATGCTGATCCGCTCCGGCGCGCTCGACATCATCGTCATCGACTCGGTCGCGGCGCTCGTGCCCCGGGCCGAGATCGAGGGCGAGATGGGTGACAGTCACGTCGGTCTGCAGGCGCGCCTCATGAGCCAGGCGCTGCGCAAGATCACCGGCGCGCTCAACTCGACCGGCACCACGGCGATCTTCATCAACCAGCTGCGCGAGAAGATCGGCGTGATGTTCGGCTCCCCGGAGACCACGACCGGTGGCAAGGCGCTGAAGTTCTACGCCTCGGTCCGGATCGACGTGCGCCGTATCGAGACCCTCAAGGACGGCACCGACGCGGTCGGCAACCGCACCCGCGCCAAGATCGTGAAGAACAAGGTGTCACCGCCGTTCAAGCAGGCCGAGTTCGACATCCTCTACGGGCAGGGCATCTCCCGCGAGGGCGGTCTCATCGACATGGGGGTGGAGCACGGCTTCGTCCGCAAGTCCGGCGCCTGGTACACCTACGAGGGCGAGCAGATGGGTCAGGGCAAGGAGAACGCCCGGCAGTTCCTCAAGGACAACCCGGACATCGCCGACACCATCGACCGCAACATCAAGACCAAGCTCGGCATCGGCGCCCCCGCGCCGACGGAGGACCTCCCGGACGGGGTGGACCCGGTCACGGGTGAGGTCTCGGTCGACTTCTGATGGCCGGCGCAGACAGGATGTCTGCGGCCCGGGAGGCGCTGGCGGCGGCGGAGGCCTCCGCCAGCGCCTACGGGCTCCGCTCCGCCGGGCCCGGGTCCCGGCCGCCAGACCCAGAAGGGCGCGAGGAGCAGTCGGCGGAGCCTGACCCGCACGCGGTGGCCCGCAAGATCGTGCTGCGCCAGCTCGCCATGGGTCCGCGCACCCGGCGCCAGCTCGAGGACAAGCTGCGCGGCCGCGACTGCGACCCGCAGGTCGCGGCCCGTGTGCTGGACCGCATGAGTGAGGTCGGCCTGGTCGACGACGAGGCCTACGCCGAGATGTATGTCCGCTCCAAGCAGGAGACCAAGGGGCTAGCCGCGACCGCCCTGCGTCAGGAGCTGCGGCAGAAGGGCATCGCCGACGAGCTCGTGGACGCGACGCTGCAGGACATCGACCCCGAGCAGGAGAAGGAGCAGGCACGGGCACTCGTCTCCCGCCGACTGCGCACGATGCGCGGGCTGGACCGCGAGGTCCAGACCCGCCGGCTGGCCGCCTTCCTCGGGCGCAAGGGCTACGGCGCCGGGGTGTCCTACCAGGTCATCCGGGAGGCGCTGGACGACCTGCCCGAGCACGGTCGGGACTGAACCGACCGGCTCAGCGCACCGTGGGCTCGGGCAGCTCCGGCGGCGCCGCCGCCGGAGTCTTCGCCAGCAGACTCAGCGCCTCCTCGATCGCGCGGTCCAGCTGCAGGTCGCGGCCCTCGGCCACGTCGGCGGGGGAGTGGACCACCTCGATGTCCGGGTCGACGCCGTGGTTCTCGACGCCGAAGCCCTTGCCCTCGAGCCAGAAGGCATACCGCGGATGGGTGATCGAGGTCCCGTCGACCAGGTCGAAGCGGCCGTCGATCCCGACGACGCCGCCCCACGTGCGCACGCCGACGACCGGCCCCAGGCCCATGGCCTGCGCTCCGGCGTTGACGATGTCGCCGTCCGAGCCAGAGTGCTGGTTGGCCACGAGGACGACGGGGCCGCGCGGCGCCTGCTCCGGATAGCTGCCAACCGCCTCGTAGTAGCGCGCCGGCGCCCATCCCACGACCCGGCCCGCGAGCCGGGCGAGCACCAGCTGGCTGGTGTGCCCGCCCCGGTTGTAACGGACGTCGACGACCAGACCCTCCGCGCGGGTGGCCTGGTGCAGGTCGCGGTGCAGCTGCGCCCACCCGAGGCTCATCATGTCCGGGATGTGCAGGTAGCCCAGGCGCCCGCCGGCCTGCTCGGCGACGTAGGCGCGCCGCGAGGCCACCCAGTCCTGGTAGCGCAGCACCTCCTCGTCGGCGACCGGGACGACGACGACCCGACGGTCCGCACCCTCGCGGCGCAGCGTGAGCTGCACCGGCTTGTCGGCGGCGCCCACGAGCAGCGGGCCGGGCCCCACCGCGGGGTCGACCGGGCGGCCGTCCACGGCGACCACGACATCACCCACCCGCGCGCCGACACCGGCCGCCTGCAGCGGGGAGCGGGCGTTCGGGTCGCTGGACTCGCCGGGCAGGATCCGGTCGATGCGCCAGCCGTCGGCCGCGGGCGACAGGTCCGCGCCCAGCAGCCCCAGCTTGCGGTCCGGGTCGCCCGGCGGGTGCGGCGGCGTGATGTAGGCGTGCGAGGTGTTGAGCTCTCCCACGGTCTCCCAGAGCACGTCCTGGAGGTCGTCGTGGGTCGCCACCCGGTCCACGAGCGGGGCCCACCGCTGCGTCGTCGCGGCCCAGTCCACCCCGTCCATGTCCTCCCGCCAGAAGTGGTCGCGCATGATGCGGGCGTTCTCGTCGAACATCTGCCGCCACCGGACCCGGGGCTCCACCTCGACGCGCACCCGCTCCAGGTCGACCGACACCTTGTCGGCGCTGCTCTCGTCGGCGTCGTCCGGCTTGCGGTCGGCCGGCTGCACGTGCACCGACTCCTTGTGGTGCACCACGACCCGCTCCCCGTCGCCGGAGACCCGGTAGTCGTCCACGGCGTCGGAGATCGTCGTCAGCGTCCGCTTCGCGAAGGAGTAGAACTCCAGGCTGTCGCTCGCCGCCTCGCCCTCGACGCCGGAGCGACGCGTGCCGAGCACACCGGCGTCACCGGCGACCCGCACCCACAGCACCCCGTCCTTGGCGGCCCGCAGGTCGCGGTAGTCGGCCGACGGCACCGGGAAGGGCGTGATCCGCTGCTCGGCACCGTCAGCGTCGAGGTCCGGGCTGGCCGGCGCCGCCTCGTCCCCAGGCGTCTCCCCGGCCTCACCCGCATCACCTCCAGCACGCTTGTCCTCCTGCGCCTCGCTGATCCGCCACCCGTCCACGCTCGGTCCGAAGGGGGCCGGCCGGTCGGCGGCGAGCGGGATGAGCCACGGCCGGGTCGCGCCGGCGAAGCTCAGCGCGAACTCGTGCGCGTCGTAGGTCGGGTCGAAGGTGCGGTCGGACAGGAAGACCACCGCGGCACCGTCGTGGGTGAAGTCGGGGTCGCGGTCGTGGTAGCGACCGCTGGTCAGTGCGACCGGCGCCGCGTCGTCTCCGGCGCGCACGTCGAGCAGCACCACCTGGTGGTGCTCGCCCTCTCCCGAGGTGGGCTGGCTCCACACGAGGTAGCGGCTGTCCGGGGAGAAGCGCGGCGTGAGCGCCTCGCCCTGCCGGGACCGTGCGACCTCGCGCACCGCACCGCCCTCGACGTCGAGCACCCGGATCGCGCCGTCGTGGCTGATCGTCGCCACGCGCGCGCCGTCCGGGGAGGCGGCCAGGTGCAGCACTCGGCCGAGCTCGCCGCCGGCCAGCCGGCGCGGTGCGGCCGAGCCGTCCACGGCGTGGATCTCGAGGGCGTCCTCGCCGTCGGCGTCGGTGACCAGCACGGCGCGCGCCCCGTCGTGGCCGAGGAAGACCGGCTCGCGGGTGCGCACCGCGGAGTCCGCGACCAGGGCACGGGCCGGGCCGGAGCGGTGGCTCACCCAGAACGTCGCCCCCTGCGTCCCGACCAGGCTGGCGTCACCGCCGCGGTCGACGTCGAGGTGGTCGAGCCGCTCCGCGGCCGCCACGGTATGCCTGGCCGGCGGCCCCACCGGCAGGTCCACCTCGATCCGGCGCGGGGTGGCGGTGAGCGAGTCGAGCAGCCACAGGTCGCCGCGGGAGTGCCAGACCACCCGGGTGCCGTCGGTGCTGGCGTCCCGCACGTAGCCCTCCTGCTCGCCCTGGGTGGTGAGCTGCCGCGGCTCGGTGGGGGACTTGCGGACCCGCCCGGTGGTGCCGCCGGGCCGCTCCCACGCCCACAGGTTGGCCTGCTCGTGCGCCTGATCGGGGAAGCGCGCGGCGCGGTCGGAGACGAAGAGCAAGGTGTCGCCGACCCACATCGGGTCCACCAGCGAGGCCGGCTCGTCGACGAGCAGCTGGCTCCAGTCGCCGCGCCCCTTGTCGTCCAGCCACAGCCGCGGGGCGGTGCCGCCGCGATACCTCTTCCACTGCGCCGGCACCCGGCTGCCGACGGTGCTCAGCGCGACGGTCCCGTCGGGTCGGACGGCGACGCCCCAGGCGCTGCCCCACGGCATACGCTGCACCGAGCCGTCCAGCGCGACCGCCTTGACCACGGCGTGCCGCATGTTGCTCTCCCCGGCGTTGCTGGCGACGAGCACCCGACCGTCCGCGGTCCACCCCAGGACGATCGCGACCGAACCGGCCCACCAGGTCAGCCGGCGGGCGGCGGCGGTCGCCACCTCGACGACCATCACCTCGGGGTGGCCGTCGCGGTGGCTGACGTAGGCGATGTGCGCGCCGTCGGGGGAGAAGCGGGGGCTCCGCGCCGGCTCGTGGTCGGTGGTCAGCCGCCAGGCGCGGCCGCCGTCGACCGGGGCGATCCAGAGGTCGTCGTCGGCGACGAAGGTGACGAGGTCCTCGTGCAGGTGCGGGTAGCGCAGGTATCCGGTGCTCACCCGGCCGACCCTACGTCGCCGCGCGGCGCGGCGCATGGGGGTTGGGGGGGCTACTCGTCCTCGCCGCGCTGCTGCTCGTCCGAGGGCTCCCACTCCACCTCGGTCAGCTCGTCCTGACTCGCATCGGGGTCGTGGTAGTGCATCGCGGACTCCTCCGGGGAGTCCCAGCTGGTCGTCCGGCACTCGCGCGCGATCTCGCGGGCCTCGCCGTCGGGGCGGTGCCGGTCGGCATACCGCTGCGACTCCTCCTGCCGCTCCCGCTGGGCGATGCTCTCCTCGTGCGACTGCTCGTCGGCGGTGACCCCGAAGGCGCTGGACCCGACGTAGTGCTCGCCGGTCTGGTAGCCGCGGTCGAGCACATCGCCCTCGCCGTCGAGCGTGTCCTCCGGCTGCAGCTGGTCCTCCGCGTCGACGCTCCACACCCCGAGGTCGTCGCCGATGGTCTCGCGGTCGGCCTGGTCGCTCATGACGGTGCTCCTTCGCTCGCGCCTGTGGGGCACACAGTAGCGCCGAGACGCCTTCACCGGGAGGGGGAGCATCCCGACCCATGGGTGAGACTGTGCCCATGACCCTCGCCCTCGTGCTCGCGCTGACCGTGGCGCTCGGGGCGGCGCTCCAGCGGGTCTCCGGCATGGGCCTGGGGATGACGGTCGCGCCCGTCATGTCGGTCCTGCTCGGCCCGGTGGCGGGGGTGACGCTGAGCAACGTCGCCGCGGTCGTCGGGGCGGTGCTGCTGGCGGTCGTCATGCGCGCCGACATCGACTGGCGTCGCTTCCGGGCGCTGGCCCCGCTGCTCGTCGTCGGCTCGGTGCTCGGGGCGTATGTCGTCCGCGTGGTCTCGCCGGACGTGCTCAACCTGGTCCTCGGCGGGTGCGTCCTGCTCGCCATCGGGGCCGCGCTCGGGCTGCAGCGCTTCCTCGTGGTGCGCGGTCGGGCGGCGGTCCTGGCCACCGGCACCATCGCCGGCTTCATGAACACCACGGCCGGGGTCGCGGGGCCGGCGATGACGGCCTACGGCGTCGCCTCGCGCTGGGGGCACCGCTCGCTGGCCGCGACGCTGCAGCCGATCTTCCTCACCGCCAACCTCGCCTCGATCCTCACCAAGGCGGTCATGGGCGCGACCCCCGAGCCCGGTGTGCTCCCGTGGTGGTCGTGGCTGCTCGCCTGCGCGGCGGTGCCGGTCGGCATCGCGGTGGCCGCACCGCTGGCCCGGGTGGTGCCGCTCGGGGTCGCGCGGGCGCTGGCCATCAGCATCGCCAGCGCCGGTGCGGCGCTCGCGCTCGCCCGCGGGCTGGTCGGCGTGATCGGCTGAACGCCGTACCCTGGGTGCTGCCATGAGCAGCACCAAGACCTATGACGTGCGCACCCACGGGTGCCAGATGAACGTGCACGACTCCGAGCGGCTCGCCGGGCTGCTCGAGACGGCCGGGTATACCGATCTCGCCGCTGTGCCGGAGCCCGAGCGCCCGGACGTCGCCGACGTCGTGGTCTTCAACACCTGCGCGGTGCGCGAGAACGCCGCCAACAAGCTCTACGGCAACCTCGGCCAGCTGCGCCCGGCCAAGCAGGCCAACCCCGACATGCAGATCGCGGTCGGCGGCTGTCTGGCGCAGAAGGACCGCTCCACCATCGTCGACCGCGCGCCCTGGGTCGACGTCGTCTTCGGCACCCACAACGTCGGCTCGCTGCCGGCGCTGCTGGACCGGGCCCGGCACAACAAGGCCGCCGAGGTCGAGATCCTGGAGTCGCTGGAGACCTTCCCCTCGACGCTGCCGACCCGGCGCGACTCGGCCTACTCCGGCTGGGTGTCGATCTCCGTCGGCTGCAACAACACCTGCACCTTCTGCATCGTCCCCGCGCTGCGCGGCAAGGAGAAGGACCGCCGCCCCGGCGAGATCCTCGCCGAGATCGAGGCGCTCGTGGCGCAGGGCGTCGTCGAGATCACGCTGCTGGGGCAGAACGTCAACACCTACGGCGTCGAGTTCGGCGACCGGCTCGCCTTCGGCAAGCTGCTGCGCTCGTGCGGTCAGATCGAGGGCCTGGAGCGGGTGCGCTTCACCAGCCCGCACCCGGCGGCCTTCACCGACGACGTCATCACCGCGATGGCACAGACCCCGAACGTCATGCCGAGCCTGCACATGCCGCTGCAGTCCGGCTCGGACCGCGTGCTCAAGGCGATGCGGCGGTCCTACCGCTCCACGAAGTTCCTCGGGATCCTCGACCGGGTGCGCGCGCAGATCCCGGACGCCGCGATCACGACCGACCTCATCGTCGGCTTCCCCGGAGAGACCGAGGAGGACTTCCAGGACACGCTCGACGTCGTGCGCGCCTCGCGCTTCTCCAGCGCTTTCACCTTCCAGTACTCCATGCGCCCCGGCACGCCGGCGGCCGAGATGGACGGGCAGGTGCCCAAGGAGGTCGTGCAGGAGCGCTTCGACCGGCTCATCGCGCTGCAGGAGGAGGTCTCCTGGGCCGGCAACCGCGAGCTCGAGGGGCGCGAGGTCGAGGTGCTCGTCGCGCCCGGCGAGGGCCGCAAGGACGCCGAGACCCACCGGCTCTCCGGTCGGGGCCGCGACAACCGGCTGGTCCACTTCGCGGTCCCGGAGGGCGCCGAGGTGCCCCGGCCCGGGGACGCGGTGACCGTCGCGGTCACCTACGGCGCCCCGCACCACCTCGTCGCAGACTCCGGCGTCCAGCGGGGGGCGTATGCCGTGCGCCGCACCGCGGGCGGGGACGCCTGGGCGGCGCTGCAGGAGGGCGGGACGCCTGGCGCGGTGAAGAAGCCGGCGGTGAGCCTGGGCATACCGACGATCGGTGCTCCGCCGCTGCCGGACGTGCCCGCGGGTGCCTGCTGCCCCACCGACTGACCGCGCGAGCCCGGGCGGCGTGGCTAGGGAGCCTCGCTGCGGGCGGTGCGCTCGCTGAGGTCGGCCCGGCGGTCGGCCTCGCGCGCCTGCTCGGTCGCCTCGCGCGCCTCGGCGGTCTCCTCGCGCGCCTCCCGGCGCTCGTGCTGGGCGACCGAGGCGCGATAGTCGGCCTCCACCCGGTCGATCCAGGCGCGTGCCTCGGGCTTGCCGTGGAAGCGCACGATGCTCCAGACGATGAGCCCGATCGCGATCGCGCTGGAGGCGAGCATGGTGATCGCCACCGGGCGCCCGCCGAAGAGCCACCAGGCGTCGTCCAGCGGCCACCACCCGGGCGGCGGGGGAGAGATCAGCCAGACCACGCCGACCGCGATGAGCCCGGCGGTGATGAGCAGGGTCAGGGCGATGCGGGGGATGGTCTCGACGCTCTCGGCGGCGCCGCGCAGCGCCCGGATCTTGACCGGCATGGTCCACCGGCGGGCCCATTCGTACTGCGTCGACAGGATCGCCAGCCCGGCGAAGGTGCCGCAGGCCGGGGCCGGGGAGCAGCAGCATGAGGACGCCCGCGACCAGGACGACCCACCCCAGGGTCTCCAGGACGATGCGCTTGGCCGCCGCGTTCACCTGGACAGGGTAGGTCAGCGTCCTGACGGGCGCGAGCGGCGAGCACCGCCCCGCTCCGACCGAGCGCGCGACCCCGTGTGACGGATGTGGCAGGCTACGCGCCGTGACATGGAGCCAGGTCGACCGTGACGAGCTGCTCATCCGCTCCGGCAAGGACCCCTTCGTCCGCTTCGCGACCAGCCACGAGCTGGTGGCGGTCGCGGGCCCGCACGGCTGGGCGTGCGCCAGTCCGTGGCGCCCCGGCTCGTGTCACTGGGGCGGCGCCGCCGTCGTCGGGCCGGACGCGCCGGCGGACGCCGAGACCGCGGCGCTGCGGGCGATCGCGCTAGCCGCCCCTGATCTCGCGCTGGAGTGGTTCTCCACCGAGGACGGGCGAGAGCTGGCGCTGCCCCCGGCCTACCTCGGCACGGGCTCGGGTCGGTGGTCCTTCATGTGGTGCGAGCGCACCGCCGCCGCGGTCGACCCGGCCGGTCTCTCGGCCCAGGGCCTGGAGCTCGTCGAGCTGGCCGACGACGCGGACGCCGACCTGCTCGACGCCTTCGGTCGCACCCATGGCGAGGATCCCTACATGGGCTTCCCCGGGCACGGCTTCGCCTCGCTGTGGCTCGCCGCCCGCGACGAGGTGGGGCAGATCGTCGCCGTCGGGGCCCTGCACGAGCTCGGCTCCGGTATGCCCCACCTCGCCGGCCTCGTCGTGCGCCCCGAGCTGCGCGGCCAGGGGATCGGCGCGCTGCTGACCGAGGCGCTCACCGCGCGGGCGGTGCAGGAGGCCGGCGTCTCGACCCTGTCGGTCTTCAGCTCCAACGCCGGGGCGATCCGCCTCTACGAGCGCCTGGGGTATGCCACCGCGCACCGCTTCCTCACCCGCGAGCTCTCCCGGGCCGGCCACCCGGCCTGAGGCGGACTCGACCTACGATGGTCGGGTGAGCGAGCGGCATACCCCAGCGACGCCGGCCCCGATGCCGCCGGCGACGGAGCGCCAGCGCACCGCCGGGCAGGTCGCCGCCTCACTCGTGGCGCTGGAGGCGGTGATCCTCGCCGGGTTCGCGGTGTTCTACCTCGTCGAGCTGGTGCGGGGCCAGGGGCAGGACCTCATGATCGTCATCATGTCGGTGGTGACGATGGTCGTCTTCATCATCGGCCTGAGCTACACCGCGCTCGGCCTGTCGCGCCGCCACCCGCGCTCGCAGGCTCCCGCGATCGCCTTCAACTTCTTGCTGGTGCCGCTGGGCATCGCGCTGCTGCCGCTCGCACCCTGGTGGGTCGGCGTCGGCACGCTCGCCCTCGGGGTGGTCACCGTGGCCGCGACCTTCCTCATGGGTCGGCTGGAGGATCGCGACCAGACCGCCTGAGCCGCGGCCGTGAGTGGACCACTGAGAGCCGGTTCGTCCACTGAGCGCCCCGATGTCACCTGAGAGCCTCCTCGTGCAGGCTGTCGAGTGACGAACCGGCTCGCAGTGCAGTAGCGCGCGACCCAGACGAGGAGCACGCGTGACCCCGTCTCACCCGTCCGGGGCGACGACCTGGACCCGCGTGCAGCGCCCGCGGTGCACCAGCACGCCCCGGCCGGGCAGCGGGAGGTCCCCGACCGGGACGCTGACGCCCAGCACGGCTCCGTGGCTGGCGCTGCCCGGCTGCAGTACCACGCCGGTGCGGGCGCGGGCGGCCTGCGGGACGAGCCCCCGGAAGGCGCCCGCCGCGGCCTCGGCGTCCGCCGCGACCAGCAGCTCCATGCGGTATGCCGTCGCCACCTCGACCAGGGCGTCCTCCAGCGGTGACCCCGCCAGGAGGTGGGCGTCGTCGACCACGAGCAGGCCACCGGTGCCGAGCCCGGCGCAGGCGCGACTCACCTCCTCGACCTCCGGCGGGGAGGCGGGGTCCACGACGACCGCGGGCCGGCCGTCGCGCAGCCGGGCGAGGGCGTGGGTGCGTCCGGAGCCGGGCGGCCCGATCACCAGCACGGAGCCTGCGGGGCGCGGCACCGGTGCCGCCTCGTCCCCGCCGACCGCCCACTGCCCGCTCCCGGCCGACCACCGGCGGGGCAGGGCACGGCATACCAGCGGCGGGTGACCCTCGGGGCTCACCGGCTGGCCAGCGGAGGGGAGGACGACGTGCGCCTCGGTGCCGTCGCGCATGCTCACCAGTCGCCCCGGCGGTTGTGTCGAGGGGAGCTGGTGCGGCCGCAACCCGGTCATGAGCAGGTCGCTCGGGTCGTTGAGCCGCAGCGCCCAGGTGCTCGGCAGGGTCGAGGCGACCTTGCCGAGCAGCAGGCTACGGTCGCCGCTGAGCAGGGCGACGACCCCGACCGCCGGGCCCTCGCGCAGGACGCGCAGGGCGACGTCGACCGCACGGCCTCGCTCGACCGGCTCGAAGAGGTCGACGAACCGGTCCCAGCCGTCGAGCACCAGCACCACAGGGACGTGCTCGGCCCCGGCACCGGCCGACTGACGTGCGCGTACGACTCCCTCGAGTCGGTCCAGGACGCGGATGCCGTGGGCCAGGTCGTCCGGCTGGACCCACCCGACGAGACCTGGGTGCTCGGCGGCCTCCGTGCCCTCCAGCCCGCGCCCGAGGTCGAGCACGACGAGCCACGCGCGGTCGGCCCGGCTCAGCAGGGACCGCAGCGCCGTCGTACGCCCCGAGCGCGCCGCGCCGACGAGACCCACGTGATGGTCCCCGTCCCAGGTCAGCGCCTCCCGCGCCTGCCGGGACGGGACGTCGGCCAGCGCCCACGCACGAGGCTCCCCGGAGAGCGTCCCCAGCTCCTCCGGCAGCGGCGGGTGCCAGACCACCGGCGGGTGCAGGTCCGCCTGCTCGGCTGCCTCCCGCAGCGTGGTCGCGAGCGTGCCGAGGTCGTCCGCCTCCGCCTCCGCCTCCGCGGGCCGGTCCAGCACCCGTCGAGCGGACCAGATGTCCGGCACGACCCGGACGTCCCACCCGGACGACGACCGGCGGCGGGGTGGGCCGACGCGGGCGACCTGGACGGCGCGGGGGAGGTCGGCGCCGGTGCGCCAGAGCGCGAGGCCCGGTCTGCCCTCGGGGAGCAGCGCCGCCTGGGCGGTCTCGATGACGTCGTGCGAGTCCGCGGAGTCCCGCAGTCGCAGGGCGATGCGCAGGTTGACGTTGGCCCGCAGGTCGGGTCCGACGACACCGGCCGGCCGCTGGGTGGCGAGCACCAGGTGGACCCCGAGGCTGCGCCCGACGGCGGCCAGCCGGATGAGGCCGCCCATCACCTCGGGGACCTCCTCGGCCAGCACCCGGAACTCGTCGATCACCACCACGAGTCGTGGCAGGCCGGGCACCTCGGCGGCGTCCTTGACCCCCGCGGCGGCGACCACGCCCTCCCGGCGGGTCAGCTCGGCCCGGAGCGAGGCGAGCACCCGGCCGGCGAGGTGCGGGTCGAGGTCGGTCACCATCCCCGTGACGTGCGGGAGCAGCGCGCAGTCGCCGAGCGAGGAGCCGCCCTTGAAGTCGACGAGCAGCAGCGCGAGGTCGCCCGGCGAGCGGCGCAGCGCCAGCCCCACCACGAGGGAGCGCAGCAGCTCCGACTTGCCGGCGCCGGTCGTCCCGGCGACGAGGGCGTGCGGTCCGTCCCGGACCAGGTCGATCGTCACGGGGCGTCCCGCGGCGTCGTGACCGAGGTCGACCGCGAGGCCCGGGTTATGCCCCGCCCACGTGGTGAGCGCGTCCTCGACACTGTCGGGCCACCCCACCAGCTCGCCCAGGGGCGGGGAGCCGCCCGGCAGGGCCGGTGCGTCGGGATCGCCGTCCACCGCGTCCCGGGCGCGCAACGGAGCGAGCGCGTGCCCGAGCGCCCGGGCGCGGGCCAGGCCCAGCGTGGTCGGGGTGAAGGTCACTTCGTCCTGCCCAGGGACCTGGAGGACGGCTCGGGTGCCGGAAGTGAGCACGATGCGGGTGGCGCCCGCCGGCGCCTGCGTGACGTCGTCGACCAGGAGGAGGTCCTCCCCCCACCGGAGTGTTCTCCCGTCGGGAGTCGACCCGCTCGTGCTGGTCTGCGGTAGCCACCCCAGCAGGTCCCAGGCCGCACCGGGCGCACGCGCAGGGTCGAGCAGCAGCGTCCACTGCGTCGGAGGGTGACGGGTCGCGAGCTGCAGGACCAGGGACCGGGCGAAGGCCTCCCGGAGCGCCCGTTCTCCGCAGACCACCAGCGGGCCTGCCAGGGTGAGCGGCAGCGGAGCCGCGTCGTGCCACAGCGCCTCGCCCTCGAGCCGCACCGACGACGGACACGCGTACTCGCCCAGGCATACCTCCAGGTCCTCCGCCGAGCACTCCCAGAGCGACGTCGAGGGGTGCGGCACGAGGCTGGTGGTCACGCCGACCAGGCACGGATGCCTGTCGCGCAGCAGCATCAGCTCCTCCGCGAGGTAGCGCCGCGCACGGTGTTCATTCTTGCGGCGTACCCGTGCGTGCTCCACGAGGGCCTCCTCGTGCTCCAGCCGCGCGGCCCGGCGGTCGCCCAGGAAGTGGCCCAGGACCATCGCCGGGCCGAGCAGCCCGAAGAGCAGCAGCCAGGGCATCCGCAGGAGCAGCGCGACGGCCAGCGCCACGGCGAGCGGCAGGCTCCACGTCCAGGCGCTCGGCGGCCGGACCCGACGACGCGCCGCCGCGGCCGGCGTAGCGAGCTCGCGGGTCGGGACAGCACGCGCCGAGCGCGGCCACGGGACCACCTCGCGGACCCCGCCGCCGCGCACCTGACGCGCCGGAGCCGGGGGGCGCGGCACGAGCACGACACCGGATCCGCCGATGAGCAGCCGGTCACCCACCGGCCACGTGCCGGACGGCTGCCGCGTGCCGCTCTCCCAGGCCATGCCGTTCGTCGACGCGAGATCCTCGACGCGCACGCCGTCGCGGTCCTGGCGCACGCGCAGATGGCGTCGCGACAGCCCAGGGTCGGCGATGGTCAGGTCGCAGCGCGGGTCCCTGCCTACGGTGACCCATCGCCCAGGAGGCAGGGCCGCGGTGCCACCCGCGTCCGGACCGGTGGTCACGACCAGCCGGGGCAGCCCCGCCGCCTCCTCCGGAGACGTCCCGCCGTCGTCGAGGTCGCTGCCGTGCTCCAGGGGCAGGGAGCCCCGCTCCTCGGGTTCTCCTGTGAAGGCCGGGCCGTCGACATGCCGGCGCAGGTCGCCGACGGTCGCGCCGTCGGGAGCGGTGACCGCGAGATGCTCCACCCGGTCCCGGCGTGCCCGCGTGACGATGACTCGCATACCCCGATCTTGCGCAGGTCGATCTGCGGCCCACCCGAGTTATCCACAGGTGGGACCGTGGCCGGCGTCGATGCCGCTCGGCCACCTACAGTCGTGGGCAGAGGGCGAGACCCTTGGCAAAGCCTACGCCTACTACTCGACGGCCAAGAACCTCTACCAAGACCGTCTTGGACTCACCGTCGATCCGGTCCGGTGGTGTGGCGGCATGTACTGCCGGGTCAGCCTCGACAAGCTAGCGAGAACACGTGGTGTGACATAGGTCACATATATCGTGATTCTACGTGGTCCACCGCTCTAAGGGGGTGTGTCGGCAACCAGGCCGGACCACTACCGAAGAAGGTGCATCAAGATGAACAAGACCACCAACATCCTTCACCTGAGCTACGCCCAGCTGCGCACCATCGTAGCCGTTCTCCTGGCGTTGGCGGTGTCGGTCGCGGGCATGACCGCCCTGCCGTCGCGAGCTGAGGCCGCGCCGGCTTCCACGGCCGCAGTCGCGCAGACCGCGGCCGTGACCCCGGTGAGCACGTCGGTCATGCTGCCGTCCATCAGCGCCCGCTGCGGCAACGGTCGCTGCACCATCTACCTCAGCCACCGTGAGACGCGAGCCCTGGGCAACGGTGCCGTTCCGGCCGCTCCTTGGTTCGTGCCGTGGCAGATCAAGGCGGCCTACTACCCGACTGCCTACGCGCACAAGTACTTCGCCCGGTCCTACGCCAACCGGGGACTGTGCTCGGCGTTCCGGCTGGACATCCGGCCGTGGGCGACGCAGGGATATGTGGCTCGCTACTGCTGATCTCCCCTGACACCCGCCGGGGGTCGAGACGAATCTCGACCCCCGGCGCGGTTGTGTCCCGGTCTGCTCGGCAGGCTGGCACACTGACGGCCATGCCTGAAGAGTGGGGGAGTGCCGAACGCCGCATACTGCAACGTCCGGATGAGCCTGCCTCGATCACAGAGATCGCGGAAGCCGTCTCCTCGTATGCCTCCCGGTACATGGCTCCCTATAGAAGCAGGATGGGCTCTGACTGGGAGGACGCGTTGCAGGACGTCACTATGGCGATCTTCAACAAACGTCTGGCTGGACATGCAATTCGAAAGCCAGGGCACTACTTCGCGAAGACGGCCCGCAATGCTTTCGTCAGATGGTGCAACCGCAACAGCGAACGCGAGCATCCTGTCGCCGACATCAGTGTCTACGCACGAGCGGTGGTACAGGCGTCCGAGGACAGGGTGGTCGACCACCTGGAGGTCACGGCACTGCTCATTTCTCTGCAGGAGATATTGACTGTGAAGGAGCTCGACGCTTTTGTGCACGTCGAGTTGATGCAGTGGACTGCGGCAGAGTACGCGCGGTCAACCGGCGCCCCGCACAGCAGTGTGAGTTCGCGGTTGGCAGCCGTGCGCCGTAAAATTAGCGTCCGTTGGCCCAGGGAGTAGGATCGATGAGCATGAAGCCCCAGCATGAGGGCACCGAGCCGGAAGAGGACCTCCTCGAGGCCGCCTCCTACGCGTTCCACGACGCGATCTACCGCGCCCAGGTGAGCCCTGAGGAGGACGCCCAGTTGCAGAGGCGTCTGGTGGCGATGGCCTTGATGTCCGTCAGCTCGCGTGGCAGGCGGCGCAAGTTGGGGGGCGACGCGCTCAGTGTCGAGGATCTACGCCTCACCTCAGAGGAACGACAAGTTGTTGGTCTTTGGCTAGAGGGAAATAATAACTCTGATATTGCGTCTGAACGGCAGGTTTCAGTAGAAGAGGTAGATGAGGTGATGCGTCGACTGATGCGTCGCAACGGGGTTACTTCAGAACGCGCACTTGAGCAACTCATTGCATCTACGCATTGACGCTTCCTGATCACACTAAGCGCGGGCCACCGAGCTCACCACACATCGCCGTCCAGCGCGCAAGCGAGGGTCGCTACCTCTATCTCGGCCTGCCGAAGACATTCGCGCACGCCGGTCAGAGAGGCCTTCTCCGGGTTGGCCTCTACCGTGGCTGCGTACTGCTCGAGATGAGAAGCGGCCACACGGGCCACGAGTTCCCAATAACGGCTCTTCACCAAGAGAGTCGTTGGGTCATTCTGGTTCATGCTCATCTCCCGCTCAGTCACTGAGGGCATAAGAATCCCCGGTAGGGGTTTCCTGGCGGGTGATGCTGAACTTGGGCGTGTCGCGAGCTCTTCACACACTTGCGAAATGTGCATGAAATAACGTGGGCAGCGGAGAAATCGATTTGAACCTACTCGCGGTGGCTGCCACACGGTTCTCAGCACATCACAACTTAGACCTAACGCTGTCAGGCGTCAAGAGGGCCCGCGTAGCGCAGCCAGAGCTTGGACGGCCCGAGGATCCCGGGCAAGGCCCCTCGACTCACCTGGTGGCGTGGGGAGGCTCGGGTTCAGCGCCCGAGCAGCTCGTCGATCGCGTCAGCGCGAGGCAATGGCGCGCCGGCGAGTTTGGCGGAGTCTTTCCACGCCTGGGAGGCAGCTCGAGCCTTGTCGTCGACAAGCGCGGCGCCGGTCAGGTGGTAGACGTCTCGGTAGCGCTGGCGATCAAAAGCACTCCCGCCGGGTCGAGTGGGGAGGCTGGCTCGTTCGACGACCAGCAAGCCGCGTTCCACCAGCTCTCGAACCCCCGCGGCGCGGGTGCGGGAGCTGATGCCGTAGCGGGCGTCAAACACGGATGTGCTGAACCAGACGGGCTTGCCCTCACCGCCCTGTTCGGACAGGAGGATGAGCAGCATCACGAGGGCGGGCCCTGAGAGCACCTGCAAGTGCCCCCGGGTCCAGAGGGCGTTGCTGACCTTGAAGTAGCGGTGTGCTTCCGCCGCGGCCTTGCCGCGGCGGTTGGCCTGTGCCTTCAGGTAGGCCTCGGCGGGCGGCCGGTAAGGCTTGCGTGAGCCGTCCTCCTGGAGCAGCGTCACCTCAGTGACCTGTCCGGGTGTTGTCTCCGTCAAGATCAAGCCGCGCTTCTCAAGCTTGTTCAGCGCCTCTCGTACCCGTCGCGCACCCTTTGTTGGGGGATCCTCGAGGTCTAGGAGAGTGGCCCATCCTCGAGCGGGGTGGGAGGTCGAGAACGGCGGGGAAGAGCATTTCCACAACAGGGCAAGTAACAGCCGGATAGGCACGACGCCGCTGCGTCCTCCCCGGTAGAGCTCCACGAGCGGCGAGGGGGCGCCCTCTGAGCCCCGCACGAAGGTCTTCCGCACGGGAGCGGCATCACGACGCGCAGCCCCACGATCTAGGTGCGTGGCCGCGCGTACAGACTCCTCAGAGGCAGCGGTAAGGCCGAACTGGCGCTCAGCGCGCTCATGGCGGTCCCACGCGCTAGGCTCGCTCTGCGAGTCGCCAACCTGCGCGTCGACCCTCTTGTCGGGGTCCACCGAGATCATCAGGCCTCCATCCCTCTGTTAGTGAGCGTATGTGGCACACTGTACGCGAACGTAGGGGTACCCTGCTATAAAAACGCATACTGTTGCTTCACAATAGCGTCAAATTTGACATTGTCAAGGCCCATCGGTATCATCAATTGACCTGTCCTCTATGGCCTGCTAGTCTACAGACATGGAAGAGGCGCCCTGGGTGCCGACTCTTAGCGGCGACACTAGCCAAGTGTCGTGCGCGGAGATCTGACGAGGACTGGCCTACATTAACCTGTTCCCCGTGTACTCAGATGAACGTCTGCCGGGTATTTTTCTCGACCGAGACCTGCAGACCGCTTCGAGGGCCGTGACCCCGGGCTGGCCGCCCGTGGGCCGGCCCTTTCTCTATCTTTGGCGGGACCGCCGGCCAGCCTGGCTGTGGCGAGGTCGCATGACCAGCCCGGCCGCCGCCTCAAAGGCAGCTTCTCGTGTGTCACGATCCTCGAGGGAGCCGGCCGTCCAGATGAGCTCGCACAAACTTGGTGAACCGGTCGGTATCCGCGAAGTAGTTCGGGTATGCGTCGCGCAGTTGGCTGATGCGCGCGATGTTGATGAGCACCGCATCCAAGTTCTCGTCATCCAGGGCCTCAAGCTTGGTTAGTCGAGCCTCGGCCTCGGCCAGTGTCTCGTGGACCGTCACGGTGAGAAGCCCCTCACGGCGCCAAAGCTCGAGCGTCAGCATGTTGCGTCGGTCCGTACTCGCGTGCTCTCCCACGACCTTGGAATAGCCACGGAACCGGCCCAGGACGCCCACGCGGGCCTCCAGCTGCGCCAACTCATCCGTCAACTCTTCGGGCGACCCTTCGGCGCCAGGCACCGGGGCGGTGCGCTCGTCGTGGGCCATGAGGGAGGCCACCAGGACGAAGAACCGAAGAATGTCTGGATCTCCCTTCCCGTACTTCAACTCACTGCGGGAGAACAGGTCGATAGTCTCAACCGCCGTCGCCCAGGCGTGCTGCAGCTGCGTGCGCACCTGCAGCTCAATCCGTAGGCCGTGATATTCGCGCTTGGAGGCCCCGTACTCGTAGACCAGATGAACACCTCGGTACCCGGAACTACGCGGCCCTGGGTCGTCGCGCAGGTAGTCGTATGTCTTCTTGACGCGGTTCTTGCTGCGCGGCAGGTCCACCAGGATGCCGACTAGCTGATCTACTTCGGCGACTGTGTCGAAGACCACGCGGCAACCACCGAGGTCCTGCATGGTCGTCACGCTCATCCTGGGATGGCGCTTCAACTTGTCGATGATCGTGGGCAGGCGTTTGCGACGCTCGGCGACGACCGCGTTCGGATTGACGTCGAGCGCGCGCTGCCGCACGGTCATGGTCACAGCGTTCAAGGGAAAAGCGTGGGCCAGGCGGTAGTTGCTGAGGATGTCCCGGGCCGTCTGGATGTCCTCGAATGATCCAGTCCCCTTGCCAACCACGCGACTTGCACGTTGGACGGCCTTGTTGGAGTGCTCCGGCACTACCCACCTCTTCATAACGAAACCGTATCTGGACGCGCCGACACCCTGTCGGTGGCTAGGCGAAGCGAATCCTCTTGAGTCAACGGCGTGTCAAGGGTGGCTCACTGACGATCGTTTCCGAGCCGGCTCTGGCGGGACGCGCCGAGTCAAGCCACGGCTGGGGTAGCGGTGGCTCGATAGGCTGACTCGGAACCCTGTCGGCTCGAAAGCCGTCACCGATTCAACTTTCGTAGCGGCTGGAGGTGACTCATGAGCGAAGACACGCCCACGCCATCGGGCCTTTGGACTCCGGCTCGCGTTGTCACGGCGATGGGGCTAGGGACTGTCGCCCTGGGATTCGTGACTCCGGAGCGGGGAAGTTCCTTGCTCCATTGGGTGACCTACTTGACTCTGCTGCTCGCCGCCGTCATCGTCGCGGCGGCAAGACCGGGTCAGTTCTTCGCCCGCGAGCGGCACGGCACCTCATTGTTGGCGCGGCTCGTCGCGGCTCTTCTTCTCGTTGTCTTTCTCGCCGGCGCACTCGCGTTGAGCAGTCTTGGTGCAGGGTGGGGCGTTCAGGTCGTAGTCCTTGGGGCGTTGTGGCTGGCCGTCGTAGCTCTGGGAGCGAGTTCGCTGAAGGCTGACGCTGACGAGGTTGCTGCAGGTGCTGCGGGTGGCCTTCTCGGGGTCGCTGCCCTGCTGGCCGGGGTCGCATACCTGCGCGATGGAGAGGTGTTGGGCGGGGCCACGCTCCTTCTACTCGGGGTCGCAGTCCTGTTGGCCGGGGTCGCGTTGCTGCGCGGTAGCGCTGCGCTGTTCGCGGTCGCGGCCTGGCTGGCCGGGGTCGCGGTGCTGCTGGGCGGGGTCGCGGTGCTGCGCGGTGGAGATGTGCTGGCCGGGGTCGCGTTGCTGCTGCTCGGGGTCGCTGCCCTGCTGGGCGGGGTCGCGGTGGTGCGTGGTGGAGTTCCACTGTTTGGGGTCGCGGCCCTGCTGCTCGGGGTGGCAGGCCCGCTGTTCGGGGTCGCGGGCGTGCGTGGTGGAGTTCCGCTGGTTGGGGTCGCGGCCCTGCTGGCCGGAGTCGCGGTGCTGCTGGGCGGGGTCGCGGTGCTGCGCGGTGGAGATGTGCTGGCCGGGGTCGCGGTGCTGCTGCTCGGGGTCTCGGTCCTACTGTTCGGTGTCTCAATGCTGCTGGCTGGACAACTGCTGTTTGGGGTCGCGGCCTTGATCTCCGGGTTCGCGATGCTGCTGGGCGGGGTCATGGAGCTGCGCGACAGCCGACTAACCGCGGTCGTCGCATCGTGGCGTGCGTGGCTGCTGCGCCCCCGTGACGAGGAGGGGTCTGATGGTTGAGCGTGGGTATGCGCGGGTGTCGACGCTGGAGCAGTCGGCCGAGCTGCAGGTCCGTGCGATGGTGGCTGCCGGGGTGCCCGCTGAGGGGATCGTGACCGAAGCGGGCAGCGGCCGCGGTCAGCGCCCGGGCTTAGACCGGCTGCTGGTGGAGCTACGGGAGGGGGACCGGTTGACGGTGTGGCGGCTGGATCGGTTGTTCAGGTCGACGAGGCACATGCTCGAGGTCGCGGAGGACCTGCAGCACCGCGGGGTGGCGCTGCGTTCGTTGCGGGACGCGATCGACACCACGACGTCGACGGGACGGTTCTTCTTCACGGTGACCGCGGCGGTCGCGCAGCTGGAGGCTGACCTGATCAGTGAGCACACTGCGGCGGGCCTGGAGGCCGCACGGGCGTCGGGGAAGCAGCTGGGCCGGCCGACGTCGATCACGCCGGCACAGGCGGCTATGGTGCGTCGCCTGCTCGGGGAGGGCGCGAGCCAACGGGCAGCGGCCGCGGCGACAGGGTTGTCCCGGGGCGCTGTCGGGCGCCTGGCGCGGGGCGAGATCTCCACGCTTCGGATCCTCGAGGACGACGCCGAGGCTGACCTGCTTGGTATCGTCGAGGATCAAGGAGATCCACATGTCTAGTCGACTGGCTGCCGCACCACACACGAACGATCCTGTCGTGCTGTACGACGTGATGCGTGAGACTGCGACCCGCGTGATCGGGCAGTTGGTCGCCCGTCAGGACGCTACCGAGGACCCAGGTGAGCGAGCGCGCCTGTGCCAGGCTCGCCTCGACGTGAAGCGTCGCGTGCTCGACGTCGACGTCGACGACGCGGGTGCGGTCAGGTCTATGACGGATGAGCTGCGGGCGGAGTACGACGCTCTGTTGTGATGAACCGGGACGAGCTTCGGGCGAGGTTCGTCGAGCACATCGCCCCTGAGCTCGACGCGTGGCCGCGGGGAAACGGTCAGCCTGTCGTGGTGCTGGTGGGTGGCCAGCCGGGTGCCGGCAAGACCCAAGCCCTGAGCCGCCTGGTCAGGGGCTCGTCGCCCGCGCCTTACCCGGTGATCGGTGATGAGCTGCGGGCATACCACCCGGACTACGCGCGTCTGGTCGAAGAGGATCCGCTCCGTATGCCGGAGGTCACCGCTGCGGCGTCGGCAGCCTGGGTGTCAGGATCGGCCGGAGCATCCGGTGCGGGTATGCCGGGAGGCGCAGCTCGCAGGAGAGTGACGGGGAGGCAGGGGAAGATGTCGGCGACGGCGTTGCAACTGCTCGAGGACGACGTCCGCGAGCTCATCCGGCGACGGCGCCTGGACCCCACCCGCGACGACGCGGCCGTGCACGACCTGGTCGGCGAGGTGCTCGACGACTACGACGACCGCTCCCTGGTGGGCGGGCTCGTGCCGATCACCGACCGCAAGGAGGCGCACCGCGCCCTCGTGGAGTCGGTGGCGGGCTTCGGGCCGCTGCAGCCCTACCTCGACGACCCGGCGGTCGAGGAGATCTGGATCAACGAACCGACCAGGGTCTTCGTCGCCCGCAACGGTCGCTCCGAGCTCACCCCGACCCTGCTCAGCGAGCAGCAGGTGCACGACCTGGTGGAGCGCATGCTGCGCAGCTCCGGCCGTCGGGTCGACCTGAGCAGCCCTTTCGTGGACGCGAGCCTGCCCGACGGCAGCCGTCTGCACGTGGCGATCCCGGACATCACCAGACGGCACTGGGCGGTCAACATCCGCAAGTTCGTCGTCGCCGCCGACGAGCTCGCCGACCTGGTGCGGCTGGGCACGCTCTCCGCCCAGGCGGCACGTTTCCTCGAGGCCGCTGTGGCCAGCGGGCTCAACATCCTCGTGGCCGGAGGCACGCAGGCGGGCAACGCCACTACTCCCAAACACACCCATCAGCCACAAGCTCGCTGCCAGGCCACGACGTGGCTCCTGAGCCTGCGAAAGAACCGGGCCGCCAAACAGTAGGGTGAGGACGTGGCCTCCCTTGACCTGACCTCCAACCTCGTTGTGCACGCCGACAACGCCCCTGCGCTGTCGCTGCTGCCTTCAGGCAAGTTCACGATGATCTACATTGATCCGCCGTTCAACACCGGGCGCTCTCAACGTCGGCAGTCTCTTACGACGACTCGGTCCGAGACCGGCCGACGGGTTGGATTCAAGGGCCAGACGTACGAGACGGTTCGCGGCTTGGTGACGTCGTACGACGATTCCTTCGCCGACTATTGGGCGTTTCTGGAGCCTCGTCTAGAGGAAGCTTGGCGGCTCCTGGCGGACGACGGAACGCTTTACCTTCATCTTGACTACCGAGAGGTGCATTACGCCAAGGTTCTGCTCGACGCACTTTTTGGACGCGATTGTTTCTTGAACGAGTTGATCTGGGCTTACGATTACGGCGCCCGGAGTACGAAGAAGTGGCCGGCTAAGCATGACAACATTTTGGTCTACGTGAAGAATCCCAAGACCTACTACTTCAATAGTGAGGGTGTCGACCGGGAGCCATACATGGCTCCCGGATTGGTTACGCCCGAAAAGGCGGCCAGAGGAAAGTTGCCAACAGATGTTTGGTGGCACACTATCGTGTCTCCGACCGGCAAGGAAAAGACTGGTTACGCGACTCAGAAGCCGATGGGTATTGTACGGCGGATGGTCGAGGCAAGTAGCCGCCCCGACGATTGGGTGTTGGACTTCTTTGCGGGAAGCGGAACGCTTGGGGCTGTCGCACAACAGATGGGTCGCAATTATGTGTTGATTGATAGCAACGACGAGGCAATCAAGGTTATTCGTCAGCGGTTGGCGCCCGACGACGCACTCGATACGAGCCAGGTGCGATTCGTTGATTCGGCAGAGTGTGATGCCCTCATCGCTGAGCCTGACAGGAGTGCATGATGACGGTCTTTCCTCGCATCACTGACCCCGAGGTAGTGGTTCTCGCGGGCTTGGCGGCTTCGATGGAGGTCGACTACACGCGAGGTGATGACGACCCGTGGGCCGGCAGTCCCTTCGCGTGGATCCTTCAGCAACCCTCACGCGCTCGGGGGGCCATCGGCGAGAAATTGGTGGCGGGTTGGTGTGCAACCAAAGGATTCGATGTCGTTCGCTCGCCTGACAGTGAGGCAGATCGGATCATCGAGGGACACAGGGTTGAGATCAAGTTCTCGACTTTGTGGAAGTCGGGTGGGTACAAGTTTCAACAGATACGCGAACAGAATTATGAGTACTGCCTCTGTATTGGCGTGTCGCCGTTTGCCGCGAGCGCGTGGCTGCTGCCGAAGTCGGTGTTGCGCGAGTACGTAATCGGACACATGGGTCAGCACACGGGGGCTGCCGGAAGCGATACTGCTTGGCTCGGTTTTCAGGCCGATCGTCCTTATTCTTGGATGGCGCCTTACGGAGGTTCCCTAAGTGCCGTACGCGACCTAATTACTGACGCGGGAAGAGGGCCTCATTCGTAGTTCAACTAAGGTAGGGAGTTTCCCATGAGCTGGTTTCTGTGCACCATTGCGCGCACAAGCGTGAGAAATTGGGACCTTTGTAAAGAGGTTGGGCTTTGGGGCGTTTCTACCCACGCCAAGAAGACAAAGTTGGCGCGCGCGCGTGAAGGTGATCGGTTGCTGGTGTGGCAGTCCGGCAAGGGTTACATCGCGACCGCCGCCGTCCTGGGGCCCACTCGCCCCCCCGCCAGCGCGGCTGAGGCACCTTGGCCAGAGGGTCTACATCGCTACGGTCTAGTCATTCCCATTGCAGTTGACATGGAGTTGGAACGTCCTCTGTACCTGCGCTTCGAAAAGAACATTCAGGAGCGGACGGGTCTTTCCAGCTTTCAGTTCCGCCGCGGTTTCGTAGCTGTCCGCGATGACGCTGCGTCGGCGGCTCTCGAAGCGATGCAAGGTCATCCAACTGCGGAAGCAGACCAGGCGTCTTGACGTTCGGTTACGGGGCGGCTCGGGGCCCGGGAGGGTCCCCGGGCCGGCGCTTGACTTGAAATAGCAACACAACTCGGGCGGGTTCCTGGTGACTATACGGGGGCGTCGATCCGATCCGGGCCGTCGTTGAGAGTCGGAGGAGCCGGTCAAGGGGCGCGGAGCGGCGAAGCGGACCCTTGAGCGGCGGGGGAGGCGCCCTAGACTGACCGGGCGGGGCGACGGCGCGGGTGACGTTTCGCGCTCAGGTGGGTGACAACCGTGTAGTTTGCCTGCTAACTTCCTCGCATCGGCGGGAGCCCACGTGTCGGGCTCTTCGTCTTTGGGGGTGGGGTCAGAGGTTGAGTCCTCCGCCGATGAGGAGCATGCGGAGGCGGTAGTTCTCGAAGTTGGTGAGGCCTCGGGCGATGCGGCGGTGGAGCTCGATGAGGCCGTTGATGGCCTCGGTGCCGCCGTTGGTGGCGCCGGTGTCGAAGTAGGCCAGGAACGCGTCTTTCCACTTCCGCAGGGTCCGGCCGAGCCGTGCGATCTCGGGGATCGGGCAGGAGGGGAACGAGGCGACGATGCGCTCGGCGATCCTGCGGCCTTGGGCCTTGTCGACCTGCTTGTACGCGGCGCGCAGCTGCTGGGCGCACTGCCAGGCCAGGTCGACGACCTCGTGCTCGGGCCGGGCGGCAAGGGCCTTCTCGATGCGGGCGCGTTGCTTGTCCGTGAGGTTCTCCGCCCCGGCCCGCAGGATGTTCTGGATCCCGTACAGAGGGTCGCCCTTGCGGCCCCGGTGACCGGTCGTGGCTTGCTGCACCCGCCGCCGGACCTCATCGACGCACTTGGTGCCCAGTGCCACGACATGGAAGGCGTCCAGGACCGCGGTCGCGTCGGACAGCTCGTCATCGATCGCGGTCTTGTACCCCTGGAACGGGTCGAGGGTCGCGACGTCCACACCGGCAGCGAAGCCCTCGCCGCGTTCGGTGAGCCAGTCGGCGTACGCGGCGCGGGTGCGGCCCTGGACCAGGTCGAGCAGACGCGCCCTGACCTGCCCGTTCTCATCCGTGGACAGGTCGACCATCCCGGTCAGCTCCTTCGGGCCACGACCACCCTCCTCGGGCGGCTTGGTGGACACATGGTGCCACACGTGCTCATCCACCCCCAGGATGCTCACGCCGACGAAGCGGGACTCATCGTCGGCTGCGTCGGTCAGGATCGGCTTGATCGCCGACCACACCGTGCGCCACCCCACCCCGAGCTGACGGGCCACGCCCAGCACCGAGGCGTGCTCGGACCGGATCTGGCCGATGGCCCACCGCGCGGCCCGGGTCGTCAGCAGCCCGCGCGGGCGGGCCAGGGCGGGCTCCTGCTCGGTGAACGTGCCCACCTCACAAGAGTCCTCGCGGCACCGGTACCGGCGCTTGCGCCACAGCAGCACCACCGGTGTGGAGAAGCACGGCGCATCGACCAGCCGCGCCACCCGTCGCCCGTGCGACTCGGCCACCACCCCGCAAGCCGGGCACCCAGCCGGGGCCGGCGCCGACTCCACCGTGACGGTGAGCAGGTCCGGCGCCCGGTCGACCTTGAGGACGTGCAGGCCGTCCAGGCCGAGGAGGAGGTCGCAGTCGTGGCAGTACGCGCTGTCCGCGCCCGGGGTACGGCAGCACGACGTAGGCTGATTCACGTCGAGGTCCTTGGCGATCAGGAGAGGTAAGAGTCCTCTGATCATCGGGGACCTCGACCCCGCCCCAGCCTCAACCAGCGCGTCGGCGCGCCGCCCTCACCCCACCCTCAAAGACGAAGAGCCCCGTAAGGGTGAGGGTGCTGAGCTACGGCGAGTGATGTTTGCGACGCTGAATGACCAGAAGCGCGCGCCGTCCTGGAGCGCGTACGGGGCGAATCCTCAGAAGCCGGAAGGCGCTGAGTAGCCTGCGACATGCAAGGACCCCCGGTACTTCGGATACCGGGGGTCCTTGCTTGTCGCCACGCCGCCTCAGGCCATATCGCGCGCCTCCCTGAAGACGCGAGCGGTCGTCTCCTCCATCCAGTAGTTGGACCCGCCGGTCGAGAGGCTGTGCGTCCTGAACAGCGGCTCCTTACCCGCGCGCTCGCAGTGCTTCTTGGGCCACGACACCATCCCGGCCAGCATGTACATGGTCTCCAGGCCCGCCAGCTCAGCGAGCCGCTCGCTCCCGTAGTGCTTTCCCGGGTTGTCGATCATGACGTCGAAGACCTTGCGCGCGGCCACGGTGAACTTGCTCCAGACCTCAGCGGCCAACGTCTCGTCGCCGTCCGTCCAAACACTCGTAGAGACCGAAGAGGCCTCCTGGGCCATCTCGGACCCATCCTCGAGCCAACGAGCGAAGGCCGCGTAGAAGGCCGCGATCCTGTCGCTCGGGACAAGGACGGTGACATTTTGACTGTTCATGCTACTTCCTCTCGAGGGAGCGCCGCAGGGTTGCGGCGCCATACAGACAAGTATGAGCCATGGCTCTTCATAGGTCAAGCCATAGCTCCGAGAGGTTAGTGCCGGCTCGCCTCTGCGTCCTTTCAGTCCTCCTCAGCGGCCTCGGACCGGTTAGCGCGGGTAGTTGGCCGTCCGGACGACTTCGACGTCTCAGTGGGCTTCTCAGCCTTCGTGACCAGGCGCTTGCAGGCGGGGCACCACTCGGCGGTGCGCCCCTTCGTGCCAAGCAGGCACGCTTCCTTGAGCGACTTGGCTCCGGCGTGCTTGCCGTGGTCGAGGCAGACGGCCACCCACGGCGAGTCCGACTTCACTTCAGCGGTGCCAGTGCGAGCCACGCGGTACTTCGTGCCATGCGGCGTCTTGCGCGTCAGGTCCACCTCCGGCTTGGGCGCGGTTGACTTCGGCGCCGGCGCGGACTTCTTTGCACCGGCGGTGCGGCGGGTGGCGGTCGACTTGTCGGTGGTGGTCATGCTATCCTCTCCCGAACCGGTACCTCCGGTCCGTTCGAGTCCAGATCGAATCCGCACAAGTGTTCGATGTCAACCGACCGGGTGAAGTTGCAGGTCAAGGCTCGACGTCAGTGGGGGTGACCTGCTGCTCGGTTCTGGCCCCGGGCGGGGCTACTATTGGTCTTACGACGGGCGGACCCGGAGCCGACTAGGCACCTTGCAAGTCCGCACGTCGCACGCTGAGAATGCTCGGCGGGGTGTCCACACCAGCCTCGTGAGCGATGCGGGAACCGTTCGAGGTCAGACCCCGAGTTCGGACCGCCGGAGAAGGCGCGCATGGCGCGCAGGACGTACCGGCCAGAACTCCAGCGACAGGTGCAAGACCCATCTGTCTGGAGTTCCCATGCAAAACCAAGGCACGCAGCCAGCGCGCGTCATCATGTCGCAGCAGCGCTACACGACGCGTCAGGCGGCCGCCGCCATCGGCGTCCCCTTCATCCACCTGTCGAACGTCCTCAAGGGCCGCGTACGCCCCTCGGACGCGGTCCGTGAGCGGCTGCCGCAGCTGCTTGGCACCTCCGTCACCGTCCTGTTCACGCCGGAGATGTTGAAGGAGCCGTACGACTCCAAGCGGGCAGCCAGGGCGACCGCGGACGTCGAGGCGGTGGCTCGGTGATGAGGATCTACAGCGAGTTCATCGCCCTCGCGAAGCAGCAGTACGACGCTGGCTTGACGCGTGAGGAGATGTTGGAGACCGACATCGCGCGAGCCAGAGATAGCGGCTACTTCCGGGCTGCCGCCGTCCGGCTGAATGGTGAAGGGCCAGGCATCTTCTGGTCCGAGAAGCGCTTCGAGTTCATGGCTCGCGTTGCCCGGCTGGCTCTCAAGAATGGGGCGGCAGTCGGGTGGACGTTGAGCGACAAGGACGCGTTCATGCGCGAGCTGGAGCTGATGCCTGTGACGGAACACGTGGCGAACCTCTTCGGTGAGGACGAACGGCACTTCGCAATCCCCCAACTGGTGACTCACTCGCATGCGCGGGACATGGCCGAGATCGACCGTTTCGGTGACGCGACCCTGTGCACCGTTTGCGGCGACGAGCGGGGTCGGTACGTCCACCTTCAGTGGAACGTCTACCCGTCCTTCCTGAACCACTACTACATCCGCCTGTGCCGGGCCTGCTCGGTGAAGCATCTGGAGGTGGACGTCCATGCACTCACGTTCTGAGAACAGCATCGCCCTCGGCGACGGTGTCACCGAGGGCGAAGCGGTGCGGAAGGTGCATTCCACTAACCAGACCTCAGATAAGGAATCCGGTACATGAAGGATTCTACTAGAGACTCCGCTCTGGGGTATGCAGGACAAGGATTCTCGCTACTTCCGCTCGGGTCGCGAAATGGAACCCGGCCGAAGGCGCCCCATCCCGTGCTGAAGTCCGGTTGGTCTTTCCGCAGAGACGGTGATCGGCCATTCGTCGGTCAGCACGATCCGCGGATGATCGACCTGTGGTGGAGCAAGTTCGCCGACTCCAACGTCGGGATTATCACGGGGATGCCGTCGCGGCTTCTCGTGATCGACTGCGACCGTCACGGGAGTGAGCCGCTGCTCCCGCCGTCCGGCACCGCCTCAGTCAACCTGGGTGATCTGCTGTCGGGGCGCGATGGCGTATCGGCATTCCAGGGCTGGTGCTCAGATCATGGCGTCGACCTCAGCGACGTGCCGTGTGTTGAGACACCCACCGGCGGCGGTCTTCACTACTACTGGCGAGCCGATCGACCTGTTCGCATGGGCCCTTGGCTGCCGGGTGTTGATGTCAAGGCAGACGGGACCTACGTGGCTGCGCCGCCCTCGTCGGTCAACGGCGTCGCCTACCGCTGGCGGGTGCCTTTCGAGACCCTGCCGGTGGTGCCAGACGTCCTCCTGGCGGCTTTGGACGGCGACCGTGGCCAGTTCAACGGCGGGTCCAGCCTGGGGGCCTCTGGAGGCCTCCCGGCGACGCATGAGTTTGTCGAGCGCGGCTTCGGGTGGTTCTCCGGCTCCCGCAACAAGGACGCGTATCGGCTGTCGTGGCGCCTGCTGGGTGACACCTACGACGTCGCAATCGGCACGCTCTACCGCGCTTGGCAGGTCACGGCGCAGGAGCCGCACCCGTTCCCGTGGGCAGAGGTCGTCAAGGCTTACGAGTCCGCCTCGAGGCGGCGCGCTCGTGAGGTCATCCCGGATTGGAGGCCTCAGCTATGAGCGTCACGGAACAGGAAGCAGCCCACATGGCGGAGCAACTGCGTCGGGCGGTCCCAGGCGGCTCGTTCATCTTGGACGAGCCAGACGAAGTACCCGCGCTGTGGGGCAACGGTCAGCACGTCCTGTGGGCAGAAGGCGAAGCCTTCATGGTCGCGGGGCACCAAGGACTCGGGAAGACCACTCTTGCGCAGCAACTCGTGCTCGCGATGGTGGGCGTCGCACCTCCTGAGCTTCTCGGCATGCCCGTGACGCCGCGTGCGGGCCGGATCTTGTACCTGGCGATGGACCGCCCACGTCAGGCTGCGCGGTCGTTCCGGCGCATGGTCCGAGAGGAAAGCCGCGATCTGCTCAACGACCGGCTGCACGTCTGGCGAGGCCCGCTGCCGGTTGACCCACTCGTCAAGGGTGATCTGCTGGCCTGGGTACACAGCGTCTGCGCAGACGTGTCGGTCGTGGTCATCGACTCGGTGAAGGACTTGGCCCCGGGCGTCAACACCGATGAAGTCGGATCAGCCATCAACCTCGCGTGCCAGTCGTTGATCGCGGACGACATCGACGTGCTGTTGCTCCATCACCAGCGCAAGGCGTCCAGCGACAGCCGTCGCGAGGTGACTCTGGACTCGATCTACGGCTCGACCTGGTTGACGTCAGGCCTCGGGTCGGTGGCCGTCCTCGAGGGCGAACCTGGCTCGGACGAAGTGACGATGCATCACGTGAAGCAGCCCGCCGACACGGTCGGGCCGGTGGACTTCGTCCACGATCACGTCCCGGGGCGCTCTCGGTTGCACACCGCGCCGGTCCGGCTCAGCGTCGAGGCCGCTCTTGGCATGGCGGAAACCTCGGGTCTGACGGTGGACGAGATCGTCAACATGACGGGTCTGTCGTCCAAGACGGTCCGCTCGCGCCTGCGAGCCATGGCCGAGCGGGTCCAGGAGGTCGCCGGTGGGCACAACACCAGCGGTGGCCGCATCGCGAAGAGGTATCGGCCCAATGGAAGCTGATTCGCCGTTGGAGCCCAGTGGAAGCTCTGGAGACTGGGCGTTTTTGCAGGTCAAGGCCCTGCAACCGGCGCTTCCACGGGCCCAGTGGAAGCCGAATCGGCCCAAGCCCAGTGGAAAGCCCGTTGGAAGCCCAGTTTCCGGGTGCCCCCTGAGTGCCATTGTTGCAGGTCAAGCCCTGTGGAAGGCCCAGTAGAAGCCCAGTTCCCGACCCCAGTGGAAGTTGGCCCCCCTTTCTAGAAGGGGGCCAACTTCCAAAAGGCTCAACGAGAAGAACTGTCAACCCGTGAGATAAACGAAAGATGCGGAAGTGTGCAGCATGCGGTGAGGTTGCGAGAACGGGCTGCTTTCAGGATTGCGGCGAAGCGGTGCACTTCACTCCTGAGTGCGGCAACGAGCACGCGAAGACGTGCATAGCTTTGGAGAGTTCGACCATTGGAAGGGGGTACTGGACCAGACCATCCCCGCCGGAAAGCCTCGAAACCACTCCCAACCTCTGCATCGTGTGCGACGAGGAGACAGCCGAGCGGTGCCGAACGTGCCGCATCGACCTGCACCGAGGGTGCCGGCCCTGGCATGCCTGCCTGTATGCCGACGGAACGCTGCCTCCGGGGACCCGTCTAGTTCGTCACGAGGAGTGGCTAAAGATGATCTACGGGCGCTGGACGACGAACTGACGGCCGTTCGGCTGGCGTCTGGACGGTTTGTCACCGGACGTCCTCAGGAGGCTCAGATCGTCATTTAGCACGGTGTTTGTTTAGGGTCTAGTCCAGTCGAACATGATCAAGACTGTACGGATATAGTCCAAATCGCCATTGTTGATCGGAACTGTCCGGAGGTCTATAACTCATGTTGATCGGATACACCCGTGTAAGCACGGAAACCCAGAGCCTTGCGCGTCAAGAGCTCGGGCTGGACATAGACCGGCTGTTCTCCGAGAAGGTCAGCGGCAAGGACCGAGACCGGCCCGCTCTGAACGAGATGCTGAGGTTCGCCCGTGACGGCGACACCGTGCGGGTTCACTCGCTCGACCGGCTGGCGCGGTCGCTGCTGGACCTGGAGTCCATCGTCCGTGAGTTGACGGGCAACGGCGTCACGGTCGAGTTCATCACCGAGAGGCTGACGTTCAAGCCGAACGAGGAAGACCCCGCCAGCACGCTCATGATGCAGGTCCTCGGCTCCATCGCTCAGTTCGAGCGGTCGTTGATCAAGCAGCGCCAGCGTGACGGCATCGCCAAGGCCAAGGCGCGCGGTGTCTACACCGGCCGGAAGCCGGCTCTGACGGCTGAGCAGATCGCGAGCGCGCGCGAGCGTCGCGACTCGGGCGTCCCACTGTCGCGGATCGCACGTGACCTGGGCGTTGCTCGGACGACGCTTCATGCTGCGTTGGCAGGGGCTGGCGCGTACGCGAACTCGTGACACGCCATTTGCGCCGGGACTCTGGAATCGGACCAGGACGGTGTGCAACTCTAGACACACGAAGGCCCACGGCTCCGAAGTATTGCGAGTACTTCGGATCGCGTGGGCCTCGTGCTGTTGTCAGTACCTGCTCATGGCACTCAGGTCGACCACGTCAGCCGCGCCGGCCTGACTCATGATCAGGTTGATGCTGTGCTTGGCGTCGACCTTCGAGACGTACGTCTCGCTCGTGGCGATGATCTCGCCGTTGCGCGCGTGACAGTTCCAGTAGTACTGGCCGTTGCGCGCCTTGTCGATGACGAACCGCATCTCTCCACCTCCTCTCCTCTCTGAGGCCACCCCCACCACCGTCATGGGATGGGGTCTGGCTTCTGACCCCTCCATCGTACGTAGGGAAACCACATCCATGTAACCCCTACATCTTGTGTCTTGCCGGGCTAGTCACTTCAGCCACATCAGTCACAGGAGTAACAGCTTGCGGGCGTGGGACGACTATTCGCTGTCTCCTGCTGGCGAGGGACCCTGCTCAAGGGCGGGACGAGCTGGGTCGACTCCCATCTCCTGCATCATGATCACCTGGATAGGCGAAGATTCCAGCGCGGGCGCTCCAACCCCGGTCCAAACGCTAAGCGCAAAGGTGCATGCCTGCAGGAGCAGCATGACCTTCGTCCCTGCATCAGTTCCCTTCAACTCAGTCCAGAAGGACCTGCGGTTGACGACTCCGCCGACGTACTCGTCCACAGCGCGTTGCAGCGCCCTAGTACCGAAGAACTCGTAGTTGTCGAGCGCATGGATGATCTCGCGCGTGCGGGCCAAGAGCCACTCATGCAGCTCTGGCTCCATCCCTTCATCTTCCTCGAGCAGGTCGAGCAGATCTTGCGCCTGAGACCGCAGGTCTCGCCGGCGGTCTTCGCTGAGCGACGGCTCCGGGTCTTCTCGCGCAAGCGCTCGGCTGCACACATCCAGCCCATACAGACCCGCGTCATCGAGCGACGCGAAAAACTGCTGCATGTTCTTCTGAGGCAGCATCGTGAAGTTTGCGACGGTCTTCTCGACCTGGTCGAAGTGGCGCAACGTGAACTGGGCGTCCTCTTCGGAGAGGGCTTCGACGCGGCGGCGGATCTCATCAGCATCGAGGATCATCTGAGCCCCGCGGCGTAAGAGTTCGCCCTTGTCGTGGGGCCAGTCCAGTCCGCAGACCTCGGCCCAAGCTGTGACTGCCGCGGTGTTCTGTCCCCTGCCGTGCTCCAGCAGGGCGTTGAGCGACCGGGACAACCTAGCCGCGACGTTGTAGTCCTTCGGCATGGTCACCCCTTCAGGTCAGCGTGCCAGTCGCGATGCGCAGCGGCGTCATCTCGGCCCACGACCAGCGCACGGCAAGTCGCGCAGACCCAACCAATGCCGACCCTCTCGAAACCGTCGGGAAGGTTGTCGTCCCAGACGGGGTAGGGCTCGCCTTCACCGACAGGCTTGAACGCTCGGTCACTCATCCACGTCCTCCTCGACCAACGCAATGTGCACGATGACCTTGGTGGCGAGACTATGCAGCGTTACCTGTTCGTACACTGCATGCCCACGGATGAAATCGGTGTTTGGTCCGCTGCGGCGATAGAAGTCCGCGACCACCTCCTGCGGTAGGTCGTCGCCGTATCCGCGCATGTACTTGATCTTGTAGCGGTTCATGACTTCCCATCTTTCAACTTTGACGCTGATGTCTTGTTGGTCCTGCGAGCGTCCACGACAACGAGCCGCATCGTGACCTTCGCTTCTTTGCCCAGAGCGTCGATCGTCTCCTGGACTCGCTTGAGGCGTGATTCCGAAAAGTCCTCGTCCGTGTAACCAACGCAAAGATAGACCCCGTAGTCGATCTGCTCCGTCTTCAGGTACTGCGGCAGCTGCCTGGAGGCACCGGTAAAGAATCCACTACTGTGGATGCGCTTGATCTCAAGCAGTGCGCGCATCTCCCAGCCCTTCGAGAACTTGAAGTCCACTGGCCCACGGCCACGGTTGACCTCTTGCCCCAGATCCACGTCAGCGGCACGGCACGCTTCAGTCCACATGGGGCCGCGACCGCCTGGATGATCTTCTCCGTCTGCGGCTGGTTATCCGCCCAGAGTGCTCGCCAGGTGTCTGTGTGCTCAACGGCGTGCTTGAACTTATCTGCAAGCGTGTCTACGAAGTCGTGTAGATCTTGCTTTGTCTGCGGTTGGTCAGCCGGTGTCAGGCCGAGTTGACGCCCGGCGGCGACCCCGGCCTCACGCCAGGAAACGAGCCCCCGGGGATCTACTTCTACGTCGTATGGCAGGTGGGGCAGTTGCTCGACATGCTTGATGTAGTCCATCGCTGTGTCGGGATGCTTCACCGCGAACTTCTGAGCGATCCATCGCCGCGTCGGCTGGCTCAACTCGTCCGTGATGAGGTAGCCGAAGTCGCTCCGAAGGGCGGCCGCGGCGTTGGCATCGGCCCAGTGGAAGAAGCCGTCCTTCGTGACTTCTGGCATGTCTCGCAAGAACCGTTCTGGTACGAGTAGCACGCCACCCCCTGGTGGGAGATTTCGGCAGCATGACCTTCTTGTTTTCCCAGCGCGCGTTGCTCTTGCTCCAGGAGGCATGCTTGACCATCACCGGTTCCATCGGGACCCCATGCTTCTTCGCCACCTTTTGGGTGTAGTCGATGAACCGGGCCTTGAGGATGTTGCACAGGATGTCGCTTATGCGATCGAAACCAATCCCCGTCGAGAAGAGGTCAAACCCCTGGATGGTGGCTAGGTGAGCCACATCGCTGTGCTTGTGGACTAGTTGCAGCACGGTCGCCATGTCATCGGCAAAGCCGCCGCCTGTGCCGGACCCGTTCGGTCGACCCATAGACACGCCGAGAGCAAACTCGTTCGGCTCCGGGAACCGTAGGAAGGAAGTCGCTTTGCTGTACGCGGCCGTTGCCTTGGCCGATCCGGCGGCACTGACAAGTTGCGCCGCGACCTCGAAGAAGTCCACAACGTCGCTCCGAGCACTCTTCCATCGCTTCTTCTTGTCGTCGAAGACGAGGAACGGGTCCACGTAGAGAGGTGTGTCCTGATCTAGCAGCGGATCGAACCATGTTTCGTCGCCGCTGCGTGTGATGTTGAAATGCTCGCTGAAGCGCATGAAGATCTCCTTGAGTGTCTGCGGTGACGACACTTCATCGAGCCGCCAGGTCTTACTTCAAGGAGAGCACGTCCCACTGACATACCCTGCAGAGACACGCCGGGTTTCAATGCCGCAGTTTCACCCACCGGTCCGCTATATGAAAGAGGAGTGCAGAATGGGGCTGAAGTGACCCGTGTGGACTCGGAGGTTGCGGCGCACATTGGCACTTCCACGCTGACCAGAAAGTAGCTTTTCAGACACGGCTGGCGATGGCTGCCCCGTGGGCGGTGCTGCTTCTGCTGGCCACGCGAGGGAGCACGTTGCAGGCCTACGGCACGCCCGCCGGAGCGCTGGTGCTGGCCATCGGTGCGGCGCTGTCCCTGGTGGCCTACCGGGTCATGGTCGCCGTCGGGCGTCTGCCGGAGGAAGCACGGGTGCTGCGATGAACCCGGCCTGGTGGGGTGCGGTCCTCGGCCTGACGCTGGGTGCCGGCCTGGTGCTCGTCTGGGCCGGCTTGCCGGTGGCCCGTCGTGTCGACCTGGCCGACCGCATCGAGCCCTACCTTGACCGGCCGCCCCGCAAGTCCCGTCTCCTCGCCCTCGACGACCCGCAGCCCTGGGAGGTCAGCGACCTGCTGACCCCGCTGGCACGTCGGGCCGCGCACCTGCTGGACCGGCTGCTGGGAGGGGCTGACTCGGTGCGCAGCCGCCTCCACCGTGCCGGCCTTGCCGGTGACGTGGAGGGCTTCCGGGTGCAGCAGGTGGTCTGGGGGGTGCTGGCCGCAGCGGCCGCGGTGGCGCTGGGAGCGCTGCTCTGGTTCGCCCGGGGGACCAGCCCCGCCATCGTCCTGCTCCTGGTGGGGGCTGCCTTCCTGGCCGGGGTCGTGGCCCGCGACTGGATGCTCAGTCGGGCGGCGACCCGTCGCGAGCACCAGATCATGGCCGAGTTCCCGGCTGTCGCGGAGCTGCTCGCCCTGTCGATCACGGCGGGTGAGGGCACGGCCCAGGCGTTGGAACGGGTGGCCCGACTCTCCCGGGGAGAGCTGGCGGCCGAGCTCGACCTGTGCCTGGCCCAGGCCCGGACCGGCGCCAGCCTCCCCGAGGCCCTCGAGGGTCTCGGGCACCGGACCGGTGTCGCGCCGATCGTCCGCTTCGTGGACGGCCTGGTCGTCGCCCTGCAGCGAGGGACCCCGCTGGGCGAGGTGCTGCGGGCCCAGGCCGCCGACGCCCGCGAGTCGGCACGTCAGCAGCTCATCGAGGAGGGCGGCAAGCGCGAGATCACCATGATGATCCCGGTCGTCTTCCTCATCCTGCCCGTCACGGTGCTCTTCGCCGTCTTCCCCGGCGTGCCGCTGCTGCGCCTGAGTCTCTAGAGATCCACCACCAGAAGGAGAACGACCATGACCCGACGCTTCCGCGTGAACCCCGCCGGCCTGCGGCACCGTGTCCGACTGTGGCTGTCCGAGCCGGAGCGCGGCGACGTGCCCGGGTGGGTGCTCATCACCATCATGACCGCCGCGCTCGTGACCGCCCTGCTGCTGGTCGCCGAGCCCCTCCTCACCAGCCTGTTCTCCGAGGCCGTCAACTCCGTCGGGGGCTGACATGCGCCGCGCCGCGACCGACCGGGGCGCGGCTCCCGCGGAGTTCGCGATGCTGGCCGGACTGGTCAGCGTCCTCATGCTCGGCGTCATGCAGCTCGCCTTCGGGCTGCACCTGCACAACACCGCGACCGCCCACGTCGTCGAGGGGGCGCGGGTGGGCGCCCGGGTCGACAGCACCCCCGCGGACGGTGCCCGCAGGGCCCAGGAGCTGATGGCCTCGAGCCTGCCCGGCGGGGCAGCGGGAGTGACCGTCACGTCCGGTCGCACCACCGTGGGCGGAGTGGAGGTGGTCGAGGTGAGCGCGACGATGCGGCTGCCGCTCGTCGGGCCGCTCGGCCCTGACCGGCAGATGACCGTGGTCGGGCAGGCCTTCGCGGAGGACCAGTGAGAGCGACGGCCACGGCAGCGAGCTCGCCGCGGATCGCGTCGGACCGTGGGTCGATGACCGTCGAGGTCGCCTTCCTCCTCGTGCTGCTCGTCGTCCCGCTCTTCTACCTCGTCGGCACGGTCGGGCGGGTCCAGGCCGGCGCGTATGCCGTGACCGCCGCGGCCCGTGAGGCCGGTCGCGCCTTCGTCACGGCCGACGGGGTCGAGGCTGCCTCGTCCCGGGCCCAGGTGGCGGCTGCCCTGGTCTACCGCTCGCACGGCTTCGAGGACGGTGAGGGTGGGGTGCAGGTCTCCTGCCCCGACGGCGGGTGCCTGGCTCCCGGCACGACGGTGCTCGTCGACTCGCAGATCAGCGTCGAGCTGCCGCTGGTGCCGGACTTCATGCGCGACCGGGTGCCCACCTCCGTCACCCTCACGTCCACCCACCACGAACCGGTGGACGAGTTCCGGGGAGGCGGACGATGACGGGGACTCTCACGGAGGAGCGCGACGGCGGGCAGATCAGCATCCTGCTCATCGGCATGGTCGCACTGACGCTCACCATCATCTTCGCCGTCATCGGGGTGACCTCGGTGCAGTTGAGCCGGATCCAGCTGCTGGACGCGGCGGACGCCGCGGCCCTGGACGCCAGCGACGCCTTGGCCCGCGAGCAGGTCTACGAGGGTGGCCTCGGCACCGGCCCCCCGGTGACCGACCAGACGGTCATCGACGCCGCCTCCGAGCACCTGGCGCGACGCGTGCAGCCCTCGCGCATCGAGGAGTGGGGGCTGGGCAGCGGCACCGGCACCACGGACGGCCGCACGGCGGTCGTCACCGTCACCGGCCGGGCCAGCATCCCGGTGGTCAGCTCGGTGCTGGAGGCCTTCGGGGGTGGCGTGACCATCACCGTGACGTCGTCCGCGCGCTCGGAGGTGGCGGGGTGAGGCATACCGGGCAGGCGCCTGACACGATGACTCGGTGCGAGACATCACGACCGAGATCTTCGAGGCCGTCCTCTTCGACAACGACGGGACCCTGACCGACTCCCGCGGGCCGGTCGAGCGCTCGTGGCGTGCCTGGGCGGCCGAGCACGACGTGCCCTTCGAGCGGTTCGGCCACTTCCACGGGGTGACGAGCCGGGGGATCGTCGAGCGGGTCGCGCCGCACCTCGACGCGGACGCCGCCACCGCCGACATCGACCGTCGTGAGCTGGAGGACGTCGAGGGCATCGTGGCCCTGCCCGGCGCGGTCGACGCGCTGGCCGCCGTGGGGGAGCGGGGCGCCATCGTGACCTCTGCCGGCCGGGAGCTGGCCCGAGTGCGGATCCGTGCCGCCGGGCTGATCCAGACCTCGGTCGTCGTCACCGCCGACGACATCAGCGCCGGTAAGCCCGACCCGGAGCCATACCTCACCGGGGCCCGCCTGCTCGGCGCCGACCCGGCGCGCTGCCTGGTCGTCGAGGACGCTCCCGCGGGGCTGAAGGCCGGCCGGGCGGCTGGTGCGGCCACCCTCGCGCTGCTGACGACGACCGAGCAGGACGCGCTCGAGCCCGACGCCGACCTGGTGGCCGAGTCGCTGGCCGACATCCGCTTCGAGCAGGTCGACGGGGGAGTGCGGGTCCACCTGCAGGTGCGCTGACGGCGCCCGCCCGGCGCCCGAGCGGTGACCGGGCTGCGCGAGCCCCGCTTGCAGCCGCGTCGTCCACTGAACGCCGGGATGTCACTGATGAGCCCAGTCGAGGAGGCTCATGAGTGACGAACCGGCGCTCAGTGCCGGTTGGCGACCCCCATCGCTCCGGGTTCGGGTATGCCCGACACACCCCCAGGCACGCCGCTGACCTGCGAGGCCTGACAAGAGCGGTTACCTACGTTACCGTAACCTACGCAAGCGAAACCTACGTCTGCGTAGGTTGCTCCCCGACCAGAGAGGTGTCACCTCGCATGGCCGCACCCACTGCCCAGCCCATCCACCTGCCCACCCACACCGACCGTCCCCGGCCCACGATCATCCAGGGCGGCATGGGGGTGGCCGTCTCCGGATGGAGACTGGCCCGACAGGTGGCGCGCAACGGGCAGCTCGGTGTGGTCTCCGGCACGGCCATGGACGCGGTGCTCAGCCGGGTCCTGCAGGACGGCGACCCGGGCGGGCACTACCGCCGGGCGCTGGCCGCCTTCCCCAGCCAGGAGATGGCTCAGCGGGTGCTGGACAAGTACTTCGTCGACGGCGGCAAGGCGCCGGGCACGCCCTACAAGCCCATCCCCAAGCTGACCCTGGAGACCGCCCGCGCCGGGCAGGAGCTGGGCGTCGTCGGCAACTTCGCCGAGGTGTGGCTGGCCAAGGAGGACCTGGCCCAGCACTCCACCGAGGGCGCCGTCGGCATCAACTGCCTCGAGAAGGTTCAGATGGCCAACCCCACGGCGATCCTGGGCGCCATGATCGCCGGGGTCGACTACGTGCTCATGGGCGCGGGCATACCCCGGGAGATCCCGCAGCTGCTGCGCTCCCTCGCCGCGGGTGAGCCGGGCAGCATCTCCGCGGACGTGCTCGGGGGCAAGATGCGCCGGACCATCACCGTCGACCCTGTCGACCTGCTCGGCGACGACCTGCCCACGCTGACCCGTCCCGACTTCCTCGCGATCATCTCGGTGGACCAGCTGGCGAACTACCTGCACCGCGACCCCGAGATCCGCCCCGACGGTTTCGTGGTCGAGCGGCCCCCGGCCGGCGGCCACTCCGCCCCGCCGCGCGGCAAGATGCAGCTCGACGAGGCCGGCGAGCCCGTCTACGGTGACCGTGACGAGGCCAACCTCGCCAAGATGGTCGACATCGGGCTGCCGTTCTGGATGGCGGGGGCCTACTCCACCCCCGACAAGGTCGCCGAGGCGCTGGCCGCCGGCGCGGTCGGGGTGCAGGTCGGCACCCTCTTCGCGCTGTCGCAGGACTCCGGCCTGGCCGACGGCCCGCGCGGGCAGCTCATCGGACGGCTGCGCACCGGCGAGCTCGCCGTCCGCAACGACCCGCGCGCCAGCCCGACCGGCTTCCCGTTCAAGGTCGCGACGCTGGAGGGCACCGCCAGCCAGGTCGAGGTCTACGAGGCCCGCCCCCGGCTGTGCGACCTGTCCTACCTGCGCCAGCCCTACGAGCGCGAGGACGGCGAGATCGGCTACCGCTGTGCCTCCGAGCCGGTGCACATGTATCTCAAGAAGGGCGGCGACGAGGCCGACACCGTCGGACGCAAGTGCCTGTGCAACGGGCTCATGGCCAACATCGGCCTGGGGCAGGAGCGCAAGGACGGGTATGCCGAGGACACCCTCGTCACGCTCGGCCAGGACCTCGCCGGTGCCACCGCACTCATCGAGCGGCACCCCGAGGGCTGGACCGCGGTGCAGGCGCTGGACTACCTGCAGGAGCAGGTGCCCGCCGCGGCCGGCCTGCGGCACACTGCCTGAGCAGCAGGCTCTGTCCCGCCGGCCCGGCGCGTGCTTATCATCGGGTGACGCACCGCCGCGCCGGCCCGCCCCTCGCAGGGACCGCTCCGTGGCGCACCACGCACCGTCAGGAGGGTCGAGGATGACCGGCAGTGAAGCACGCACCGACCGGGCGCGGGAGGAGCGCAAGGTCCTCGCCGGCACCCTGGTCGGCACCACCATCGAGTGGTACGACTTCTTCATCTACGCCCAGGCGGCCGCGCTCGTCCTCGGCCAGCTCTTCTTCGCGCCCATGGGCGAGGGCGGCGCGCAGCTCGCGGCGTGGGCCTCCCTCGGCATCAGCTTCCTCGTGCGCCCGCTCGGCGCCGTCGTCGCCGGGCACCTCGGTGACCGCTTCGGCCGCAAGGTCGTCCTCGTCTTCACCCTGGTCGGCATGGGCGGCGCCACCGCGATCATCGGGCTGCTGCCGACGTATGCCCAGATCGGCGTCGCGGCCCCGGTCCTGCTCATTTTCCTGCGGCTGCTCCAGGGCTTCTCCGCCGGCGGTGAGTGGGGCGGCGCCGCGCTCATGTCGGTCGAGCACGCGCCGCTGGGCAAGCGGGGCCTGTTCGGGGCCTACCCGCAGATCGGCGTCCCCATCGGCATGATCGTCGCGACGCTGTTCATGTTCGGCCTCAGCACCTTCATGACCGACGAGCAGTTCCTCACCTGGGGCTGGCGCATCCCGTTCCTCTTCTCTATCGTGCTCATCGGCGTGGGGTACTGGATCCGCCGCCAGGTCGAGGAGTCGCCGGTCTTCGCCGAGATGGCCCGGCTGCGGCAGAAGGAGTCGGCCCCGCTCGGCGAGCTCTTCCGGCACCACCGCAAGAACGTCATCCTCGCCGCGCTCATCTTCGCCGCCAACAACGCGGCGGGCTACCTCGTCATCGCCTACTTCAACGGCTACGGCGTCAACACGCTCGGCATGGAGCGCACCCAGACGCTCATCGCCTCGCTGCTCGGTGGCGTGGGATGGCTGGTCTTCACGCTCTACGGCGGCTACATCTCCGACCGGATCGGTCGCGTGCTGACCTTCCAGATCGGTTACGGCATCATCATCCTCTGGGCGATCCCCATGTGGTTCCTGCTCGACACCGCCTCGTTGCCGCTCTTCACCCTCGCGATCCTCGTCCTCACCGTCGGTCTCGGCCCGTCCTACGGCCCGCAGTCGGCGCTCTACGCCGAGATGTTCCCCGCCCGGGTGCGCTACTCCGGCGTCTCCATCGGGTATGCCCTCGGCTCGATCATCGGCGGCGCCTTCGCCCCGCTCATCGCCGAGCTGCTGCTGCAGCGCACCGGCCAGTCCTGGAGCATCGGCGTCTACATCGCGGTGCTCGCGCTCATCTCCTTCGCGGCGGTGTCGATGGTGCCCAAGTCGCTGCAGGACTCCGACCTGCACCAGCACGAGCCCGCCCAGACCTGAGCCGCGTCACTGCCCGGGGCCGAAATGCGGTCGCCCGCTGTCCGGCGCGAGCCCTAGGGTGCCGGGCATGAGCGACATCACGATCGACGACGTCGGGCGGCCGGAGCCTCCCCTGGACGCGCCCGAGCCGGCGACCCTGGCCGGCTTCCTCGACTTCCAGCGGGCGACGCTGGAGTGGAAGACGCGCGACCTGGACACGCAGGCGCTTCGCGCGCGGCTGCCCGGGCATACCAGCACCATGACGCTGGCCGGGCTCCTCAAGCATCTGGCGTGGGTCGAGGACTACTGGTTCACCGAGGTGCTCTCCGAGACCGCCATGCCGGCGCCGTGGGCGGACGTCGACTGGGAGGCGGACGAGGACTGGGAGTGGAACAGCGCCCTGTCGCAGGAGGCCGATGACGTCCGCAGGACCTGGGAGACGTCGGTCGGGCGCTCGCGGCGGGCCCTGCGCGAGGCGCTCACGTCGGACGCGGAGGACCCGCTCGGCGTGACGCACCCGGCGTGGGGCGGCCGGGGCCACGTCTCGGTGCGGTGGATCCTCACCCACATGGTCGAGGAGTATGCCCGGCACAACGGCCACGCCGACCTGCTGCGCGAGCTCGCCGACGGGCAGACGGGGGAGTGACCGTCCTCGCGGTCAGGAGAGCCGGAAGTGGTGCACCTCGAGGGCGGCGGGGTCGATGCGGCCGGGTGACATCGTCGTGACGTCGAAGCCGAAGAGCGCGGTGCTGACCGCCGAGGCGTAGGTCTCGGTGTCACCGTGGTCAGGCTCATCCGGCAGCGCGTTGCCCGTCTCCTCCTCGACGGCTCCCTCGGCGTGAACCACCTGCCGCGCGAGGTCGCCCGGAGGCTCTCGGACCAGCAGCACGGCCGTGTCCGCGGGGGAGGACCAGAGCACGGACCACCAGGTGTCCTCCTCCTGCGGAGGCCAGCCCATCGTCGCGTCCATCGGCACCGGCCCGGCGACGAAGGGGATCCCGTCGTAGATCCCTGCCGCAGAACGGTCGGGATCCGCCACTAGCTCGGACAGCGGGCCCGTCCCCTCGTAGCTGGCGGGTGAACCGCTGAGGACCTGGACCCACTGCTGGGCCACGGCGGGGTCGGGGTGGAGCGAGGCGGTCGCGAGCGTGTCGACCGGGCGACCCGGGCTGACGGCATTGAGAGCGAGGTGCATTCAGTCCTCCAGGAGTTCGTCGATGGTGAGGTGCTGGGCTTCGAGCGCGAGAGCGGCGACGTCCTCGACGGTGGCGGCATCATAGAGACGAGGCGGTCGCGTGGGAATCGCAGTGCTCTCCACCAGGGTGCCGCGGACCGTGCGGCGTATTTCAGCCTCACCGTTGGTCGGCAAGTCGAGGCTGCGTGAGCTGTGTGGGTCACGCAGCGTGACCCACAAGGGCGGGCGTGATCGGACCGTGTCGTCCCAGCGGGTTTCCCTGGCCGAACCCAACCGGGCAGCCTCGCCAGTGCGGACGAACCCGATCCGACGGATCGAGTGCTGCCCGTGGCGCAGATTGACAAAGATCTTTTCCCCTGTCACGTCGACCGTGATCCGCGGGCTGCTGGCGGTGCCGGGCCATGCTGGCTGGAGGTCCAGGCACCAGGGCTCGCCGGAGACGTGACGCTGCTCGGCCTCTCGGGCCGTGATGAAGCCCCACAGCGCGTTGCTCTCGCCGACACGGCGGGCTCCATACGTTGGCACTCCCGGAGCCGGCACAGGCTCCCAGGTCGCGGGCAGCGGACCGAACTCCGCCTGCGGCAAGGCGTCGAGACGCTGCGTGACCCCCAGAAGAGACGGCTCGATCACGGCGTTGACGTCGCGGGGGTCGATAGGGCCGGGCACCGAGAGCAGGTCGAGGTCGGCTGCGGTCAGGGTGTGCCAGGTCCGCTCGTCGTGCTCACCGGCCGGGTAGTGCCGTACCTGGCGGGAGGCCACCCCGTAGGAAGGGAAGACCTCCCAGGCCACGACACGCGCTCCGCCGTCGTGATGCTCGTTGATGTCGCTGACCAAGAGGTCGTGCTCCCCGTGCGCCGAACGAGAGAGCGCGTGCTCCTGCACCAGCGTGCGTGACTCGTACCACTCGACGGCGCCAGAACCGGCTGAGAAGGCGTAGACGACGGTGGTCCGGTCGCCATCCGTCACCTCCACGCTGACGAACCCCTCGGTCTCGAACAGCTCCCAGGCCTCATCGACGGAGACGAGCTCACTGCTGAAGTCGTGGGTCGAGCGTTCCCAGAACTGTCCGTACCTCACCTGCATACGCCCATCCTGCCTCGCCAGTTGCGTCACTGGCGCCACCCGGCCACGCGTTCCGGGAAGCAGGTCTACCGGGCGAGCGTGGCGCAGTGGAAGGCGCAGCAGGCCGCGAAGCGGCCCAAACCTGTGAAGTTGGCGACCAATCCGCGGCTGCGGGCCTACGTGGAGGACAAGCTCTGCGGGGAGGTCACCGATGCCGATGGGCCACCGATCGCCGGCCCGGACGTGCCCTGGGCCGGTCGCCGGCACGGGCGTCGGCAGGACCGCCGCTGGGGCACCGCGTGGAGCCCGGAGCAGATCAGCAACCGGCTCAAGGTCGACTCCCCCGACGATGAGTCCATGCGGATCAGCCACGAGACGATCTACACCTCGCTGTACGTTCAGGGCCGCGGCGCGCTGAAGCGGGAGCTGACTGCGTGCCTGCGTACCGGGCGGGCGCTGCGCGAGCCACGCGCCAGGACTGGCCGCAGCGGCCGCACCTTGGTCACCGACGAGGTCAGGATCTCTCAACGTCCCGCCGAGGCTGGCGACCGGGCGGTACCCGGTCACTGGGAGGGCGACCTGATCATCGGGCTGGACAAGTCAGCGATCGGGACGCTCGTGGAGCGCACCAGCCGGTACACGATGCTGCTGCACCTGCCCAGGATGGAGGGCTTCGGCGAGGTCCCGTATGTCAAGAACGGGCCACCCCCGGCGGGTCATGGCGCTCAGGCCGTCCGGGACGCGATCACCGCCCAGCTGGGCGACCTGCCCGAGCAGCTGCGCCGATCGCTGACCTGGGACCAGGGCGGGGAGATGGCCCAGCACGTCCAGCTCAAGATCGACGCCGGCGTCGCGGTCTACTTCTGCGATCCACACTCACCATGGCAGCGTCCGAGCAACGAGAACACCAACGGCCTGTTGCGCCAGTACTTCCCCAAGGGAACCGACCTATCACGATGGTCCGCCGAGGAGGTTGCAGCCATCGCCGTCACCCTCAACGAACGACCTCGCAAGGTCCTCGGATGGCGAACTCCTGCCGAGGTCTACCAGGAGCAGCTACCCTCCCCACCACAGGCCGGTGTTGCATCGACCCCCTGAACCTGCCTTCAGTCCTCCAGGAGTTCGTCGATGGTGAGGTGCTGGGCTTCGAGCGCGAGAGCGGCGACGTCCTCGACGGTGGCGGCAGCATAGAGCCGGGTTGGTTGAGGGGGCACAGTGGTGCGCTCCTGCACGGCGCCGTGGACGGTATGGCGCAGCTCAGCCGTGCCGGCGGCCGGTAGGACGAGGCTCCGTGAGCTGTGTGGGTCACGCAGCGAGAGCCAGCGCGGCGGGCGCGATCGGACCGTGTCGTCCCAGCGGGTTTCCTCGATCCAGCTCAACCGGGCAGACTCGCCGGCGCGGTCGAGATCGACGCTGCGAATCGAGTGCTGCCCGTGGCGCAGATCGACGAAGATCTTGTCCCCTGTCACGTCGACCGTGATCCGCGGGCTGCTGGCGGTGCCGGGCCATGCTGGCTGGAGGTCCAGGCACCAGGGCTCGCCGGAGACGTGACGCTGCTCGGCCTCTCGGGCCGTGATGAAGCCCCACAGCGCGTTGCTCTCGCCGACACGGCGGGCTCCATACGTTGGCACTCCCGGAGCCGGCACAGGTTCCCAGGTCGCGGGCAGCGGACCGAACTCCGCCTGCGGCAGGGCGTCGAGACGCTGCGTGACCCCCAGAAGAGACGGCTCGATCAGGGCGTTGACGTCGCGGGGGTCGATAGGGCCGGGCACCGAGAGCAGGTCGAGGTCGGCTGCGGTCAGGGTGTGCCAGGTCCGCTCGTCGTGCTCACCGGCCGGGTAGTGCCGTACCTGGCGGGAGGCCACCCCGTAGGAAGGGAAGACCTCCCAGGCCACGACACGCGCTCCGCCGTCGTGATGCTCGTTGATGTCGTCGACCAAGAGGTCGTGCTCCCCGTGCGCCGAACGAGAGAGCGCGTGCTCCTGCACCAGCGTGCGTGACTCGTACCAAGCGGTGGTTCCGGAACCGGCTGAGAAGGCGTAGACGATGGTGGTCCGGTCGCCATCCGTCACCTCGACACTGACGAACCCCTCGGTCTCGAACAGCTCCCAGGCCTCATCGACGGAGACGAGCTCACTGCTGAAGTCGTGGGTCGAGCGGTCCCAGAACTGTCCGTACCTCACCCGCATACGCCCATCCTGCCTCGCCGGTTGCGTCACTGGCGCCACCACGGCTGCTCCGGCAGCTCGAAGTCCTGCAAGATCTTCACCCCTCGTCCATTCGCATACCTCCGCATATCACTGGGGATGTCATCGAGCTGTCGCGGCAGGACGATGTGGAGCTCGCCCTCGATGGCGGTGAAACCGCCCTGCCGCGCCCCTCGCGAGCTCCGCACGTTGGCGATGGTGGCGCCGCTCGGATAACGATCAGCGATCTGGTTGACGTAACGCTTCCAGGTGGTGGGGTTGATCTCGCTGAGCTGGCTGCCCTTGAACTCCAGGATGGCGCCAGGGCTGAGTCTTCTGCCTCGCTCGTCCACCTTGGGCGGGATCCATCCGTCGACCACGACGTACTTCCCGCGGCCGCCGTAGCCCGGCGGCGCGTTGAGGTACACGTGCCCGAAACCGCCACGGTCCTTCGTCGCGGCGGTCAGGGCCGCGTCATGCGCCTGCCCGTTGAAGATGCGTCCCAGGTGGCGCAGGCCAGGCGGAAGATTCGCGATCCGCTCGGGGAGATGAGGAACCGGCCGCGGAAAGTCGCCAGCCGTGGGCAGCCGACCATGGGTCGTGAGGAAGTCATCGAGCTGCTGGGCGTCGACGAGGTCGGTCAACCGAAGACCGCGGATCTTGACGTTGTCGGCGTTGCGGGCCAGGTTGCGGACCGCCACAGCTCCGTCACCGGCCAAGGGCACCATTCCTGCGGCGGACCAGCCAGCGTTACCCCAGTCGCCCTCGGAGGCATACCAGAGCGCGTTGCCGACGTCGACGGGTGTGCCGATCACGGGGACTGAGGCCCAGTCGGCCGCGACGTGCCGGTCCAGGCGCTCCGCTTCCTTGTTGTCCGCGGCGATGTCGGCCTGCAGGTCCTCGAGCTCCCTGCCCAGAACCCCGGCGATCTCCTTCCCGGCCGCCGGATCGCCGAGGTTGGTGGCGACGGCGAACGTTCCGACCACCGTCTGGCCCTCGTCCATCGGCCAGCCGCGGCGCACCAGGTGCCGGGTGAGACCGTCCAGGCCGATCTCCTCGCCGTCGACCGACCTGGTCTGAGGCCGTCGTCGTCGAGCAGCGCCTGGACGGTCCCAGGGTGGTTGCGCAGCCCGAGGAGCAGCTGCGTCATCGGGTCCATCGGACCGTCCTCGAAGCCGGGGAGCATGGGTGGACCGGTGCCGGTCCACCACATCTCGTGGCCGCCCTCGTGGTGGCGCTCCTGCACATACACCCGCTCGACCGCGGACTGCAGGAACTGCGGATCCCAGTTGCCCGTGGTCGTGAGGAAGGTGAGGATCGCTGCGTCGTCGCCCGGTGTCGCCAGCTCACCGGGCTCGGCGGCGAACGTCGGGGTCGTCATTGCCGTGAGCCAGCGCTCCCGGACGTCGTCGTCGAGGGCCAGGTCGCCGGTGTTGCTCGTGGCCTGACCCAGGGACGTGCCCAGGCCCTGCACGATGGTGTCGTAGTCGGCGGCGTAGGAGTCGGGCGGATCCTCCTCCATCTGGAGGAAGCGGTTGTTGGCCTTCGCGAGGTTCTCCAGGAAGGAGGCGACGACCGCGGGGTCGGTCTGCTCCGCGAGCTCCGCCGCGAAGTAGGGGTCGTGGGCGTTCTCCTTGAGCAGGTCGACGATCTCCTGCGGGAGCTCACCCTCCTCGTTGATGCTGTCCTCATACATGGGCGAGCCGTAGATCGTCATGAGCTCGGCCGCCCGCCGCGCGTCCGCCTCCGCCTCGTGCGGCGACTGCGTGGGCAGCTGTGACTCGTCGATCGTCACCACGTCCATGCCCTGCGGCAGCATGGAGTTGACCAGCTCGGCCAGTGCGAGGCGACGCCGCAGACCCGGAAGTTCGTCGATCACCCAGTCCAGCGCCCTGCCCGGGGTGTAGAGCCCCTCCGAGGAGAGGTCGACCGACTGGATCACCCGCTGCATGCGACCGACCTGGGTGGGTATGCCCGTGTCGGCGGTCTCCATGCCCTTGATGAGGTCGTGGAAGAACTCGAGGTGGATCTTGACCTCCCTCATCGGCCCCACCCGTAGTCCCGGTGCTCCTTCTCGATCTGGTGCGGGTGCGCCGGGCCCTGCTCCCCGCGGATCTCGCTCAGCGAGAGGTCCGGTCCGGTGCGGAGCCGGCGCTGGTTGTCGCTCAGGGCTGCCGCGAAGTCGTCCGCGCTGCTGCTCACCCAGGCTCCGTTGTCGAGGGCACGCCGTACGCCGTCGAGCAGCGCCGCCATCTCGGAGGCGATCTCTCCCATGTCTCGTTCGGCGTCGTCGATGTCCTGGCGGTAGAAGTTGGTGAACGTCTCCGGCTCGTCGTCCTCTGCCACGGCGCTACCCCTCCTGTGCGCGTCCCGGCAGCCAGCGTAGCAAGGCACCGCTCGTCCTCGTCGAGGCCCGCTGGGCGTAGGCTTGTCGCTCGTGGCAGTCGACTTCGAGACCGAGATCAAGCAGCTCCGCGCGACGATGGCGTCCGTGCGGGACGTCACCGACCTCGACCGGCTGCAGGCGCAGATCGCCGACCTCGAGGAGCAGGCCAGCAAGCCCGACCTGTGGGACGACGTCGAGAACGCGCAGAAGGTCACCTCGGCGATGTCGCGGGCCAAGGCCGAGCACGACAAGGTCACCGGCATGGACTCCCGCATCGACGACCTGGAGGCTCTCGTCGAGCTCGGTCGCGAAGAAGGTGGCGCGGATGGCGACCAGGTCTTGGAGGAGGCCGAGAAGGAGCTGGCCTCGCTGCGCAGGGCGGTGGAGCAGCTCGAGGTCCGCACGCTGCTCAACGGGGAGTACGACATCCGCGAGGCGGTCGTCACCATCCGCTCCGGCGCCGGGGGAGTGGACGCCGCGGACTTCGCCGAGATGCTCATGCGGATGTACCTCCGCTGGGCCGAGCGGCACGACTACCCGACCGCGGTGCTGGACACCTCCTACGCCGAGGAGGCCGGCCTCAAGTCGGCCACCTTCGAGGTGAAGGTGCCGTATGCCTTCGGCACGCTCGCGGTCGAGGCCGGCACCCACCGCCTGGTCCGGATCAGCCCGTTCGACAACCAGGGCCGTCGCCAGACCAGCTTCGCCGCCGTCGAGGTGGTCCCGCTCATCGAGAGCACCGACACCATCGACATCCCCGAGGCCGACCTCAAGGTCGACGTCTTCCGCTCCAGCGGGCCCGGCGGGCAGTCGGTCAACACCACCGACTCGGCCGTCCGGATGACCCACATCCCGACCGGCACCGTCGTCTCGATGCAGAACGAGAAGAGCCAGATCCAGAACCGTGCGGCCGCGCTGCGCGTGCTCCAGTCGCGCCTGCTCCTGCTGAAGAAGCAGGAGGAGGACGCCGCCCGCAAGGAGATGGCCGGCGACATCAAGGCCTCCTGGGGCGACCAGATGCGCTCCTACGTCCTGCACCCCTACCAGATGGTCAAGGACCTGCGCACCCACCACGAGGTCGGCTCCACCGCGGCCGTGCTCGACGGCGACATCGACGACTTCATCGACGCCGGCATCCGGTGGAAGCGCTCCGCCGACCGCGAGCAGGACTGACCGGACCCTCCTGACGCCAGGGCCCTGCGGGGCCCGGCGACGGCATACCCGAAACGTCCGCGGGCGACTCTTGACGCCGCCGAAGTCTCGGGTCTGATCTCCCTATACGGAATCGAACTTCACTGAAGGGAAATCGCCGTCGGGTAGATCGTCCGCACCAAGGTCGACTCGCGGCGCATCGCCAACGGCCTGCGCGCCGACATGCTCTCCACCATGGCCGCGCCGGTCTTCAACTCCTTCCCCCAGTCCGGCTTCGCGCAGAACGTCGGGCTCGTCGCGGTGATCGGCATCCGCTCGCGCTGGGTCGTCACCGCGGGCGGCGGCATCCTCGTGCTCCTCGGCCTGCTGACGCCGAGGGCGTGCTCTTCGTCGTCGACGGCGCCCTCACCCTCACCCTCGAGGGCACCGAGCACGCGCTGGAGCCGGGCAGCTACGCCTTCCTCCCGCCCGGGGCGGCTTGGACCCTGCACAACCGGAGCGAGGAGACCGCGACCTTCCACTGGGTCCGCAAGGCCTAGCAGCGGGTGCCGGGGCTGGACCTGCCCGAGGCCTTCGTCACGCACGAGCGCGACGTCGAGGCCGGCGCGATGCCGGACACCGACGGGGTGTGGCGCACCCAGCGCTTCGCCGACCCCACCGACGTGCGGCACGACGTGCACGTCAACATCGTGACCTTCGAGCCCGGCGGGGCCATCCCGTTCCCCGAGACGCACGTCATGGAGCACGGGCTCTACGTCCCGGAGGGCAAGGCGATGTACCTGCTCAACAGCGACTGGGTCGAGGTGCAGGCCGGGGACTTCATGTGGCTGCGCGCGTTCTGCCCGCAGGCCTGCTACGCCGGCGGCCCCGGCCGGTTCCGCTACCTGCTCTACAAGGACGTCAACCGGCACGCGGCCCTGACCCTCTGAGCACCTCCTGACGAACGCCGGCGGGCGGCATACCTCGAGGTATGCCGCCCGCCGCGTCGTGTCAGGCCGGTGACCGGCCGCCTCCCGTCAGGGCGCCTGGTCGCCGTTGAGGGCGGCGACGAGGGTGTCGAAGACGTTGTCCGTCAGGGCGGTGGTGCCACCCAGCAGGAACGCCTGGGCCGGGTCGAGGGCGACGATCGCGTCCAGCGTGTCCGCCGGGATGTCGTCCGTGCGGCTCAGCATGACGGGGACCTGCTGGACCCCGGCCAGGGCCGAGCCGGCCAGCGCGTCCGGGTAGTCCAGGCCGGTGGCGACGTGGACCGCCGGGGCGGGGTTGGTCTCGTCATAGCCGAACCGTTCGGCCACGGCCACCGAGGTGCCGTAGCGGTCGGTCCCGGCGAGACGCTCGGTCGCGCCCAGGGCGGTGAAGACGTCTCCGCTGACAGCACCCTCGCCGCCCAGGACGATCACCTCGGGGTCGCCGAGCGCCTCCAGGGCGGTGGTGAGCGAGCCGGGCACCGTGGCGGTGCGGGTCAGCAGGACCGGCACCCCCTCGGTGGCGGCCAGCGACGACGCGGACAGGGCGTCGGCGAAGGCACCGTTCTGACCGGTCGCCACGTAGACGTGGTCGACGTCGCCGTACTGCGTCGCGAGCAGCGCGGAGGTCTCGTAGCGGTCCTCGCCCGAGATCCGGCTGACCTCGCCGTAACCCTCCAGCGCCTCCTCGACGTCCTCGGAGACCGCGACCTCGCCACCGAGGATGACGATGTTGTCCGGCTCGAGGTCCTCCAGCGCACCGATGGTGGCCTGGGGCAGCCCGGCGGTCCGCGTCAGCAGGATCGGGGCGGGCGAGCCGTCGGGGGCGACGGCGACCTCGCCGCTCGTCGTCGGCAGCAGGCCGCGGGCGGCGGGTGCTGCGCCGGAGAGCGCGTCGGCGAAGCTCTCGCCGGTGGCGATGTAGACCGTGCTCACGTCCTCGGGGTAGGCAGCCGCGATCCTGGCCGCGGTGTCGTAGCGGTTGGTGCCCGCGATGCGCTCCACCGGCACGGTCTCGTCGGTGTCGGCGGTGAGGCCGACGAGGACGGGGTCGTGGTCGGAGCTGGCGAACTGGTCGTCGCTGTGGAAGTCGACGAGGTTGTAGTTGCGCCGGCTGTACTGGAACGCGATCGACTCATCGCCGTTGATGTCCCACACGCCCGCACCGGACACCAGCTCAGTGGCCGCCTCGTTGGCGAAGACGTGGTCCAGCGAGCCCAGGCGTCCGCTGAACTGGTAGGTCATCGAGTCCGGCTCGAAGGCGCTGGCGACGTTGGTGTAGCCGGCGTCCTCGATGACCCGGACCGGGTCCTCGCGGCTGTAGGCGTTGAAGTCGCCCATGAGGAAGACCGCCTCGTCCGCGAACATCTCCTCCGACCAGGCGCTGAGCGCCTCGGCCTGCGCGATGCGCGCCGGGTTGGCCCGGCCCTGACCGGTGCCGTCGTCCTCGCCGGACCCCTTCGACTTGAAGTGGTTGGCGATCGCCACGAAGGACGTGCCGTCGGTCGTGGTGAACTCCTGCGCCAGCGGGTAGCGGGCGTTGGCGAAGGCGTCGTCGAGCTGGATCAGCGAGGGACCCTCGAGCGACACCTCGGACGGGTCGTAGATGAAGGCGGTGCGGATGACGTCCTCGCCCGGCGGGGTCACCGTCGGCGACGGGGCGTAGGCCCAGCGCTCCTCTCCCGCCTCGGCGTTGAGCGCCGCCACGAGGTCGGCCAGCGCCTTGTCGCGCGGGTGGTCGATGTAGGACAGCGCCGCGGAGTTCTCGATCTCCATCAGCGCGAGGACCTCGGCATCGGTGCCGTTGATGGCGGTGACGAGCTTGGCCTGCTGGTCCAGGAAGGCCTGCTCGGACCAGGCGCCCCGGACCTCGCAGAAGTCGGTGCCGACCGGGTTGCCGAAGCGGTCGGCGTAGTAGTCGCAGCCCTCTTCGTCCCGGCCGAGGTCGGAGAAGTAGTTGAGCACGTTGAACGCACCGATCTGGACGTCGCCACCGACCGCGGGCGGGTCGACCTCGCGGTCGTTCTCGCTGGTGATCGGGTCGACCGCGCTCTCCGAGCCGACGACCTGGCCGACCGGCTGGTAGTTCCACTGGAAGCGGTAGTCCAGGATCACCGGCGAGGCGAAGGTGACCTGCGAGCCGGTGCGGTGCGGCTCCTCGGCGGACAGGTAGGGCAGCGCCGAGGACTGGGCCGTGCTGTTGCGCAGGTAGTCCCAGCTCGAGCCGTCGTCCAGGGTGATGTAGCGCTCCTGGTTGGCCGCCTCGTAGGCCTCGGCCTCCTCGCCCGGCAGCACGCGGTCCGTGGCCTGGTAGAGCGGCTCCTCACCAGCGCCAGACCGATCTGGCCGTACTGGTTGAGCTGGTAGTTGTTGGTGATGGTGTAGGTCCCCTCGGGCTGCACGAGCATGCCCTCGTAGACCTCCTTCTCGGCGTCCGTCACCGGCAGCGTCGAGAGCGCGGTGGGCGTGACCGCCTCGCAGCCCTCGACGACGTCGACGAAGCCGCCGGAGATCTCGGTGAGGCCGTTGTACTCGACCACCTCGGCCCCCTCGACCTGGAGGCAGTCGCCGATCTCGGCGTTGTCCGCCGCCCACGAGCTGTAGAGGAACATGCCGTCCGAGGCGTCACCCGGCACCTTCTCCGCTCCGCCGGTGCCGGCCGTCTGCAGGTAGACCCCGCTGAAGCCGCCGGTGGGGTAGGCCGCGGTCACCACGCCGCTGGTGTTGACCGTTTGGCCGACCAGCTCGGAGGCCTCGCCGGTGCCCTGGATCTCGGCGATGCTCGCCTCGACCGGGTCCGGGTCGGGC